>JBKPSR010000091.1:0-27588 GCA_046735115.1 Actinomycetota bacterium
ATGCCGATCACCTTGTGATCGGTGTTCACGCGGAAGTAGTCGCGCCAGCTGTAGGCGCCGTGACCCGAGTGGTCCTCGGGGATCGTGGGCGCGCCGGAGGCCCAGCGGAACCAGTAGTCGAAGCACCCGATCCCGATCAGCCAGCCCAGCGGGGCGCCGATCAGGGCGCCGACCGTGATGATCGCATCCCACTTGAACACCGGGTCCCAGCCGTAGAGCGAGCGGACGACCACGACGATGGTGAGGCCCAGGGCAAAGCCGATCGCGACGGCCAAAAAGGCGCGGTACCACCCGGGTGCGAGGAGCCTTCGAGTAAGGGTCATTCCTGGGACTCCAGAAGGTACTTCACCAGGGCGTCAAGCTCCTCCTTCGAGAGCTTCTGCTTGAAGTCCTGGGGCATGATGTTCGGCTTGTAGCCCTTGGTCACGTCGGCGTTCGGGTCCACGATTGAGGTGCCGATGAATCTCGCGTTCGCGTTCTTCCCGAGCTTGCCCAGGTCAGGCCCGACCTTGGCCGTCGCGCCCGCCGCCTTGAGCGTGTGGCAGCCGGAGCAGCCGTTGGCGGTGAAGAGCTCCTCGCCGCTGGGGGCGGCTCCGCCACCGGCCGTCGCGCCGCCTCCGCCGCCGCCCCCGCCGGACGCGGCCTTCTTCCGGTCACTGACCCAGCTCTGGAAGTCGGCGGCGGACACGACGTGCACGAACTGGCGCATCGTCGAGTGACCGAGGCCGCACAGCTCGGCGCATACGACCTCGAAGTTGCCCGTCCTGTCGGGCGTTACCCGGATCTTCGTCGTGAGGCCCGGCACGGCGTCGGACTTCAGCCGGAACTGGGGCACCCAGAACGAGTGGATGACGTCCTTCGAGTTGATCCTGAACTCGATTGGGCGGTCGACCGGGAGGTACAGCTCGTTGGAGTCGAGCTTCTCGGACGGATACTGGAACGTCCACGTGAACTGCTGCCCGGTCACGTGCACGACCATCTCGTTCTTCTGCTTCGCCTCGATGTCGTCGAGGGTGATCCAGCCGTAGATCGCGAGCGCCGTGACCATGATGAACGGCACGGTCACCCAGATGATCTCGAGGCGCGTGTTCCCGTGGATCGGGGGACCGTCGCCCATGTCGCCGGGTTTCGCCCGGAAGCGGACGACGGAGTAGATCGCGATCGTCATCACGAGGACGAAGACCGGGACCGAGCAGATCAGGAGGACGTCGTAGAGCGTGTCGATCTTGTCCGCGGAGGTCGACGCGGGCTCCGGGAACCAGTCGATCAGAAGCGTGATGGCGATGCCGATCAGCGACGCGACGACGCCGATCGCGAGCATGCGGGCGACCGGATGCTTCTCGCCCGCGATCCGGGGGTCCTCCTCCGGCGGGCCCTTGGCCTCGTCCGCCTGAACGCGCTCCCTCTCGTCCACGGCGCGCGAGTTTATTGGGTGGTCAAGCGGCTAGGCGGTTCGGTTGGCGCCGAAATGAAGACGGTGAGACGCCGTAGTGGCGGCGGAATACCTTCGCGAACTGGGCCGCCTGCCTGTAGCCCACGGCGGCGGCCACCGTCTGGACCGGAAGCGACCCTCCCACGAGCAGCTCGGCGGCCCGCCGCATGCGCTCTCGCTGAAGCTCGCGGCTGAAGCTGGTCTCGCCCACCTCCGCGAGCGCCCGCTGCAGCTGGCGGCGGCTGGTGGCGATCTCGTGCGCAACGCTCGCGAGCGACAGATCGGGCTCCCCATGGCGGCGCGCGATCACCTCGAGGGCGTCCTCGTAGAGATCCGTTCGGCGCTGCACCGTGGATGTCCGCACGCAGGGGGATACGCCCCATCCGCGCCAACGGATCACATGGCTGCGCAGCGGTCACCGCCCGCTGCTTGCCCACTGCCATCAGTTAGATTGGGCATATGCAGGTGCGTTCGGGCATGAGCACCACTGTCCTGACCGTCTCGCCCGGGGTGACACTGCACGATGCCGCCGCGGCGATGGCCGGGCGCAAAGTTGGCGCGGCCGTCGTCATCGACCCCGAACAGCCCGGGCCCGGGATCATCACGGAGCGCGACGTCTTGGAGGCCATCGGCGGCGGCCAGGACCCGTACAAGGAGCTGGTGCGCGACCACCTGTCGCCGGAGCTCACCTTCGCCGCGCCCGAGTGGTCGCTCGAGCGGGCGGCCGAGGCGATGGTGCGCGGCGGCTTCCGTCACCTCGTGGTCGTGGACGGCGGCGAGATGGTGGGGGTCCTCTCGATGCGCGACATCGTCCGCTGCTGGGTCAAGGACGGGGCGACGTCCGACCTGCCGCGCGACGTGGCCGAGAGCGCCTAGCGCCCGCTCAATGCTCGAGCGGCAGCTCTGAGATCTCGCGACGCGTGTCGCGGATCCACATGTACAGCGCGACGATCGTGATGACGCCGCCGATCACCGCTCCCACCGGGAACAGCACGATTCCGGTGACGATCAGGGTGATCCCGAACGCCAGCGCAACGGGCTGGTATGACGGCGCGGGCAGATGGATCGCCTCGCCGGCCTCCTCGGCCTGAGGGTCGGAGACGCGGACCTCGTCGGCCATCAGTAGACGAGCCCCACGACCCAGCTGAGCGCGAACACGATGATCGCGATGGCGCCCGCGATCAGGCCGGTGCGCACGTTCTTGTAGGCCAGCCGACGGTCCACTGGCGTGTGGTTTTAGCAGAGAAGGCGAGCACCCGGCCCGGGGCTCACCCGGATCGCGCCCCGCGGTAGCCGCGCGTCCGGCGGGAACAGCGCCAGCACCGAGCCCCCGAAGCCGCCGCCCATGATGCGCGCGCCGACCGCGCCCGCGTCGCGGCACACCGCAAGCGTGCGCTCCACCTCGGGCACGGACACCTCGAAGTCGTCGCGGAGGCTGCGGTGGGAGGCGTCGAGCAGCCAGGCGAGCGCCTCGGGGTCGCCGGCCTCGAGCGCGGCGACGGCAGCGGCGACCCGCTGGTTCTCCGTGATCACATGGCGCACGCGCCGGCCGAGAGGCTCGGGCAGTCCGGCGCTGTCGCGGGCGTCGCGGAGCGAGCGGACCCCGAGCCGCTCGGCGGCGCGTCGGCACTCGTCTCGGCGCTCGTTGTAGCCCGAGCTCGCGAGGGCCCGCCGGGCGCCCGAGTCGAGCACGGCGAGCACGTGGCCGGCCAGCTTCAGCTCGATCGGCTGCCACTCGAGCGTCCGCATGTCGAGCCTGACCGCGTGGCCGTCCCGGCCCAGGAGGGAAGCGAGCTGGTCGAGCAGGCCCGTCGCGACTCCCGCGTGCTCGTTCTCGATCCTCGAGCAGAGCCGGGCGAGCTCGACTGGCGGAGGAGGCTCGACGCCTGCGGCGCCGCAGAGGGCGAGCACGAGCGCCACGCACAGCGCGGCCGACGAGGCGAGGCCGGCGCCAAGCGGCAGGTCGCTCGTCACCTCGAGCGTGCACCCCGGCGGCTCGATGCCGGCGGCGCGGAGCTCTGCCAACGCGCCGCGCAGAAACGGGTCGTCGCCGGGCAGGCCCGGGGCACGGACGTCCCGGCCGCGCAATTCCGCCGTCACCGTGACGCCGAGCTCGATCGCAAACGGGAGGCAGATGCCCTCGTTGTAGTCCGTGTGCTCGCCGATCACATTCGCGCGTCCAGGCGCGAAAGCCCTGATCGGCAGCGGGTTCATGGACGTTCACAGTACGACCGAAGGGCGCGTCCATGGACACATGGCGGAGGGCGGCGCCGTTCGATTGCACCTACCTTCGAGACGTGATCGGCGAGCGGCGTGCGGTGCAGGCGTTCCTCGAGGCGAAGCCGCTGAAGCGCGGCCCGCTCGAGGTCGAGCTGCGCGAGTCGCAGCCGACGACGGACCCGCGCTCCGGGCAGCCGCTACTCGTACCGCCGGTGGTCGTCCTCTGGATCGAGGAGCGTCCCGTGGCGGTCCGCGTCCGAACCGTCGTCGCGATCAGCCGCTTCCCCCCGGAGCCGCGCCTCGTCTCGACGCTGGAGGCCGACTGTCTCGCCGCGGGCCTGGGTGTCGAACGCATGCCCGAAGCCGGCCTGTGGCGCCTGTTCGCGCATCCGCCGCGCCCGCGCCTGGCGAGCTAGGGAGGAAGCCGGACGTGCAGGTGATTGTCGTGGTGCACCAGCGCCTGGACCCGCCCGGGCGGGCCGCGCAGGCCGGTGTTCGGCCCCACGAAGGTCAGCTCGGCGCCGGCTGCCAGGAAGCGGTCGACGAGCTCCTGCGACAGCACCGGGTCGATCTCTGAGGCGAAGCGCGGCGCCGCCTCGCGCGCGTCCGCGCGCGGGTAGTAGACGTCGACGTCGAGCCCGTTCTGGTGGCTCGCGTGGCCGATGTAGCCGAAGCGCGGCCCGAAGTCGCCACCCCGCGGCCGACTCAGGTCGCCCACCCCGACGCGGGGCGCGCCAGGGTGGGCGGAGTGGAAGTCGCGCGCCACACCCAGGACGACGCGCACGAGGCGGCCCGTGCCCCAGCGCCGCCATGCGCGGTTGGGCGAGCGCCGTAGCACCGGGTCCCAGGTGAAGAAGGCCCGCCCCTCCGCCGGCAGCAGCACGCCGTGCTCGAGCCGGCCCGCCGTGGGGACTCCCACCGCGGTCGAGTCGTGCCAGTGCACCTGGAGGCTGCCGGCAGCCATCGCCAGTCCGAGCGCGATTCGCGCGGCTAGCCCCATCTCGTTCCGTTTACGCGGACGACGGGCCGAGCGGTCCTAAACGGCAACGACGGCACTGACAAATACGACAATCCTGCCCAGCGTCCCTATACGGGCACCTATCCAGGATCGTCGCCAGAGATCAGGCCTGGTACACCCCCTCGATGCTGTCGTTGCCCGCGCCTAGATCGGCGCCCGTGAGTCAACCTCGCGCCGTGAGCAGCACCCGGTTCCCCGACGGGTCCCTCGCCAGCACGCCTTCCCCGAGCCGCACCGGGTCGCCCAGCTCGCCCAGGCGCTCGGCGGCCGCGTCCACGTCCATCGAGTCGGGCAGCACCAGCTCGTAGCGGTCAAGGCCGAGCGCGCCGTCGGGCGGCGGCGGGGCGCCGGCGCTCTGCCACGTGTTGAGGCCAACGTGGTGGTGGTAGCCGCCGGCTGCCAGGAAAAGCGCACCCGGGTAGGAGCGCACCATCACGTCGAGCCCGAGCGCGCCGTTGTAGAAGCCCTCGGAGGAGGGGATGTCCGAAACCTGCAGATGCACGTGGCCCATCGTCGTCTCCGCGGGCATGCCGTTCGCGGGCTCCTTGCCCGAGCCGAGCTCGCCGAGGACGTCCTGCAGGTCGAGCGGGAGCGTCGCCATGCGGAGTTCGTCGCCGTTGTGGCCCCACTGGTCGCGCGGGCGGTCGCGGTAGATCTCGATCCCGTTCCCCTCGGGGTCCCGGAGGTAGAGCGCCTCGCTCACGAGGTGGTCGGAGGCGCCGGTCAGGCGCCAGCCGGCCTCCGCCACCCGCCGCAGCGAGCGCGCCAGCTCCGCGCGGTCCGGCACCAGGATCGCCAGGTGGAACAGGCCCGTGCTGAAGCTCGGAGCCGGCGTCGCGCCCGGTGCCGGGACCAGCTCGATGAGCGGCTCGCCGCCCTCTGGGCCGAGGCGGACCGCGTCGCCGCCGCGGTCGACCGCGGGCAGGCCGATCACGCGCTCGTAGAAGGTCGCCAGGTCGTCGACGTCCGCTACGCGCAGGCGGACCTTTCCGACGGCTGTGTCGGGGGAAATCAAGGATTTGATCTTGGCAGCTTCTACCCGGCGCGCAGTTGTCAGCGGAAGAGCCCCGCGTACGCGCTCAGCGCCGGCTGGCCGCCGAGGTGCGCGTAGAGGACGTCCGAGCCCTTCTCGATCTCACCTGTCGCGACCAGGTCGATCATGCCGGCCATCGACTTGCCCTCGTAGACCGGGTCGGTGATCATGCCCTCGAGGCGCGCGGCCGTGCGCATGGCCTCGAGCGTCTGCTCGTCGGGGATGCCGTAGGTGCCCGCGTGGTAGCGGTCGTCGAGCACGATTTCGTCGTCGCGCAACTCGCGGCCGAGCTCGATCAGCTTCGCGGTGTTCCGCGCGATCCGCGCCACCTGCTCGTGCGTCTCGGCCGGCCTGGCCGAGCCGTCGATCCCGACCACGCGGCGCTCGGCCTCCTGAGCGGCGAACCCGGCGATCATCCCCGCCTGCGTGCTTCCGGTGACTGAGCAGACGACGACCGTGTCGAAGAACACTCCGAGCTCGCGCTCCTGCTCGGCCAGCTCCTGAGCCCAGCGGGCGAACCCGAGCCCGCCGAGCTCATGGTCCGAGGCGCCCGCCGGTATCGGGTAGGGCTTGCCGCCGCCATGCTCGACGTCCGCGAGGGCCTGCTCCCAGCTCTCCTTGAAGCCGATGCCGAAGCCGGCCTCCACGAGCCGCACGTCGGCGCCCATCAGGCGCGACAGCTGGATGTTCCCGACCCGGTCGTAGACGACGTCCGGCCAGTCCACCCAGCTCTCCTGCACGAGGACGCAGCCGAGCCCCGTGCGTGCGGCGACCGCGGCCACCTGGCGCGTGTGGTTCGACTGCACGCCGCCGATCGACACGAGCGTGTCGCAGCCCTTGGCGAGTGCGTCGGCGACGAGGTACTCGAGCTTGCGCGTCTTGTTGCCGCCGTAGGCGAGCCCGCTGTTGCAGTCGTCCCGCTTCGCCCACATGCGCGCGCCGCCGAGATGGGCGCTCAGGCGGTCCAGCGGCTGCACCGGCGAGGGGCCGAACAGGAAGCGCTCGCGCGGGAATGAGTCGAGGTTCATGCCCGGATTCTCTTCAATGTCGGGTATGGCCGAACCCGCGGTCGACGATCTGCGCGCGGAGCCGCACACTCTCGAGGTGACCGAGCTGCGTCTCCCGAGCATCGGCGACGGCCAGATGCGGGCGCCGCACCGGCACGCCTACCACGAGCTGATCTGGGTTCGCGAGGGGCACGGGCGGCACCTCATCGACGGCGAGCCGGTCGAGTTCGGGCCGCGCACGCTGACGCTGATCGCGAAGGGCCAGGTGCACCAGTTCCAGCGGGCCGAGAACGTGACCGCCGTCGTGGCCCGCTTCGAGGACGATTGGCTCACGAGCTCGCGGCGCTGGCTGTTCTCGGGCCGCGCGTGCACGGCGCTGAGGGTCCCGGAGGAAGACGCGGCGCGGTTCGACTCGCTGCTCGACCTGCTGCGCGAGGAAGTGGAGCGGCCCACGGGGCCGGAGTCGGCGGAGCTCCGTAGCCACCTGCTCTCCGCCGCGCTCCTGTGGGCTCAGCGCTGGCGGGAGGGACAGCTCGAGGAGGGGGGCGCCAGCGGAGCGGATGTGCAGCTCTACCAGCGCTTCCAGGGGCTGCTCGAGCGCGACTTCACCGCCAGCCACGACGTGGGCCACTACGCAGCCGAAATGGGCATGACCACGGGAACGCTCTCGCGTCTCCTCACGAAGCTCACGGGGCAGACTGCGAAGCAGCTCATCCTCGACCGCGTGATCCTCGAGGCCGTGCGCCTGCTCCGCTTCAGCGACCTCTCCATCAAGGAGATCGCGGCGCGGCTGGGCTTCAGCGACCAGTTCGCCTTCAGCAAGGCATTCAAGCGCCAGCGAGGCGAGGCGCCGCTCGACTTCCGGAGCCGGGCGGACGACTCGCCTCGGTAGCCCCCTGGCTACGAGTCCTTGATCTCGTGGTTCGCCAGGAAGAGGCTGCTCGGGTCCCAGTGCGTCCGGAGCGCGCGCAGGGTACGCCACGTGTCCTCGTCGTAGAACAGCCGCGCGTCCACCAAGCCCTCTTCGAAGTTGAGGTAGCGCGTGCCGGAGTCCCACGGGCTCAGTGCGCCGGCCACTGCCTCGGCTTGCGCCGCCACCTCGCAGTACTGCTCGGGTGAGAACACGCCGCCCACGGCGAGCAGGAGGTAGTCGCCGTCGAGCTTCGCGCGGGCGCCGTGGCCCGGCGTTCGCCGGCCGAGCGCGCCGCCCAGCGAGCGCAGCTCCACGGAGGCCAGCGTGGAGCCGGAGTCCGGGCCGGCGAACTCGACCAGGGCGTCGATCCCGGCTGGGCTGACGTCGCTGATCATCCGCGACGAGCCCGCGTAGGGGAGCGGCGAGTCGGGGTCCATCGCGAGGTAGCCGAGCGCGGTCGGCGGGACCATCGCGAACGTGTTCAGCTCCGGCCCGAGCTCGACGAGCGGGCGCATCAGCTCCGCGCCCTCGCACTCGTCGCCGAGGTAGGCGGCTTGCACGATTGCGAACGACTTGCCGCGGATGAGCTCGGGGATCTCGTCCAGCGGCGGCACCTGCACCACGCGCCCAACGGTCGTGATCTCATCCGGCAGCCCGGCCTCCACGAGCTCGTGCCAGGCGTGCAGCAGCTCGGACGAGCGCTCGTACGGGAAGAAGAGCGCGCCGGCGTAGAGCTCCGGGACGGGGAAGAGCTCGAACTCGAGCGCGGTCACTACGCCGAAGTTCCCGCCGCCGCCGCGCACCGCCCAGAACAGGTCGGTCTCGTTGTCGTGGTCGATGCGGCGGAGCTCGCCGTCGGCGGTCACGAGCTCGATGGCGGTCAGCGCGTTGGACTGGAGGCCGTGCTTGCGCCCGAGCCAGCCCATGCCGCCTCCGAGCGAGTAGCCGGCGACGCCGACGTCGCGCGAGGAGCCGGACAGCGGTGCCAGCCCGGCGTCCGATGCGATGTCGGACACGGCACCCCAGCGGACGCCCGAACCGACGCGAGCGCGGCGCGCGGCCACGTCGATCGTGACCTCGGTGAGCGAGTCGGTGCGGATGAGGAGCGACTCCTCGAGGCCCTCGATCGGCCCGGCGTTGTGGCCGGTTCCCTGCGCGGCGATCCGAAGGCCGCGCCGCGCGGCGTAGCGGATCGTCTCGGCCACGTCGTCGGGATTCGCGACCCGCACGAGCGCTGCAGGCCGCTGGTCGTGGAGGAGGTTGAACGTCCGGCGCGAGGAGTCCCAGGCCTCGTCCGCCTCGGTGAGGACGCGGCCGTGGATGCGGGACTGGAGCTCGGAGAAAGTAGTTGCGTGCGAAGTCAGCATGGTCCCCAGCATCGGCTGCGAAGCCCCGGCCCGCGTCCTGGGCGCCCCTGACCGCGTCCCCGATCTTTGGGACCCCTACGGCGGCGCGCCCGAGCGCGCTCCTCTCCGCGGGTGTGCCGTGTGGGGCGCGGGCAACTGCAGCATTGAGGGGAGCCAGGACCGCTCGGATTCCGGCCGACAGTCCTGCCCTGGGTCCCTATACGGGACCCTATCCAGGACTGTTGCCGCAGGAGCGCCTTGGCCCACCCCTCAACGCCGTCGTTGCCCGGGCCCGGCGCTGCGCATTGGAGTTCGCCCGCCGGACGGCCGATCAGCGAAGCTTGCGGGGCCGCGTTCCCGGAGAATAGGAAGCCGCGTGGTCCTCGGAGTGGACGTAGGAGGAACAAAGGTCGCCGTCGCGGCAGTGGACGGCGTGACCGCCAGCCACAACGACGAGCACGCGACGGCCACGGCCAGCACCGATGCCCTGCTCGACGGTTTGGAGCACGTCGTCCGCGCTGTGATTCGCGAGGCCGGGGAGCCGGAGGGGATCGGCGTCGGCGTGCCTTCGCAGATCGACTTTGGGACGGGCACCGTCGAGACGAGCGTGAACATCCCGCTCGCGGGCGTGCCGCTCCGCGACGAGCTGAGCCGCCGGTTCGGCATCCCGGTGTTCGTGGACAACGACGCCAACTGCGCCGCGCTCGCCGAGGCGCACCTCGTCGGGGAGAGCGACCTCGTGATGCTCACGCTGGGCACCGGCGTGGGGGGCGGCGTCGTGGCCGACGGCATGACCTTCCGCGGCGCGCACGGCCTCGGCGCCGAGCTGGGACACATGACGATCAACGCCGACGGCCCGCCCTGCCCCGGCAAGTGCCCCAACCGCGGCTGCCTGGAGGCCTACTGCTCGGGCCAGGCGCTCGAGCGCGACGCCACCGAGCTCGCGAGCGACCGGCCGGAGAGCGCGCTCGCGAAGGACGCGGATTCCGACGGGATGGTCTCGACGCACTACCTGGTAGCGGCGGCCGACAGGGGGGACCCGGACGCGCTGCTCCTGATGGACAACTTCGGCCGCATGCTCGGAATCGGCATCGCGAACTACGTGAACATCTTCGAGCCCACGCGGCTTGCGGTCGGCGGCGGGCTCTCGCGCGCGTCGCACCTGTTCCTCGACCGCGCGGTGCGAGAGGCGGGCGCGCGCGCACTGCCGGCCCTCTGGAAGCGGGTGTCCGTGGAGGTGGCCGAGGCTCGCGAGGACGCGGGCGTCATCGGCGCCGGGCTGCTCGCCGCGCTGGAGCTCTCGCGCGATCGCGATACTGACCACTCGAAGGCAACGACTAGAGAAGGACTCGAATGACGACAAGCACCGACGGAGCCGTCGAGCTCTCGATCAACACGATCCGCACGCTGTCCATGGACGCGGTCGAGAAGGCGAAGTCGGGCCACCCGGGGACGCCGATGGCCCTTGCCCCGCTCGCCTTCACCCTGTACACGCGGGTCATGAAGCACAGCCCGGAGCACCCCGACTGGTTCAACCGCGACCGGTTCATCCTCTCGGCGGGGCATGCCTCGATGCTGCTCTATTCGACGCTCTACCTGTCTGGCTACGGCCTGTCGCTCGACGACATCAAGAACTTCCGCCAGCTTGGCAGCCCCACCGCCGGCCACCCCGAGTACCACGACGCCCCGGGAATCGAGGCCACGACCGGCCCGCTCGGCCAGGGCATCGCGATGTCGGTTGGCGTGGCGCTCGCCGAGCGGATGCTCGCGGCCCGCTTCAACAAGGGCGGCCAGGAGCTGATCGACCACCACACCTACGTGATCGCGAGCGACGGCGACATCCAGGAGGGCGTGGGCTCCGAGGCTTCGTCGATCGCCGGGCACCTCGGCCTCGGCAGGCTGATCGTCTTCTTCGACAACAACCACATCCAGCTCGCGGGCCCGACGGACAGGGACTTCAGCGAGGACGTCGGGAAGCGCTTCGAGGCTTACGGCTGGCACGTGCAGGACGTGGGCGAGGATCTCTCGGTCGAGACGCTCGAGCGGGCGACCGAGGAGGCCAAGGCCGCCGACGACCGGCCCTCACTCGTCATCGTGCGCTCGCACATCGGCTACGGCGCACCGCACAAGCAGGACACCTACCAGGCGCACGGGTCGCCGCTCGGCGAGGACGAGGTCCGAGCCACGAAGGAGGTATACGGCTGGCCCGAGGACAAGACCTTCTACGTGCCCGACGAGGCGCGCGAGCCGTTCAAGGAGGCGGCCGAGCGGGGCCGGCAGCTCGCGGAGGGCTGGGAGCAGCGGCTGGGCGCCTTCCGCGAGGCCGACCCCGAGGCCGCCGCCGAGCTGGACCTCGTCATGCGGGGCGCGCTGCCGGAGGGGTGGGCCTCGGGCGTGCCGCGCTTCGACCCGGGCGACGGCAGCGTCGCCACGCGCAAGGCGTCGCAGCAGGTGATCCAGTGGGCAGCGGCGCAGGTGCCGAACCTGGTGAGCGGCTCGGCCGACCTGGAGCCGTCCACGCTGACCGAGATCGAGGACGGCGGCTCCGTCACGCGCGGGGACTACGGCGGCCGCAACGTGCATTACGGCGTCCGCGAGCACGGCATGGGCGCGATCGTGAACGGCCTCGTCCTGCACGGCCTGCGCGCGTTCGGGTCGACCTTCTTCAACTTCCTCGACTACATGAAGCCCGCGGTGCGGATCGCCTCGCTGATGGAGGTCCCGACGATCCAGGTGTTCACCCACGACTCGATCGGCCTGGGCGAGGACGGCCCGACGCACCAGCCGGTCGAGCAGCTGGCCACGCTGCGCGCGCAGCCGAACATCTACGCCGTCCGGCCGGGCGACGCGAACGAGACCGCGCTCGCCTGGCGCTTCGCGCTCGGGCAGACCAAGACGCCGACCGCGCTGGTGCTCACGCGCCAGGGTCTGCCGATCATGGACCCGGACGGCATCCCGGACGACGCGGTCGAGCGCGGCGCCTACGTCCTCCGCGACGCGTCCAACGGCGAAGCGGACCTGATCCTGATCGGGACGGGCTCCGAGGTCCCGATCTGCGTGGGCGCGGCAGAGCTCCTCGAGGAGGGCGGAATCGCCACGCGCGTGGTCTCCGCGCCCTGCCTGGACCGCTTCGCCGAGCAGGACCGGGACTACCGCGACAGCGTCCTGCCGCCGGACGTTCGCGCCCGAGTTTCGGTCGAGGCCGCCTCGCCCCTTGGCTGGAGCACCTGGGTGGGGGAGGATGGAGAGGCGATCGGCATGACGACGTTCGGTGCGTCCGCCCCCCAGCCCGCCCTCTACGAGCACTTCGGCTTCACGCCGGAGAAGGTCGCCGAGCGCGCCCGAGCCGTTGTGGAGCGCGTCTCCGCCCGCACCTGAGAAAGGAGTCTCCCCAGATGAGCGTCGGAGCAGGAGTTAACGAGAGGCTCGCGGCGCTGACCGCTGCGGGCACGAGCGTCTGGTTGGATCAGATCCGGCGCAGCATCATCACGTCGGGCGAGCTGGAGCGGCTGGAGCGCGAGCTGTCGCTCCGCGGCGTCACCTCGAATCCGGCCATCTTCGAGAAGGCGATCCTGGGCTCGACGGACTACGACGAGCAGATCGCCGAGCTCGCCTCCAAGGGCATGGCGGCGCGCGAAATCTACGACGAGATCGCGATCCTCGACGTGCAGCTCGCGTGTGACGTGCTCAGGGGCGTCTGGGACGAGGCCGACCACGGGGACGGCTTCGTGTCGCTCGAGGTCGAGCCCGGGTTCGCGCACGACACCGAGGCGACCGTCCGGCAGGCCCGCGAGTACTGGGAGCGTGTCGACCGCCCGAACCTGATGATCAAGATCCCGGGCACCGAGGCGGGCGTGCCCGCGATCGAGGAGACGATCGCGGCCGGGATCAACGTGAACGTCACGCTGCTGTTCTCGGTCGAGTCCTACTCGGCGATCGCGGAGGCCTACATCAAGGGCATGGAGCGCCGCCACGAGGCGGGCGAGTCGCTCGACATCCACTCCGTCGCCAGCTTCTTCGTCTCGCGCGTGGACACCGAGGTCGACAAGCGCCTGGCAGGCCTAGATCGCGAGGACCTGCGCGGCATCGCGGCGGTGGCCAACGCGCGCGCCGCCTACATGCGCTTCAAGGAGATCTTCCGTGGCGAGCGCTTCGCGGCGCTGCGCGACGCGGGCGCGCCGGTGCAGCGGCCGCTGTGGGCGTCGACCGGCGTGAAGGACCCGCTCTACCCCGAGACGAAGTACATCGACTCGCTCGTCGCCCCGGACACGGTGAACACGATGCCCATGCCGACGCTGCTCGCGTGCGCGGAGGAGCTCGAGGTGACCGGCGCCACTGCGGATCAGGACCCCTCGGCGGACCTGGAGCGGCTCGCCGAGGCCGGTATCGACATGGGCGACGTGACGAAGACCCTGCTCGAGCAGGGCATCGCCAAGTTCGTCGAGCCGTTCGACGACCTGGTCGGCGGCATCGAGCTGACGCGCGAGGGGATCGTCACCCACCGGCCCAAGACGCTCAAGTCCGTGCTGCCCGAAGATCTCGAGCCGGCCATCATCGAGCGGGTTCGCACGGCGAAGGCCGAGAGCGTCGCCAATCGCGTCTGGGCACGCGACGAGTCGCTCTGGGGCGGGCCCGGCGTGGCCGAGATCGGCAACCGGCTCGGCTGGCTCACGATCAGCGAGAAGATGCTCGAGCACGCGGGCGACCTGCACGAGTTCGCCGAGTCCGCGAAGGCGGACGGCCTCGAGCACGCCGTGCTGCTCGGGATGGGCGGCTCGAGCCTGGGGCCGGAGGTGATCCGGCGCTCGTTCGGCGACGTGCCCGACGGGATGCACCTGCACGTGCTCGACTCGACCGACCCGGGCGCCGTGCTGGCCACCGAGCGGGCCGTGGAGCTCGACAAGACGCTCTTCATCGTCTCCTCGAAGTCCGGCGGCACGATCGAGACGCTGTCGCACATGCGCTACTTCTACGAGCGGACGGGTGGGAACGGGTCGCAGTTCTGCGCGGTGACGGACCCGGGCAGCCCGCTCGTGGAGCTGGCGCGCGAGCGCGGCTTCCGCCACGTATTCGAGAACGACCCGGACATCGGAGGCCGCTACTCGGTCCTCTCCTACTTCGGCCTGGTGCCCGCCGTGTGCGCGGGCGTGAACATAGAGGCGCTGCTCCACCGTGCCCAGGTGGCCGAGCAGAACTGCGCCCAATTCGACTCGCCGCAGTCCAACTCCGGGCTGTGGCTCGGCTGCGTGATGGGTGAGCTGGCCCTGCACGGCCGCGACAAGCTCACGTACGTGGTCTCCGAGCCCATCTCGAGCTTCGGCCTCTGGGTCGAGCAGCTGGTTGCCGAGTCCACCGGCAAGGAGGGCAAGGGCATCCTGCCCGTGGCCGACGAGCCGCTCGGCGACCCCGACGCTTACGGCGACGATCGCGCCTTCGCCTACCTGCGCAACGAGGACGAGCCCGACGCCGAGCTGGACGCCGCGATTGAGGCGCTCGGCGCCGCGGGCCACCCGACGACCACCGGGAGGATCATCGGAGGGGCCTCCGACCTCGGGCGCATCTTCTTCTTCGCCGAGTTCGCCACGGCGGTGGCGGGCTGGGCGCTCGGGATCAACCCGTTCGACCAGCCGAACGTGCAGGAGGCGAAGGACAACACCGCGCGGATCCTGAAGGAGGGGCTGCCCGACGAGCAGCCGGGCTCGCTCGAGGACCTGCTCGCTAAGGCCTCGCCGCCGAAGTACATCGCCATCCTCGGCTACGTGACGCCGTCGGAGGAGTACGACACGGCGGCCGCGGACCTGCGCGTCGCCCTTCGCGACCGTACGAAGTGCGCGACGACGTTCGGGTACGGCCCGCGCTACCTCCACTCGACGGGCCAGGACCACAAGGGCGGCCCGGCGAACGGGCTGTTCATCCAGCTCTACCAGCCGCCGGCCGAGGACGTGGAGATCCCGGAGGCCGGCTATTCCTTCGGGCACCTGAAGAACGCGCAGGCGCTCGGTGACATGCAGACCCTGCGGGCGCACGGGCTCGAAGTGGTGAGGATCGAGGTCCAGGGCCCCGATGACGTCAGGAGGTTGATCTGATGCAGCTCGGATTCGTCGGGCTCGGAAAGATGGGCGGGAACATGGTTCACCGCATCCACCGCGACTCGGACCATGAGTGCGTGGTGTTCGACCGCCACGATGAGAACATCAGCGCGGCCGAGGGCCACGGCGCGACGGGCGCGTCGTCGCTGGAGGACATGGTGTCGAAGCTCGACCCGCCGCGCACGGTCTGGATAATGGTGCCGGCCGGCGATCCCACCCAGAGCACCGTCGATCAGCTCGCCGAGCTGCTCGAGGAGGGCGACACGATCGTCGACGGCGGCAACTCACGCTGGACGGACGACAAGCGCCGCCAGGAGGATTTGCGCGCACACGGGATCTACTACGTCGACGTCGGCGTGAGCGGGGGCGTCTGGGGCCTCAGCGTGGGCTACTGCATGATGGTCGGTGGCGACGACGAGCCGGTCGAGCGGCTCAGCCCGATTCTCGACGTGCTCGCACCGCCGTCGACCGAGGAGCACGGGCCGGGCTGGGGCCACTTCGGGCCGACCGGCGCGGGCCACTACGTGAAGATGGTCCACAACGGCGTCGAGTACGGGATGATGCAGGCCTACGCCGAGGGGTTCTCGCTCTTCGACTCCTGCGAGTACGAGCTCGACAAGGCGAAGATCGCCCACCTCTGGATGCAGGGCTCGGTGGTCCGCTCGTGGCTCTGCGAGCTGCTCGCCCGCGCCTTCGAGCAGGAGGGCAACGAGCTCGCCTCGATCGCGCCCTACGTCGAGGACTCCGGCGAGGGGCGCTGGACGATCGAGGACGCGATCGACAAGCGCGTGCCCATGCCGGTCATCACGTCCTCGCTCTACGAGCGCTTCAGCTCGCGCGGCCAGGGCGACTTTGCCGCCAAGGTGGACGCGGCCCTCCGCAACCAGTTCGGCGGCCACGCGGTGGTGGCCGCCGACCCCGCGGCTCAGGGCCAGCCGCACGCGGAGTAGCCCGATGGCCGTCGTAGAGCAGGAGAACCCCCTGGTCGAAGGGCTCGAGCGCCTGCCGGTGCATCCGACGACGCTCGTGATCTTCGGAGGCACCGGCGACCTCGCGCACCGCAAGCTGCTGCCGGCGATCTACAACCTCGCCCACGAGGGCGCGCTGCCCGAGCGCTTCAACCTGATCGCGGTGTCGCGCTCGGACATCCCCGGCGACGACTACCGGTCGATGGCACGCGAGTCGATCGAGAAGTACTCGCGCCGGCCGCCCGACCCCCAGGTCCTCGACAAGCTGCTCGAGCGGGTTCGCTACGTGCCGGGCACGTTCGACGACGAGTCCGTCTTCGACCGGCTCGACGAGGAGCTCGCCAAGTTCGACGAGGAGGCGGGGCTCGCGTTCAACCGCATCTTCTATCTCTCGACCGCGCCGACCTTCTTCGCGCTGATCGTGCGGAAGCTGGGCGAGCATGGGCTCAACCGGCACGCCGAGGCGGACGTGCGGGTGGTCATCGAGAAGCCGTTCGGCACGCGCCTTGCCGAGGCCCAGGAGCTGAACCGGCAGGTGCTGTCGGCGCTCAAGGAGTCGCAGGTCTACCGCATCGACCACTACCTCGGAAAGGAGACGGTCCAGAACGTGCTGGCGTTCCGCTTCGCCAACGGCATGTTCGAGCCGATCTGGAACCGCAACTTCATCGACTACGTCCAGATCACAGCTTCCGAGGACCTCGGCATCGGCCGCCGCGCCGACTACTACGACCATGCGGGGGCCCTGCGCGACCTTGTCCAGAACCACATGCTCCAACTCTTGACGCTGCTGTGCATGGAGCCGCCGGTCACATTCGACGCGGACGAGGTGCGCGACGAGAAGGTCAAGGTGCTGCACGCCGTCGCGCCGCCTCCCCCTGACGCGGTCGTCCGGGGCCGCTATACGCCGGGCATGGCCGAGGGCAAGGAGGCGGTCGGCTACCTCGAGGAGGAGGGCGTCCCGGAGGATTCGCGGACGGAGACGTACGTGGCCCTGCAGCTCGAGGTGGACAACTGGCGCTGGGCCGGTGTGCCGATCTACCTGCGCACGGGCAAGCGGCTGGCACGCAAGATCACGGAGATCGCCGTGACCCTGAAGCCGGTCCCGCACCTCGCCTTCGCGGCGGAGGGCTCGGTCGGGGTGCAGCCCAATCAGCTCGTCCTGACGGTGCAGCCGAACGAGGGCGTGTCGCTCTCGCTGAGCGCGAAGATTCCCGGCACGCGCATGCGGATCCGCCCGGTGAACATGGAGTTCCTCTACGGGACCTCCTTCCTCTCGCAGTCGCCGGAGGCCTACGAGCGGCTGATCCTCGACGCGATGCGCGGCGACGCGACGCTGTTCACCCGCAACGACGAGGTCGAGGCGCAGTGGCGGATCATCGACCCGATCCTCGAGACCTGGGACCACGACGGCCGGCCGCTGTCCGAGTACCCCGCGGGCACACAGGGCCCACAGGAGGCGGAGCGCATACTCGCGCCGGGACACCGCTGGCGGGCGATCTAAATGGCGAGGGTTGCGCCAGAGGTCCCCGACGCCGGCGCGGTTTGGTCCGCGGAGGACACCACCCCGTCGGACATCGACGAGGCGCTCCGCCACCTGCTCCAGGAGCAGCACGCCCGCGAGGGGGCGCACGCCCCGGCGCGCGTGCTCAACCTGGTCGTAGTGGTCGATCGCGAGTGGCGCGGCGAGATCATGAACCGGCTCGAGCAGGTGGGCCGGTACCACGCATCGCGGACCATCCTCTGTACTGTCGAGCACCGGCGCGAGACGATCGACGCCTCGGTCGTGATGACGGTCGCCGGCGAGTCGCAGCCGGGCGAGCTCATGATGACGCGCGAACGCGTGATCCTGGAGCTCGGCGAGAAGCACATGCCCAAGCTCGACACGATCGTGGACCCGCTTGTCGTGACGGACCTGCCCACGGTCGTATGGGCGCCGCACGGGCACGCCGAGGCCGTCGACGCCCTGCTCCATCTGGCGCAGGTGGTGCTGATCGACTCGGTCCAGGAGCCCGACCCGGCGGCGGCGCTCCGGCGCGCCCGGGAGCTGTCCGCGGAGGCCTACGTCGTGGACCTCGCGTGGCTCCGGACCACGCCGTGGCGCGAGCGGGTCGCCGCCACCTTTGACCCGCCGCGCTGGCGCGAGGAACTGTTGCGGATCGACGGCGTCACGGTTCGCCACCGGCCTGAGTCGACGGTGGCCGGCCTCCTCTTCTGCGGCTGGCTCGCGTCCCGGCTCGGCTGGGAGCCCGGCACGCTGATGCCCGTGAACGGATCGGTCCGGGGGCGGGCGCACGGGAAGCGCGACGATGTGACGCTGGTGCTGGAGCCTCACGAGGGGCAGACGGTCCCCGGCCTGGCGGGCGTCGAGATCCACACGTCGTCCGGGACGGCGATCTCGCTCGATCGCGGCCCCGGAGGCCTGATCGCGCGCCGGCGCGACCAGAAGGGCCGCGAGCAGCAGTGGACCGTGCTCGGCGCGTCGCGGGGCGAGGGCGGCATCCTCGGCGAGGGCATTCGGCAGGCGCTCCTTCGCGATCCCACCTACCGCGGCGCGCTCGAGACCGGTGAGGCGCTGATTCGGTGAACGCCGACATCCGGGTCCTAGACGATCCCGCCGAGGAGGCGGCCCAGCTATTGGCAGGCGCGACGGGGCACCTGGCCCTCACGGGCGGCTCCACGCCGCGCGCCGCCTATGAGCGCGCCGCGGAGCTGCGCGAGGACTGGTCGGGCGTCGACTTCTGGTTCACGGACGAGCGCTGCGTGCCGCCGGACCACGAGCATTCGAACTTCGGCATGGCGGAGCGCTCGCTCCTGTCCCGCTCCGAGGGCGCGACCGTCCACAGGATGCACGGCGAGCTCGGGCCCGAGGACGGCGCGAGCGCCTACGAGAACGAGCTGGGCGAGTTCGGCCCCGCCACGCTCGACCTCATCCTGCTCGGCGTGGGGCCCGACGCGCACATCTGCTCGCTGTTCCCGAGCGACGACGCCCTCGGCGAGCGAGAGCGACGCGTGGTCGGGGTTGAGACGCCCGGAATGGCGCCGCTGGTGTCGCGCATCACGCTTACGCTTCCGGTGGTGAACGCGAGCCGTCAGATCGCCTTTCTGATCGCCGGTGAGGACAAGGCGGAGGCCGTCCAGCGGGTTTTCGCGGGGCCGCGCGACCCGCGGGCGCCGGGCTCGCTCGTGGAGGGAAACGTGATCGCGCTCCTGGACAGCGCGGCGGCCGCACGGCTGTGACGCCCGAGTGGGCACCGGACCGCGGCGTCACAGCGAGCCCGTTCCCGCCGATCGCCGAGTACGGCTTCCTGTCCGACTGCGAGACCTGCGCGCTGGTGGCGCCCAACGGGAGCGTCGAGTGGCTCTGCCTGCCGCGCTTCGACTCGCCGAGCGTCTTCGGCGCCATGCTGGACCGCGACGCCGGCAGCTTCCGGCTCGCGCCGGCGGACGTGGAGGTGCCCGCCGCCCGCCGCTACCTCCCCGGCACGAACGTGCTGGAGACGAGCTGGGGCACCACCGGGGGCTGGATCATCGTCCGCGACGTCCTCCTGATCGGGCCGTGGCATCACGAGCACGACCGCTCGCACACCCATCGCCGCGCTCCCACGGACTACGACGCCGACCACGTGCTGCTGCGGCTGATCCGCTGCGTGAACGGCGAGATCCAGGTGACGATGGACTGCGACCCGCGCTTGGACTATGCGGGGAAGCTCGGGAAGTGGGAGTACGACGGTCCCGGCTACCACGAGGCCGTCTGCCGCGCCGAGGAGTGCGACGTCGAGCTCCGCGTCACGAGCGACATGAATATGGGCTTCGAAGGGCCGCGCGCGACCGCGCGCACGCTCATGAAGGAGGGCGACACACTCTTCGTGGCGCTGTCGTGGTCCGACCATCCGGCGCCGCGGGACTACGACGAGGCCTACGCGCGGCTCGTCTGGACCGCGCACCACTGGCAGCACTGGCTCGACCACGGCAACTTCCCCGACCACCCGTGGCGCACCCATCTCCAGCGCGCGGCGCTGACGCTGAAGGGGCTCTCATACGCGCCCACCGGCGCGCTGGTCGCTGCGGCGACAACCTCGCTGCCGGAGTCGCCGGGTGGCGAGCGCAATTGGGACTACCGCTTCTCGTGGATCCGCGACTCCACGTTCATGCTCTGGGGCCTCTACACGCTTGGCTTCGACTGGGAGGCGAACGACTACTACTACTTCATCGCCGACATCGCGGAGCAGCACCAGGACCTCCAGATCATGTACGCGATCGACGGCGAGGCCGAGATCCCGGAGTTCACGCTGGACCACCTTTCGGGCTACGAGGGAGCGCGGCCCGTTCGCATCGGCAACGGGGCGTACAGGCAGGAACAGCACGACGTCTGGGGCGCGCTGCTCGACTCGATCTACCTGCACACGAAGTCGCGGAGCCACCTCGACGACCGGATCTGGCCGATCGTGAAGCACCAGGTGGAGAGCGCGCTTCGCAAGTGGCGCGAGCCTGACCGGGGTATCTGGGAGATCCGCGGCGAGCCCAAGCACTTCACGTCGTCGAAGCTCATGTGCTGGGTCGCGGCGGACCGCGGAGCGCGGCTCGCCGAGATCCGCGGTGAGCTCGAGCCCGCGGCGCGCTGGCAGTCGTCGGCCGACGAGATCAAGAAGGACATCCTCGACAACGGCGTCGACGAGCGCGGCGTCTTCGTCCAGCACTACGACACCGACGCGCTCGACGCGTCGCTTCTCCTAACGGTGCTCACGCGCTTCCTGCCGACGGACGACGAGCGCGTGGTCAAGACCGTGCTGGCGATCGCCGACGAGCTCACCGAGGACGGCATGGTCCTCCGCTACCGCATCGACGAGACCGACGACGGGCTGTCCGGCGAGGAGGGCAGCTTCGCGATCTGCTCGTTCTGGCTCGTGTCGGCGCTGGTCGAGATCGGCGAGGTGCGGCGCGCCCGCGACCTGTGCGACAAGCTGCTGTCGTACGCGAGCCCGCTCGGGCTGTATGCCGAGGAGATCGACCCGCGCTCGGGCCGCCACCTCGGCAACTTCCCGCAGGCGTTCACTCACCTGGCGCTGATCAACGCGGTGATGCACGTGATCCAGGCCGACCACGGCCTCGAGATAGGCAGCCTCCCGCTGGGCCGTGAGCTCACGCGCCCCCGCTCGCAGAGCGCCTAGCGCGCGAGCACGAGCGACGTCTCGATCTGCCGCTCCGGGATCCTCCAGTAGCGGCGGAGCAGCTCGGCGCCTTCCTCTCGCGAGAGCAACTCGAAGCCGTGCCGCTCGTAGAAGCGAACGGCCCACTCCGCGTCCGCCCAGGTTCCGACGAGCATTCGGCGCCTGGCCGAGCCCGCCAGCCGCTCGAGCAGCGCGCCGCCGATTCCCGCGCGCTGCCTCTCCGGTGAGACGTAGGCGTGGCGGATCAGGTTCACGTCGCGTACGCGCTGGATGCCCATGATGCCGAGCAGCTCCCCGTTGTCCTCGTAGCCCCAGAAGACGACACCGGCGGCCAGCTCGGCGTCCAGCTCGTCCGCGGGCATATAGGGCTCGTGCCAGCGATCGGCCGGGATGACGCCGCGGTACGCCTGGGCCGCGTCGTTGACGATCGCGAGGATGGCGGCGCGCTCGTCGTCACGGCAGGGGCGAACGGTGGCCACGTTTAGCGGCGCTTCGCGCCCATGGGGTTCAGCACCAGCAGGCCGACCAGCCGGGACACGACCATCGCTATGTAGGCCACGCCGGCGAGCTCCTCGAGCATGACGAGGCCGCGCGCGAACGGGGTGATCGGCACCACGTCGCTCAGGCCGGTGCTGGACAGCGTCGTGACGCTGAGGAACAGCAGCTCGACCCAGGTGCGGTCCTGGCTCGCCTGGACGGCGGCGGTGAAGCTGTCGGGCTCGATCGCCTGGTAGACCGTGAAGCAGTAGGCGAAGGCCCACGCCACGAGCGTGAAGGTGGCGCCCACCGCGAACAGCTCGTCGCGGGTGATCACGTGGTCCTCGAGCATGTACAGGATCAGCGCGTAGGCGGCGTAGAAGTAGAGCACCGCCTCCAGCGCGGAGGAGTAAGGGAGAAGCGTGTCGTCCTGCGTGACCGCCTGGATCACGAGCAGGATGGTCGCCGGCGTGCCCAGCAGCACCGCGACCCAGGTGAAGCCCGTCGAGCTCCGCACCAGGAGCACGACGAGCGCGAGGATCGCGATCCCGAACACGCTGAAGAGCGAGCGCCCCACGTCGCTCCCCTCCATCGCGGGATATACGAGCAGGCCGAGCAGCTGAGCGCCGAGTAGGATCGCTGAGGGCTGCCGGCGAGCGACCGAGAGCACGCCCGCAAGCTAGCCGTCGCCCCGGTCGGCCTAGGGGACCTCGCGGAGTGAGCCGCTGTCGACGTCGTAGATCATCCCGCGCGCCCGCCCGCCGATCTCGGCCACGGCCTCCCGGGTCGCGGCCTCGAGATCGCCCTGCCGGGCGCCGCAGTCCGTGTGCAGGACGACGATGGCCTCCTCGGTCCCGAGTGAGCGCGAGACCTCGAGCGAGCGCAGGACGTCGTCCGTGACGAGCCCGCCGGCGTTGCGGATGACGTGGGCGTCGCCCTCCTCCAGCTCCAGGATGCGCTCGACGTTCAGACGCGCGTCCATGCAGGTCACGACGGCTAGCTTCCTGGCCGGGACGGGAGGCAAGGCGGCTAGAGGCGGACGTCGACCACCATGGCCGCGAACAGGGCGGCCAGGTAGGTGAGCGAGAACAGGTACAGGCGGAGCGCGATGCGCCGGTCCGGATGCCGCGCCAGGCGCAGGGCGCCGTAGATGAAGGCGGCGCCGAGTAGCACCGACGCGACCAGATAGGTCGTGCCGAACGCGCCGGCGCAGAAGGGCAGCTGGCTCACCGCGTACAGCAGCACCGTGTAGAGCAGGATCTGGCGACGTGTCTCGCGCTCACCGCGCGCCACCGGCAGCATCGGCACGCCGGCGCGCGCGTAGTCGTCCTTCATCAGGAGCGACAGCGCCCAGAAGTGCGGCGGCGTCCAGAAGAAGATGATCGCGAACAGGTAGAGGGGCGTGCCGGTGAGGCCGCCCGTCACCGCCGCCCAGGCCACGAGCGGCGGCACGGCGCCCGCCGCTCCGCCGATCACGATGTTCTGCGGGGTCGAGCGCTTGAGCCAGAGCGTGTAGACGAAGACGTACCCGAGCAACCCCGACAGCGACAGCGCCGCCGCGAGCAGGTTCACGGTCGTCGCGAGCAGGACGAACGCGGCCACACCCAGCCCGATCCCGAACGCCAGCCCGGCCGCCGGGGAGACCCTGCCCGACGCGACCGGCCGGTTCGCCGTCCGCGACATGGAGCGGTCGATGTCGCGGTCCAGCACGTGGTTGATCGCTCCCGCGCCGCCGGCCGACAGCGCCCCGCCCGCGCAGGTGAGGGCCACGAGCTCGAGCGACGGGTCGCCGGCCACGTACATCGTTGTGACGGTCGTGAAGAGCAGCAGCGACTGCACCTTTGGTTTCGTCATCTCGAAGTAGTCGGAGGCGACGGCGCGCCAGTCGCCCCGTGCGGCTACAAGCTCCGTCACGCGGCCACCGCCTCGGCGCGGCCGGGCGCCCGCTCGCGGGCGGGCGCGAGCTGCAGCGTGAGGCCGAGCGTCGTGGCCCACAGGAGCGTGCCGAGTGCCAGGTGGAGCACGATCAGCAGCTCGTATTCGTCCAGCCACACGTTCAGGGCGCCGACCAGGATCTGGAGCACGAGCAGGCCGGCGAGGCCCCAGGCGTAGCGCGTGAGTACGCCGCGCCGGATCGCCACGACCACGAGCGCGGTCACGAGCAGCGCGGCCAGGTACATGAAGGCGCGGTGGGTGAGGTGAATGTCAACCAGGCGCGACTTGCCGAACGGCATGAAGTCGCCGTTACAGGTCGGGAACTCCTTGCCGCATGCGTGGTGCGCTCCGTCGCCGAGCTGATAGTCGGCGCGACCGTAGTTCTGCGTGCCCGCCATGTAGCCGCCCGCCACGATCGTGCAGAGCACGGCCACCGACGCGGCGATCCCCAGCGCGCGGATGCGCGGTCCGCCGTCCACCGCGGTGGCGCCGCTCACGTTCCGGTACAGGTAGAGCAGGCCCCCGAGCAGCAGCATCGCCAGGCAGAGGTGCGCGGCGACGTAGGCCTCCTCGAGGTTGTCCTCGACGGTGGCGCCGCCGAGAGCGGCCTGGCCGAGGATCAGCACGAGCAGGCCGACGGCCGGCATCAGGTACTGCCGCTGGCGGCGCCAGGCAAGGACCACGATCGAGGCGATCATGATGCTCACCACGCCGGCGAGGACGCGGTGCGTGTACTCGATGACCGAGTTCAGGTTCATGCCGGGCACGACGTCGCCGTTGCAGAAGGGCCAACCGTGGAAGCCGGAGCCGGCCGGGCCGCAGCCGAGTCCCGAGTCGGAGACCCTGACCACCCCGCCGACGATGATCAGGACGAAGGTGGCGACCGCAGTGGCGAGTACGAGCCGCCGCATCAGAGACTGCGTGGTGCGACGGGCTGCGCGACCGTCTCCGCGGGCGTGGATCCCGCAGCCACCTCGCGGCGGATGTCCTTCATCGGCTCGACACTGCGGACGCGCGGGACCACGTCGAAGTTGTTGGGCGGCGGCGGCGACGTGGTGAACCACTCGAGCGTGTTGCCCTGCCAGGGGTCGTTGCCCGCCTTACGGCCGTTCTTGATGCTCCAGAGCACGTTGATGACGGTCACGAGCACGCCCACGCCGAGGATGAACGCACCGATCGTAGAGATCAGGTTGTAGGTGCCCACGCCGAGCGACTCGTCGTAGTCGTAGATCCGGCGCGGCATGCCGGAGAGGCCCGCCGAGTGCTGCACCAGGAAGGTCGTGTTGAAGCCCACGAACATGAGCCAGAAGGAGACCTTCCCGAGGAACTCCGACATCATCCGGCCGCTCATCTTCGGGAACCAGTAGTAGAGCCCGCCGAAGAGGCCGAACACGGAGCCGCCGAAGAGCACGTAGTGGAAGTGGGCCACGACGAAGTAGGTGTCGGTCAGGTACCAGTCCACCGGGAAGATCGCGAGGATCACGCCCGAGACGCCGCCGATCACGAACAGGCCGGGCAGGGCCGCGGCGAAATAAAGCGGCACCTTCGTCACGATCTGGCCGCGCCAGAGCGTGGCGATCCAGTTGAAGATCTTGATGCCGGTCGGCACCGCGATGGTGAACGACGACAGCATGAAGAAGGCCAGCACCACCGTCGGGGTAGGCGTCGCGAACATGTGGTGCGCCCAGACCAGCATGCCGAGGAAAGCGATCGCCACCGTCGAGGCCGCGATCGCCTTGTAGCCGAAGATCGGCTTGCGGGCGAACACCGGCAGGATCTCCGAGATCATCCCGAAGACCGGGAGGATCATGATGTAGACCTCGGGGTGCCCGAAGAACCAGAAGAGGTGCTGCCACAGCAGCGGGTCGCCGCCCGCGGCCGGGTCGAAGAAGCCGGTGCCGAAGTGGCGGTCGGTGAGCAGCATCGTGACGGCCCCAGCGACCGACGGAAGCGCCGCCACCAGCAGGTAGCTGTAGATCAGGATCGACCAGATGAAAAGCGGCATGCGCCCCCAGCTCATGCCGCGGGCGCGCATGTTGTGGATCGTGGCGATGAAGTTGATCGCGCCGACGATCGACGAGAGGCCCGTGAGGTGGATCAGGAAGATCCAGGCGTCGACGCCGCCTCCGCCGGTGAACGCGTCGTCGGATAGCGGCGGGTACATGGTCCAGCCGGCCTCGGGCGGCTGCCAGAAGACGCTGGCGTAGAAAGCGATCCCGCCGAAGAGGAGCAGCCAGAACGAGAGCGCGTTCAGCTTCGGGAACGCCATGTCGCGCGCCCCGATCATGAGCGGAACGAAGTAGTTGCCGAAGCCCGCGAGTACCGGCACGACGAACAGGAACACCATCGTCGTGCCGTGCATCGTGACGAGCCCGTTGTACGTCTCCGGGCTGACCAGCGTGTTGTTCGCGTGCGCGAGCTGGAGGCGCATGATCAGCGCCTCGACGCCACCCAGGATGAAGAAGATGAAGGTGGCAAACAGGTAGAGGATCCCGATCTTCTTGTGATCGGTGGTGGTGAGCCAGCGCAGCCAGCCGCGCTGCGGGGTGCGCAGCCCGTGCATCGCGACCTCGGGGCGGGCGAGCGGCCTGCGGCGGGTGACGGTCCCGGCTTCCATTACTGCTGCGTCTGCTCCCGTTCCTTGCGCTGCTCGGCCAGCGCGTTCTCGGCGGCCTCGATCTGATTCGCCTTGTCAGAGGCCCACAGCTGGTACTCGGCCGGGGTCACGGCGCGCACCATGGCGCGCATGTCGGCGTGGTTCGGACCGCACAGCTCCGCGCACTGGCCGCGGTAGATGCCCTCCCTGCCGGCGGGAACCTTGAACCAGCTCTCGTTCACGTAACCGGGCACGGCGTCCGCCTTCGGGCCGAACTTCGGGATCCACCACGAGTGGATCACGTCCGAGGACTGAATCTTGAGCACCACCGTCGTGTCGGTCGGCACCACCATCTCGTTGTACGAGAACAGCTTCTTGCCCTTCTGGTCCGGATAGTCGTAGCGCCAGATGTACTGCTGGCCGTTCACGTGGACGGTCAGGGAGGGGCCACCGCTCGTCGGCGGGTTCGGCTGGTCGACAGACGCGAACTGGCCGGCGTCGGCCTGGAGCCCATTCGGGCCCGAGGCGGGCGGGTTCTCGATGTCGTCGAGGTAGAGGAAGGTCACGACGGTGAGGACCACCAGGATCGCCGCGGCGCCCAGCGTCCAGCCGATCTCGAGCGGCGTGTTGCCCCGAATCTGAACGGCGGCCGTGCCCCGCCGCGCCCGATGCCTGACGAGCGACCAGATCAGCGTGCCCTCGACGAGCAGGAAGATCACGATCCCGACGTAGAGCGTGATCTTGTAGAGCGTGTCGATGTCGTCCGCGTTGGGCGACCCGCCCGACTCCGGCGTGAACGTGTCCGCCAGCGCGGTCGGGGCGGCGAGCAGGATCCCTAGCGCGGCGGCGCCGAGGAGGGCTGCGAACAGACGTCTGGACATGCCGGTGGGCAAGGCGGCGTGATCATATCTTCGGGCCCCGGAGGGGCTCTACTTCGTGGCGGTTGTGCCGAGGGGGTGGTGCCGGGCCGAACTACGGCACCGAGGGGATGGCCTGCGTCTGATTTCTGGCAACGATCCTGGATGTATTGCTCAGCAACCACTAGGCAGGATCGTCGAAGAATCTGGCCCGTCGGCCCTACCCCTCAATGCCGTCGTTGCATGGGCCCGGCGAGACCGCCGGAAGCGCCGCGCGCTCAGTCCGGCGGCCCCAGCGGCGGCTCCGCCGACCCCGTCGCCCGAGGCGCCCCAGGCATTCCGCCCGACGACACCTCCAGCTCCCGCACCCGCAGCCGGCCCACCTCGAGCTCCTCGATCTGCAGCCGCTTGATGACCGCCCGGCGGATCGCGAGCCGTCCAATCGCCACCGCGCCGAGCGCCGCGGCGCCGAGGGCGAGTGCTCCAAGCGCCCGCACGGCGCCCGCGTGGGCGCCGGTCGCCTGCGCGC
>JBKPSR010000092.1:0-36286 GCA_046735115.1 Actinomycetota bacterium
CCCGACGGGATCGTAGAAATGGCCACGATCGTCCACGCCGAAGGTCTCGGCCATCGTGAGCTGCACGGACGAGATGTAGTTGCGATTCCAGATCGGCTCGAACATCGTGTTCGCGAACCGGAGGTATCGGATCTCGTCCAGCCCCTTATACCCCAGGAAGTGGTCGATCCGGTACAGCTGGGACTCGTCCAGGTGCTTGTGGACCTCCTCGTTGAGAGCACGCGCCGAGACGACGTCGTGCCCGAACGGCTTCTCCACGACGACGCGCGCTGACTGAGTCACGCCCACCCGAGCCAGGCCCTCGATCACCATCCCGAAGAGCGACGGCGGGATCTCCAGATAGAAGACGGGGCTGCGCGCACCGCTCAATGCGCTCCCCACCCTCTCGTAGGTGGAGTCGTCGCCGAAGTCGCCGGACACGTACGAGAGTCGCGCGGCAAAGCGATCGAAAATTGCGTCGTCGATCGACTCTCCGGTGTCCGCGATGCATTTCTTGGCGTGCTCGCGCACCTGGTCGATCGTCCAGTCGTCGCCCGCCACTCCGACAATCGGGCAGTCGAGCAGGCCGCGGCGCTCCAACCGGTACAACGCCTGGAACGTCATCACCCTGGCCAGGTCGCCGGTGATGCCGAAGACCACGAACACGTCGGCTGGCTGCATGTCTGCCGTTCCGCGGCCGTTTGCGGCGGACCGCGTACCGGGTCGAACCGCGGTGCTCATGAGGCGGGCCTTTCCGTCGGGGACGACTGATGCGTCGCCGCTGATCTTCCGGGCGCGGGGCGATGGTGGCATCACCCGGATGAGATGATTCGGTGCGCGTGGAGCCGCCCTAGGGTGGCGCCATGTCCGCCGTGGACATGACGGAGCCGCAGTTCCGCGAGCTCTTCAACTCCGTCTCCAACTGGGGCCGCTGGCACGACGACGGAGGGCGAGGGGCCCTGAACCACCTGACGCCGGCCCGGGTGGTGGCCGCCGCCCGGCTGGTCACGACCGGCGTCACGGTCACGCTCAGCCAAACGCTGTGCACCGAGGCCCGCATCGACGTTCCCGCGCCCGCAGACCACCACATGACGATGTCGACCGACGTGGACATCGGATCGGGCTCGGTCCGATTCGCCAAGGACTACGTCGGCGTCGACTATCACAACGACGGCCACACGCACATCGACGCGTTCTCCCACGTGGCCTTCGACGGCTCGTTCTTCGACGGCCAGGCGGGTGCGATCGACATCCTCAAGGACGGGCTGGTCGGCCGCGGCGTCCTGCTCGACGTGCCGAGAGTGCGCGGCGTCCCCTGGCTCGAGCCCGGCCAGCACGTGCTTCCGGCGGATCTCGAGGCCGCCGAGCGCGACCAGGGCGTGACGGTGGGCCCGGGCGACATCCTGCTCGTCCGTACGGGCCACACCCGTCGCCAGGCGGAGCTCGAGCCCTGGGACACGGGCAGCATGAAAGCCGGTCTGCACCCGACGACGGCTTCGTTCCTCGCGGACAGACTGGTCGCCGCGCTCGGGTCCGACGGCAACAGCGACACGGCCCCGAGCACGACTGAAGGAATCGGCTTTCCAATGCACGTTCTGGCCATCAACGCCATGGGCGTCCACCTGCTCGATTACCTCCAGTTCGAGGATCTCGCCCGGGAATGCGAGAAGCACGGACGCTGGGAATTCCTATTGGTCGTCGCCCCCCTGCGAGTTCGCGGTGGGACCGGGTCCCCCGTCAATCCGATCGCCGTGTTCTGAGCCGCTCATGCTGTTTCTCAGGGTCTACGCCACCGCGGCCACACTGGGCCACGTCGCCCAAGAACTCGAGGAGCACGGGAGCGCGCGGCACGTGATCCTTGCCCAGGGGGTGCGTGCGGGGCACGCCCTGCTCACCGCGGAGGTCCACCCCGAGTCAGCCGACCCGGTGCTGGAGTTCCTCGTGAGCCGGGGCGTAGCTGAGGAGGACATTGCGCTCGCCCGCCTCGACGAGATCGCCCCGGTGGGCTCCGCGCACCCAGCCACGAGCCTGATCTGGGCTGACGTCCTGGGGCAGGCGAGACGGAACGCCCGGCCGGTCGCCCTCTATCTCGCCTTCACGATCGCGGCCGGCGTCATCGCCGGATTCGGCGTCATCGAGGTCAACTCGATCCTGATCGTCGGCGCCATGGCGGTCAGCCCCGACATGCTCCCGATCAGTGCGGCCTGCGTGGGCCTGGTAAGCCGGCGGTGGCAACTCGTCCGGCGCGCGCTCGTGACGCTTGGCGTGGGGCTCGGGGTGTCGTGCCTGGCGGCCGCCGGGCTCACTTTGGCCCTCGATCTCACGGGTCTCCTCCCCTCGAACTTCAAGCTTGGCGAGGCCGCGCTCTCCGGGCTGACGACCGTCGACGCCTCGACCATCGGAGTGGCCTTGGCCGCGGGGGTCGCGGGAATCCTCGCCCTGGAGACGCGCGCTAGCTCGGCCGTTGGCGTGGCCATATCCGTGACGACGATTCCGGCCGCCGCCTATCTCGGCGTGGCTGCCGGCGTCGGCGAGGAGGACAAGGCGTGGGGTGCGCTGGCTGTGCTCGGGGTGAACGTGGCGGTCCTGCTGTTGGCCGGGACGCTCACACTCCTGGTTCAACGGCGCTGGGGCCGCGCGTCCACGAACTCGAAGATGTCGTTCAGGTCGGCGAGCTGATCCCGGATGGCCGCCGATTCGCATGCGATGAGCAGCCGGCCGTTCCGCCAGTTGAGGCTCCGCTGTGTGCGGATCAGGACACCGACGAGGCTTGAGCCGAGCTCCGCGACATCCGAGAGGTCGACGATGACCGTGCTCTTGCCGCCCAGGACGACGTCGCGAAGCCTTTGCTCGAGCTCCCGCGCGGTGTCGATCTCAACCGTGCCGCGAATGGTGAACCGATGCGATCGCCGTCCTAGCGGCTTGTCGACGATCGAAGCATCGGGCCCCACGCTTCGTATGGTGGCCTCTCCGGTGCGGCCCGCCAAGCTGGCCAGCATGTGTGCGGGGCGGGAAGCACGCCCCCCTGGACCGAGAGTTCCGCCCGATGCCTGAGGCGCCCGCTTCGCCCGATCCGACGGCCGTCCTGAGGAGCAGGGCGTTCGTCGGCCTGCTGGTGCTCGCGGCCGTTGTGGGCCTGGTGGCGTCCCTCGCCGCGTGGGGCTTCCTCGAGCTCGTCCATCAGGTCCAGGTGGGTGTGTGGGACAAGCTCCCGGACTGGGTCGGGTACGACGAAGGCGCTCCGCTCTGGTGGTCGGTTCCCGTGCTCGCGATCGCCGGGGCGCTGGTCGCGGTCGCGATCGTGCGGCTCCCGGGTGAGGGAGGTCACGTACCGGCCGAGGGGCTCAAGACCGGCGTGACCCAGCCGATTGAGCTGCCGGGCGTCCTCCTGGCCGCGGTTGCGGGCATAGGACTCGGGGTCGTGCTCGGGCCGGAGGCCCCGCTCATAGCCCTCGGCGGCGGCGTGGGGGTCCTGGTCATCCGTCGGGTCAGAAAGGATGCGCCTGAGGAGCTCACGGCTGTGATGGCAGCCGCCGGTACGTTCGCCGCCCTCGCGATGATCTTCGAGTCGCCGCTGATCGCCTCGGTCGTCGTGATCGAGGCGGCGGGTCTGGGCGGGCCGCGGTTGCCCGTGGTCCTGGTTCCGGGCATGCTCGCCGCCGGCATCGGGTCGCTCATGCTGGTCGGCATGGGGTCATGGACCGGCCTGAACACCGAGGACATCGCGATCGGGACCCTCGACCTGCCGAACTTCGCCCGCCCCGACGTGGCCGATGTCGGGTGGAGCATCCTCCTGGCTGCCGCGACGGCGGTGGTGGTGTTCGTCGTGATTCGGCTCGCCCGGGAAGCTCACCCCCGTTTCATGGCCCGACCGTTTGTGTTTCTGCCGCTCGCGGCGATCGCGGTCGCGGGCTTGGCGATCGCCTTCGCCGAGACGACGGACAAGGGAGTCGACCAGGTGCTCTTCTCGGGCCAGAATGCCGTCGGGCCGCTCGTGTCGGACGCGAGCACGTGGTCACTGACGGCGCTCGCCCTGCTGATCGCCTTCAAGGGCATCGCATGGGCGATTTCGCTCGCAGCCTTCCGCGGCGGTCCCGTCTTCCCGGCGCTGTTCCTGGGCGCGGCCGCCGGGCTGATGGCGGCGCAGCTCCCTGGCTTTTCGATCACCCCCGCCGTGACGGTGGGTATGGGAGCGGCCGTCGCCTCCGTGCTGAGGCTGCCCCTGTCCGCCGTCGTGCTGGCCGTCCTGCTGAGCTCGAACTCGGGTCCCGGTGCGGCTCCCCTGGTGATCGTCGGAGTGGTCGTCGCCTATGTGACGACGCAGATGCTGTGGGGCGCCGGGTCAGACGACCGGCGCGGGCGGGTCGCGTCCGTCGAGGACCGCGATCACGTTGTCAGCACATAGCCGCGCCATCGCGTCCCTGGTCGCGGCCGTCGCCGATCCGATGTGTGGCACTAGGACGGTGTTCCTCAGCTCGCGCAGGTCTGACGGCACGTGCGGCTCGTCCTCGTAGACATCCAGTCCGACGGCGCCCAGATGGCCGGAGCGCAGCGCATGGATGAGCGCCGCCGTATCGACCACCGCACCGCGACTGGTGTTGACCAGGATCGCCCCCTGCCTCATGGCCGCCAGGGCGTTCGCATCGATCAGGTGCCTCGTCTCCGGGGTCAGTGGCGCGTGCACGCTTACGAAGTCCGAGGCCCCCAGGAGGTCGAGGAGCTCGAGGCGCTCCACGCCAGGCGACGGCGCACCGCTCGAACGTGAGCTGACGAGCAGCCGGACCTCGAAGCCGCGAAGCAGCTCCGCGACTCGACGGCCGATGCGACCGAAGCCCACGAGTCCGACGGTCGCGCCGGCCAGCTCCCGGCCGATCGGCTCGTCCGCATCCGATCGCTCCCACTCGCCGCTGCGAACCGCGGCATCCGCCTCGGCGATCCGCCGTGCTGCGGCAAGCATCAGGGCGACCGCGAGCTCGGCGGTCGCGCCGGTGAGGACACCGGGGGTGTTCGTCACCCGGACCCCGCGCGCACGGGCAGCTTCGAGGTCGATGTTGTCGTAGCCGACCCCGAAGTTGGCCACCACCTGGAGAGAGCGGCCGGCCTCGTCGAGAAAATCGGCATCGACCGGAATGCTCGGGTCGGTCACCATCCCGGCGGCGCCGGCCACGTGGCCGCCGGGGTCTAGGACGAACCGCTCTCCCAGCAGTTCGAGGCCCAGCGCCGGCAGGGCGGCCAGCACGACCACCCTTGGCATGGAGCTCACACCTCGGCTCGCCGGGCCGCGGGTATGCGGCTGACCAGCACGCCAATGACGGTTACGAGGTAGAGCTGGCCGAACAGCGCCTCCATGTTCGCGAACGTGCGGGCAATGTCGCCCCGCGGCGCGTAGTCGCCGTAGCCCACCGTGGTGAGGGTCACGAAGCTGAAGTAGAGGCGAATCGCGGGGGTTCCGTCGGTGCCCTCAGCGAAGAGCGGCCCCGACCCCAGCACGGCGACGAGGCTGTAGAGGAACGCGGACAGCATTCCCATCAGCAGGTACACGCAGATCGCCCCGAGCACCGACTGCACGCTGACCTTGCCGTCGCTGATCACCCCGCGGGCGATCACGACGATCGTGGCGACCACGAAGAGCCCGTCGAGCGCGATCGCCACGCTGGTCAGCGTGCGGCCCCCGGTCTCGAGCTGGGCAACCGCGACCCCGACGGCCACCATGGGGATCAGCAGGCGCGAGCGGAGCGGTGCAGAGACGGACGTCCAGAGGGCGGCGAGGAGCGTGGCGGACTCGAGCAGCAGGAGGATGCCTCGCATCGAGCGATTGTCCGGTGCGAAGGCGACGAACAGGAACGAGCCGAGCACCAGTAGCAGGACCGTCGCATAGCGGTGAGCGGCGCGCCGGTCGCGCGCGTGGTTCCGTAGCCGCTGCGCCTTAGCTCGATGCTCCACTGTGACCCGCGGCGGCCAGCAGGTCCGAAGCGAGCTCCGCGAGCGTGCGGCGGTCCACGAACTCGTTGGCCAGCGGCGTTCCGGCGGTTCGGGATACCGCATCGTCGAGCGCCTGGGCCCACTCGTGCTCGAGCAGCAGGGCGACCATGGCCGCGCCTGGCTCGAGTGTGTCCTTGAGCCGGTGCAGGGTCTCAGCCGGGACGCCGGTCTCGTGGGGGGTCAGCGCCCGCTCGGTAGCCCGGCGTCGCTCCCTGGGCTCGAGCCTGAACTGGAGCAGCGGCGCGACGATGCCGCCCGCACCGTGACCGTGCAGGTCGATCGCAACGAGCTCCCCGGTGTCCGGGTCACTGGCGACGAACAGCGCATCGACGATCTTTACCGCACCGCCCGCCTCGATCCGCTCCAGCGCACCCACCAACTGGCCCTCGAAGCCGGCGTCCGGCGCGAATCGGTATACGAGGAGCTGGGCGGTTTGCATGTGATTTCACCGCAGTTCGCGGGGTATTCAGAGCGTGATCGCTCAAGTTCGCTCCGACATCATCCGAATCGGATGAAAGCCTTTGTCTGACATCGGGGATTGCATGCCGAAACTCCCGCCACCTGATCCGAACGAGTCGCTGTGGATGCAGCCGGCCGACGACGCCCCGCTCCGTGCCCCGACGGCTGTGTTCGTCGCGGGCCCGCCGAGCCCTCAGGCCGACCGCGCCTCGGACGCCCTCCTGGACCTGCGGCCCGGGCTGCTGATCGTCGTCGACTCCACCTGAGCCGGCAGGGCATGCGGCACGTTCGTGGCGTCAGCCAGCCCGTTCGGCCTGCTCGATCGCGGCGAGCGCCTCCTGCTCGGCCTCCTCGAAGTCGCCGAACTCGCGCTTGAGGACGCTGTCCTTGGCCCGTGTCGCCGCCTGCTCGATCTTATCGGCGTCGCGATCGATGCCGATCACGACGAGCGCGGCGTCGCCCTGGTCGAGCAGAGCGCCGATCTCCTTCGCCTCGCCCCGGCTGGTCCCGTGGGCGAGATGCCCGAACCATGCACCGAGACCCGCACCGGCTCCTGCCATGCCGGCGACCGTGAGCCCGGGGAGCAGGAACGGAAAGACGACCGCCGCCCCGGCACCCGCGGCGAGCCCCGTCCACGCGCCGTGCTGCGTCGGCTTCTCCGTCTTGGTGACCTTCACCTTGCCGTCGGCCTGCTTCGTAATTATCGCGGAGTCGTAGGAGCCGATCGCGTCGCCCGCGTGCAGTGCCTTGATCGCCTCGTAGTCGGCGTCGGCATCGTGGACGTTGTCGTAGACGCCTGCGTAGAAGAACATCGGGTTCGCCATAGGTGCCCCTTCGATCGAATGCGGTCGAGCGACCATAGGCGGGAGGCGGGTCGCCGGCATCATCCGATCGGGGTGAAGCTAGGGCACGGGCCAGAAACGCTCGAGGGATGTCGCCGCGAGGGAACATTTGGGCACGAAGCCTCGAGCTCCACACGCCTTGACGCGCCGGTCGGGCGGCGGCGAATCGTCGGCTGAGATGAGCAGCACTGCAAGCTCGGGACGGGCGCCGGTCAGGACGCCCGACACCTCGAATCCGGAGCCGTCGGATAGGTGGACGTCGAGCAGGACCGCGTCGGGCGCCAACTGCTCGGCGGCCTCGATTGCCTCCGCCGCACTGCCGGCCTCGCCCACGACGACATAGCCCCGTCGCCGGAGGAGCTCACACGCGGCAGTCCGAAAGGGCGCGGAATCGTCAACGATGAGAACGCGCACCGGAACCTCGTGCCCGTCCCGGGCGGCGTCCACACCAACGAAGCTGTGGAGCTCGACCCTAGGCTGCGTTCAGGCCATCGAGCAGGCCCGCGGCGGCGGCCTGCGACACGGCCTCGGATCGGGACGACGCGTCGAGCTTCCGATACAGCGCTCGGACGTGGGTCTTGACCGTGTTCGGTGAGACGAACAGCTGTGTGGCAATTGCGGGGAATGAGAGATGCGTCGGGAGCAGGCGGAGAACACGCAGCTCGGCAGCCGTGAGCGTGAGGCCGGCTCCTGCCGAGCCGGTGGCTGCCTCGAGCTGTGAGTACGCCTCTGCGACCCAGGCCGCGAGGGTCGGCGACTCGGGGATTCTCCGCACCAGGCGGGCCGCTTCGGCGATCAGTGACCTCGCGCCCGCCACTTTGCTCAGGCCGAGCGACGCGCGCGCGAGCGTGACGCGCGTCTCCGCCTCGTACCACGGAATGAAGTCCACGAGCTGGTCGACCAGCCCGCTCGCCGTGCGCAGGTCGCGATCGGCATCCGCGACCGGCCCGCTGTGGGAGCGCGTGAGGGCGGACACCGCGTAAACCAGCGCGACGATCGGGTATCCCGCCAGCCCACACCCCTCCACACGTGAGCGCGCTCGCTCAGTCAGGATTGCGGCGGCGTCCCAATCGTGGCCGTCAATTTCGAGCAGTGCGAGCTGGGCGAGGCACAGCGCCTGGACGTGCGGGGCCGCCACAGCGCTCGAGCGTGCGCCGTCGTCCAAGGCGGCACGAGCTCGTGCGCGGTCGCCGGCCAGTTGATGGGACGCCCCCGCGAGCAGGCGCGAGAACGAAAGCGATTCGCCGTGCTCCGGGGCGAGCGCGCCGGCGCGCGCCGCGTCGCGGCCCATGTGCGCCAAGCCGCGCTCCGCGAGCAACGCGCGCAGCAGCAAGACGGGGCCATTCAGCGGGTATCGCTCGGACGACGGGCGTCGTGCCAGGTTGCGGGCGGCGGCCGAGGTCCAGCGGCGCGCCTGCTCTCCGTCTCCGGCAGCAAGGCGGCTGGTCGCGGCTGCCACGGCCAGCGACGGGACCGCGGCGAGCCGGTCGTCGTTGAAATGATTCAGCCAGCCCGCCAGCGCGTCATTCCGGCCGTCGCCTATGAATGAGCTCGCGTGGCGCCAGAGCAGCTCGCCGGAGCGCTCGGGGTTTCCAGCGGCGACCGCGTGGTGGATGGCGGAGTCGAGATCGCCGTGCTCTTCGTGCCACGCGCTCGCGCGCGCGTGTAGCTCCGGCTCGCGTCCCGGGTCGAGCCGGCTCAGCTCAGAGTGCAGCATCTCCCTGAACAGCGGGTGATACCGGTAGCTCGTGCCTCCGCGGTCCAGGCTCACCAGCAGGACGTTCGACCGGGCGAGCGTCCCAAGGATCCTGCCTGACCCACCATGCCCAAGCACTGCGTCGCAGAGAGGTCCGGACAACGTGTCGAGAATCGACGTGCGGAGAAGAAAGTCCACATGATCTGGCTCGAGCCTCGCCATCAGCTCGTCGCGCAGGTAATCGGCCACCACTTGGTCATCGCCTGCGAAGCGCGACAGCGCAGCATCCACGCTCGGCTGTGCGCGCAGTGACAGCGCCGCCAGGTAGAGACCCACGGGCCAGCCCTCGGTTCGGTCCATCAGCCTGTTAAGGCCATCGCTTGCGAGGCGTATCCCAGCCGCGGTGAGCAGCGCACTCGCCTCGGAGCGGGTCATCGCCATGTCACTGGTTCGCAGCTCGAAGATCCTCCGGTGCGCGCGCAGGCTTCCAACGGGCAGGCCCGGCTCGCACCTGGACGCCAGCGCAAGCTGCGAACCGGACGGCATCGAGCGCGCCACGTCGTCCAGGGCGTGGAACGTCTCGGGCGTGCCGACGAGGTGCGCGTTGTCTACCACGAGCACCGTGGGAGGCTCGGTGTGGAGCGCCGTCCTCTTGACCGAGGTGAGCAGCCGCTCGGGATCATGCTCGCCTGCGCCGAGGTCGATCCATGCGAACCGGCGCCCGTCCCACGCGGCCCATTCCGAGAGCAGCGTGGTCTTGCCGTAGCCGGCAGGCGCGACGAGCAGCACAAGCGGAGCGTCGCGCGCCTCACGGAGCCGGCGGACCAGCCGGGGGCGCGGGATGGACCCCCGCGGGCGGGTCGGAGGGCGGGGGCCCGTTGCCCGGCGGGGGCCCGCGGCGCGTCGACGCCGCGATCGATGATCGGTGGGCCGAGCGGCGACTGAAGCAGGTTCCACGACGACGCAAAGCATCGAGCCGCGCAGCGCACCGGGGCAAGGGCGCGCGCCCCCGTGTTCCGGTAGGCGAGCACCACCCCTCTCCCGGCGGCTGGAACACCTATCTTTCGTGCGTGGCCATCAGCGTTGCCCTAGCCGAAGACAGCATGATCGTCCGGGAAGGGCTCAAGCAACTGCTCGCGACGGAAGCCGACATCGACGTGGTCGCCTCATGTGCCGATCTCGACTCGCTTCTCGACGCCGTCGAAAGCCACGAGCCGGACGTGGTCCTGACGGACATCCGCATGCCTCCTACGCAGACGGACGAGGGGATACGCGCCGCCACGATCTTGCGTGAAGCGCACCCGGAGACCGGCGTGGTGGTCCTCAGCCAGTACGGCCATCCCAGCTATGCGCTAGCGCTCCTGGAGAACGGCTCGGATCGCCGCGCGTACCTGCTGAAGCAGCGTGTGCACGATCGTGCCGAGCTCGTGAGGGCGATCCGGTCGGTAGCCGACGGCGGATCGGTGATCGATCCCAAGATCGTCGAAGAGCTGGTGAACGCCAAGACGCACGCCGACAGCTCCCCGCTCGCCGACCTCACACCCCGGGAGCGAGAGGTCCTGGCGGAGATCGCTCAGGGGAAGAGCAACACCGCGATCGCCGACTCGCTGGTGCTCACCAAGCGGGCGGTCGAGAAGCACATCAACTCGATCTTCCTGAAGCTCAACCTCACCGAGGCCGAGGACGTGAGCAAGCGCGTGAAGGCGGCACTCGTGTTCCTCACCGCGGAGGGCTCTGCGCCGCAGTAGGCATATCACCCCGTTCGAGTGATGCATCCGGCGGCTGCACGCTGTTGGATCGAGGTGCGCGAGCGCTCGAAAGGAGCCGATGGTGCACGAAGCAACCGAGATCGACACGGAGCTGGCCGCCCGCTACGGAAACAGGTTCGTCGTAGACGAGGTTCCCAGCACGGCCTTCCCGGAGGCCGGCATGCCGGCTCCGGAGGCGATGCGCCTGATCGCGGAGGACCTGACCCTCGAGGGCAATCCGCAACGGAACCTCGCCACCTTCGTAACCACGTGGATGGAGCCCGAGGCGCAGAGGGTCATCGCGGAAAACCTCCATCGCAACTTCATCGATCACGCCGAGTATCCGCGGACCGCAGAGATCGAGCAGCGCTGCATCCGGATGCTTGCCGACCTCTTCAACGCCCCCGGCGAGACGACCGGCGCACGGACTCAGGGCTCATCCGAGGCGATCATGCTGGGTGCCCTTTCCCTGAAATGGAACTGGCGCAAGCGGCGCGAGGAGGCGGGCAAGCCGGTCGACGGGCCCAATCTCGTCTTCGGCGGGGACGTCCACGTGGTCTGGGAGAAGTTCTGCCGCTACTTCGACGTCGAGCCGAGGATCGTGCCCCTTCAGGAGCACCGCTACACGATCGGCCCCGAGGACATCGAGCCGCACGTGGACGAGAACACCATCGGCGTCGCGGCCGTGCTGGGCACGACGTTCACCGGGCAGTCGGACGACATTCCCGGAATCAACGCTCTCCTTGCCGGTCTCGAGGGCGATGGTCTGCACGTTCCGCTGCACGTGGATGCCGCGAGTGGCGGCTTCGTGTGGCCCTTCCTGTACCCGGACTCCGAGTGGGATTTCCGGCTCAGCCATGTGCACTCCATCAATGTGTCGGGGCACAAGTTCGGCCTGGTGTATCCCGGCGTCGGGTGGCTGATCTTCCGTGGGCCGCAGGACCTCAACGAGGACCTCGTCTTCAACGAGAACTACCTCGGAAAGACGGACGCGACGTTCACCCTCAACTTCTCGACCGGCTCGGCGATGGTGCTGGCCCAGTACTACAACCTCATCCGGCTCGGCCGCGAGGGCTACAAGTACGTGATGGAGATGATGCAGCAGAACGCGCGAGTGCTTGCCGAGCACCTCGACGGCAGCGGCGACTTCGAGCTGATCGGCCTGGACGAAGAGCAGCTTCCGCTCGTCGCGTTCAGGCTGGCTGAGCCGCGCAGCTACAACGAGTTCGACATCGCGTGGCAGCTCTCCGCTGAGCGTGGTTGGATGGTCCCGGCGTACACGCTCCCGCCGAACGCGCAGCACGTGACCCTGATGCGCGCCCTCGTCAAGGAGACGCTCACGCGCGAGATGGTCGACACGCTCGCAGGCGACATAGCGCGAGCGTGCCAGACGCTGGACGACAAGGGCGGGGTTCACGAGTCCGAGCGCCAACAGGTGAAAACCGCGACGGGGTACTAAGGAGGAGCTGTGACCGATCGCGCCGACTCCACCGGCGAGCAATATGAGCGGCTGTCCTCGCGCGAGCTCCACGACCTGGCGGTGCGGCGCGCCCGTCATCACCTCGACCTCCGCTTCTTCTGGCACCTGATGGAGGTGCTGCCGGCTGCTCAGGCCGCAACCGGCGACCTACGCGAGGCTGAGGCAGACGTGGCGCAGATGAGCGCGCACCTGAACGACGTCACGGATGCGGGCAAAGGCGAGGTGGCGGAGCAGCTGCGCCCGTTCTATATCGACTACCTCACCCGGAAGGGATGAGGCTCATGAAAGACCCGCGTTACGGCTGATCCGGTTGTTGCCGGAGCATGAGCCAAATGACGTATCGCCGGTCGGACGAATGTCCCCATGTGGGTGAGACATCCGTCCGTTGTGTCGTGTCTTCCCGACCTGGATCCTTACTGGGCAGAGACATAGCGCGCCAGCGCATGACATGGCCAGCAAGATGCCCCCGGACACCAGGCCTACGTCGCGTCCGCCGGCGACCGGAGCTGACCATGAGGTAGCTCCGCCCGTTGCGGGCTTGGCGGCCCTCGGCGCCGCCGGCGTCGCGCTATCTGCTGCTGCCGCATGGATAGCGGCGACGGGTGCCGGACCCTCGCCGCGCGGGTTCGCAGCGGTTGTGCACGCCCTGGTGATCGCGGCGCCGATCGCAGCCGGGCTCTATTCGGTGTACGTGCACCCGGGCGGGCGCTTCGGCTGGCAGCTGATACTTGCCGGGGTGCTGTGGTCGCCCACGATGCTGGCCGAGTCGCCGGACAGCGTGCTCTACAGCATCGGCCGAGTCTGGGTCTGGTTCGCCGAGCTGCTGCTGGTCTACCTCGTGCTCGCATTCCCATCTGGGCGGTTCGCGAGCCGCGCGGACCGGCTGCTGTTCAGAGCCGGGGTGGTCGCTGTTGGGCTGTATCTGGTGTTGGCGCTCCTTGGCGACTATCCGACGCCGAACCCCTGGGCCAGCTGCGGTACCGACTGCCCGCCCAACGCGCTCATGCTGCCGAGCTCCGAGCCCGGCTTCGTGGACGCCGTGCTCATGCCGGTGACACAGGCGCTCAGCGTGGCTGTGTTCGCGGGCGTCGCGGTGCGTCTCGTTGGCCGCCTGGTCAACGGCAGCAGCCTGATGCGACTGGAGCTCGTTCCGGTACTGGCCGCCGCCGTCCTGCGAATGGTTGCGACCGCCGCCTTCCTCCTTGCGCGCGGAGCGAATCCGGAGTCCGACCTCACTGAGGTGCTCGGTGCGGTCGCGCTACTCGCCACGCCCGCCGTATCGGCCGGATTCCTGATAGGGCTGGTGAGCTCGCGTGCCCGCGCCGCGAGAGCGCTGGGCAAGCTGAGCGGCGTTCTGGGTCGTCCGAGCGCGAAGCAGCTGCAGGATGTGATCGCGGAGGCGGTCGAGGATCCGTCACTGGAGGTCGTCTATCGAACGTCGGGCGATCCGGCCGAATGGGTGGACGACCGAGGACGCCCGGTGGCGCTGCCAGACGCGTCGCGCACTCGCGCGACCACGGAGATCCGGAGCGGCGGCGTGCCCATCGCGGCGCTGGTTCATGACCCCGCGCTGGCGGAGGCACCGGTGATGACCGAGGTCGCGCACGGCTTCGCCCAGATGGCGCTACAGAACCAGCGACTCGAAACGGAGCTGCGCTCCTCGTTGAGGGAGCTCCAGGCTTCTCGAAGCCGCATCATGTCGGCGGCCGACCACGAGCGCCGGCGTATCGAGCGGGATCTGCACGACGGCGCCCAGCAGCGGCTGCTGGCGCTGACGATCGAGCTCGAGCTCGCCGGTGAGCTTGTCAAGAGCGATCCCGGCAGGGGCGCCGCGCGGCTTCGCGAGCTCGTTCAGGACGTTAACGCCGCCATGGCTGACATTCGTTCCCTGGCCCACGGGCTCTATCCGAGCCTCTTGGTCGAACGGGGTCTGGTCGGGGCGCTTTCAGAGGCGGCTGCCGCCTGCCCGCTGCCCACGACGCTTACGACGCGGGGTCTGGGGCGCTACCCGCCCGAGATCGAGGGCGCCGTCTACTTCTGTTGTCTCGAGGCGCTTCAAAACGCGGCGAAGCACGCTGAGGGGGCCAGCTCCGCTGCGATCACGGTCTGGCAGGAGGAGGCGGTTCACTTCGAGGTGCTCGATGACGGCGCCGGCCTTCCCGACGGGTACGCCGGCCACGGGACCGGGCTCACGAACATGCGAGACCGGCTTGGGGCGATGGGCGGAACGCTGGCGATCGAGTCGAATTTCGGGCGCGGGACCCGCGTAATGGGAGCGGTGCCGGTACGTCCGGTCGAGCTGGCAACTCCAATCGACAGCCTGTTGCGCCAAGCAACCGACGCACTGTCCGATTGCTTCGCCATCTATCGCGCGGTGACGGATGAGCGCGGCAACGTCGTCGACTTCGCCGTGGAGCACATGAATGACGCGGCGCGCCGCGAGCTCCCAGTCGGAGGTGGGGAGCCGGTCGGCCAAACCCTCGGACGACTGCAACCCGACTACCTCCGCTCGCAAGCCTTTAGGTGGCTCCGACACATCGTCGAGCTGGAGGTGCCGGGCGGGCGAGAGGTCAACGCGTATGAGCCACTTGGGGGAGAGCGCCGGCGCCTTCTGAAGTCCTCCGACGTCCGCGCGGCGCCACTTGGCGACGGACGAGTCGTCGTGGTCTGGAGGGACGTGACCGAGCATGCCCGGGCGGACGAGGACCTGCGTCTGCAGTCGACGGTGCTGCGGCGTGCCGCCGACGGTGTTTGCCTCGTGCGGACCTCGGACGGGGTGATCCTCTATGCCAATCACCGGTTTGCCGAGATCATGGGCTACGACGACGGGGACCTCGACGGTAGGCCCGTGGCCGACATCAGCTGGGAGGACGAACCCGGCCAGGCGGAGTTGATCGTGCGCCAGATCAGCGCCGATCTCGAGCGCTTTGGAGAGGCGCGCTGCGAGCTGCACAATCGGCGCAAGGACGGAGGCCTGATCTGGTGTGAGGCGCACGTCGTGGGCTTCGACCATCCGGACCACGGGCGGGTCTGGGTGTCGGTGCAGAAGGACGTGACCTCACAAAGGCAGGCCCGGGCCCGTTCGAGCCGCGGCAACGGTGGTGGCCTGGGCGCAAGGTGGGAGCGCTGAGCGGCGCGGGCGCCGTTTAAGCCGGCGTCTGCTGCAACCGCTCGGAGAAGAACTCGAGCGCCTTCTTCGTCTTTGTCTCCTGCTCGCCGGACAGGTCCACACCCCGCTCCGTGAGGAACACACGGACCTCGGTGGCGACTTGGAAGGACTCCGCCGGTGCGCATTTCGTGGACAACTCCAAGATGCGCGAGTTGTCCGGATAGAGCCACAGCTCGGCGACCAGACGGCGCCGGAGGTCCTCGGGGGTGAACTTCAGCTTCAGGACGAGGATCGGGCCAAGCACGGAGAGATCGTCGAGCTCGATCCCATCGACTGCGTACTCCGCGAAGAACGCCCGCTGCTCCTTCGAGAACAGCTTGCGCAGCGGCCGGGCTTCGGACAGCGTCTCGCGGACGTCTCCGTGAGCCGTCGATTTCATCGAGGCCGAGCAGACATAGCCGCCGGGCATCGCGTCGACCTCGACGCCAAAGCCGGGGACGTCCCACAGCGTCTTCGGAAGCTCGTGCGGGACGACGGGGCGCAGCTTCACCACGGAGTCATCTCCCTTGCCCTGGACCCGGCGCGCACGCACGACGACCCCTGTCTTCGAGAGGCTCAAATCTGGCGTGTCGAAAAAGTAGACTTGGCGGATCTGGGCGTCGAGGGGATCGATGCCTAGTGCACCTGCGGCCGTGGCGTGATCGGAGTGAGGGACGGTGAGCTTGAGCTCCACGCTGTCGGCGTCCTCGACAAGCCGCAGGAGCTTTCCCAACTCCTCATCCGAGAGACGTTTCGAGGTCTGTCCTGGACCGCTCTCTTGCATCGTTGAGCTCCTCGATTTCGTAGCGCGAGCCTACTGAAGTGACATGCGCGCACCTCATCCGTTCAGGGTGAAATGCGGTTTGCCATCGAAAAACGCAATGGCCTGTGAAAGGTTCATCCCATCCGGGGGAGGCGACCCGGGCGGGCCCTGTGGTGGGCTTGGTCCAATGGCCGGGACGGAGGTTTGAGTGTTCCTACGGGTCGTCGCCGCCCACCTTGCAGCGGCGATCTGCGTTGCCGCGCTCGCGGACTCGTCGCTGGCGGCCGTCGCCTCGTCCTCCGGGGTGAACTACGGCCCGATTTCCCACAAGGGGCTCAAGAAGGCGGGCGCGGCTTCGACCAGCAGCAAGCTGGGGCTGCAGATAGGCCTCGTCGCCAACATCTCCGGCATTCACAGCGCGGCGAAGTCGGCCAGCAACCCGAACTCGGACTCGTATGGGAAGTACCCGTCACTGTCGAAGCTTCAGAGCAAATGGGGCGCGACGTCCTCGGTGCGGAAGGGAGTCGTAAACGCCTTCAAGTCCCGGGGGATCACGGCCAAGATCGACGTCACGCACCTGCGAGCGACCGCCACCGTGTCGATCGGCAAGGCGCAGAAAATGTTCGGCACGAAGTGGGCCGTCTACCGCACGTCCACGGGCAATCAGCTCGTCGCGCTGCCGGTGAAGACCCCGAAGTTGCCGAAGGGGCTGAAGGGAAACGTCGACGTCGTCGCCGGCATGCGGCTGATCGTCAACCACGCCTCGTCGTCGGGGTATCCGAACCGGCCGCGGAGGCGGGTCGCGACGCCCGCGGCCGCGGGTCCCTACGACGGCGGGACGCCGACGCGGACCGGCACCGTCGGACCGTCCTGCCTCGGGACGACGTACCCCAGTGCGCTGGCCTCGTCCGAAGGCCTGTTTCCGAACCAGATCCTGAGCGCGTACGCGATCGCGCAGTTGCAGGCAGGCGGCCTGCGCGGACAGGGCGCCCGGCTCGCGATTGTCGGCGAGGCGCCGACGCCGTCCTCGGACGTCAATCAGTTCCGCAACTGCTTCGGTACGCAGGGGACGTCACTCAAGATTCACGATGGCTCCGGCATTCAGCCGATCGTCGAGAGCTCACTCGACGCGATGGTGGCCTCGACGGTGGCGCCGGAGCTCGATCGCTTCGACCTCTGGGTCGATCCGATCGAGGAGAATTCCGACGACGCCAACGTGCTGGGCTTCCTGAAGCTGGTAGCGGCGCCGCTCCAGGCCACGACCAACGGCGCGCCGCTGCCGCATGTCGTGTCGGTGTCCTACGGGGAGTGCGAGTCGACGGTGTCCCCGTACTCGGAGTCGCGCACCCTGGTCGAGCGCACGCTGGCGGCCCAGGCGGCGCTCGGCATCACCGTCGTGGTCGCCGCCGGCGACACGGGCTCGTCCGCCTGCGCTCGCGGAGTTCCCCCGGGCAAGCTGACCTCGGCGGACAAGAAGCCGCGGGTGTCCTGGCCGGCCAGCTCGCCCTGGGTGCTGGCGGTGGGCGGCACGAACCTGACGCTGAACTCCGACAACAGCATCGCCTCGACCGGCCCGTGGAACGACACGGCCTACCCGGCGCCCTTCACCGCGACCGCGGGTGGGGGAGGGGGGCAGAGCACCTTCGAGTCGCGGCCATGGTGGCAGCCTGCGCAGTCCTTCGCGAACTCCAGCAAGCGGATGGTGCCCGACGTGGCGGCCTTCGCGGATGAGAGCCCCGGCTACGCGGTCGTCTGCTCGAGCGGCGTTAAGGGCTGCCCCAAGTCCCCGCAGCAGGGCATCACGTTCGTCGGCGGTACGAGCGCGGCGACGCCGCTGGTGGCGGGCATGATCGCACTCTGGAACCAGCAGGCGAAGCAGCAGGGCCTGCCGCGGCCCGGCTTCGTGCCGCCGATGATCTACGCCACCGCAAAGAGCAACCCTGGCGCGTTCATCGACATCACACAGGGGACCAACGCTCTGTTCGGTGGATCGTGCTGCCCCGCGCGGCCGGGCTACGACCTGGCGGCCGGGCTCGGCTCGCCCATGGCGAGCCAGGTCGCTGTGCTTCTGGGCGCAGGCGGCTGACGATCGCGCGAACCCCGGGCCTATGAGCGTCGTCTCGGCGGGGGTGTCGAGCCCCGTGCGACGCGGCGGGCTCCCCAACTCGCGCACGCTTCGATGGAGGAACCGCCCGCCGCCACCGCGCCCCGCTCCCGCTCGGCGCGCTGACTGGCGGGACAACCGCACCCGCGGCTGCCGGTCAGGTCACTGCCGCCCTCTCATCCTCTCCGTAGACGAAGATGCCGTGCACGATGTAGATGCAGAGGAAAAACATGGCCAGCGACCACCACGGATAGGAGCCGCCGATCGAAAACAGCGCCCCGATCGCGCCGAGGCTGCCGCCGATGATCCCGATCACCCGGCCGTAGGTGTTGCCGGCGAACAGCGAGAAGCCTCCGGTCAGCTGGATTACCCCGAGGACGATCAGAACCCAACCCATGGTGTTGAGGTTGGTGAAGATGAACCTCTTGTCGTTGACGAAGACGTTCGCATCGTCAAGGGCCCCGATGCCGTAGACGATGTTGAGCGTGCCCGCGATCAGCAGCAGCGTTGCCGCCAACACAGCTCGACCTGCACCTCGCATGACTATCTCCCTTCGCTTGATTCCGCGGGCCTCGATTAGACAGCGGCCTCCGAGGAGTCGCATCACCCCGACCGGGTGAACGCCCTCTAGCCGCAATCGGAGAGCGTTAGGGTCTCCTCGGCGCGATCCCGCGCCGTTCGTCGACAGGAGAGACCACGAGCGCGCATGCACAGCTCCCCACCGCCGAGGCGGCCTCAGCGCCGGCCGCGCCGGCAGTGGAGCGGGAGGCCGAGCGGACGCGGGGGGTCGTCCGCTACGCCGTGGGCGTGCTCGCGCTGTCCGCCGCCTACTACGCCGCCGGGCGTGCCGGCCTCGCTCTTCAGTACAGCGGCCCGGTCACCGCGATCTGGCCGCCGGTCGGGGTCGGCGTCGCCGCTCTGTATCTGGGAGGGCTGCGTTGGTGGCCGGGTGTGCTCCTCGGGGACTTGCTGCTGTCCGATTCTTCTCTTCCGGTCGGCAGCCGCATCGGGATCACCGTCGGCAACATGGCGGACATCCTCGTCATCGCCCTGCTGCTGCGGCGACTCGTGGGCCCGCGGGCGGCCTTGGACCGGCTCGAGCAGCTCGGCGGGGTGCTGGTCGCCATCGCCTCCGGCGCCGCGATCACCTCGACTTTCGCGTTGGTGTCTGTGCTCGCAGCCGGCGCGATCGGATCCTCCGAGAGCCTGACCTTCTGGCGGAGCTGGTTTCTGAGCGATGCATCCGGTTCGCTGGTGATCGTCCCGTTGATCTTGGCCTGGGCGCGGGCACCCTCCCCCGCGTGGAGGGGCAGGGGCTGGTGGGAGGGCGCGCTGATGATCGGCGCGGTTGCCGCGCTGAGCGTGATCGCGCTGTCGAGCAGCCAGCCGCTGACATACATGGTGTTCCCGGCGCTGATCTGGGCCGCCCTGCGGTTCGGCCAGCAGGGAGCGACGCTTGCCGTCGCCCTGGCCGCCGGGCTGGCGGTCTGGATAACCGCCCGCGACGTCGGGCCGTTCGTGCAGCAATCGATCACGGACAGCACGCTCAGCACGCAGCTCTACATCGCTGTCGCCGCGCTTGCCACGCTCTGCCTGGCCGCAGTCGTGAGCGAGCGCAGACGGGCCCTGCACCTCGCCGAGTCCCGGCGCCGCGAGGGGGAGCGCGCCGCAGAGGAGCGCCAACGTATCGCCCGTGACCTGCACGACTCCGCTTCCCAGTCTCTCTTCGCCACGACGCTTCATCTCCGAACGGCCGAGCGGGCGCTGGCGCAGGAGTCGATTAGCCCCAGAGGACGTGTGCAGAAGGAGCTCGACCAGGTCGGGCAGCTGACGCGTGGAGCACTGGCCGAGATGCGCTCCGCCATCTTCGAGCTGCGCCCCGACGGGGTCAGCGCGGAGGGTCTGGTGGCGGCGCTCGCCAAGCACGCGGCTGCGGTGAGCGCCCGGGAGCAACTCGCCATCGTGGTCCACGGCCCCGAGCAGCGTCTGCCGCTGGGGCCGGGGGCGGAGGAGCAGCTCTACGGCCTGGTCCGTGAGGCGCTCGCCAACACCGTCAAGCACGCGGAGGCGACCGCCGTGACAATCGACGTCGGCGCGACCGATCGCGTGGTCGCAATCGAGGTGCGTGACGACGGTTGCGGCTTCCCACCAGTAGGCCCAGCGGTTGGAAGCTTCGGGCTGCAATCAATGCGCAGCCGCGCCACCCAACTCGGCGGCCTGCTGACGATCACGAGCGGCCCAGGCCGCGGAACGGCCGTCCACGTCGAAGTTCCAACGGGCCCCAATCACAGCCAGCGAGGTGACGCCTAACCGCCTAAGCCCGTCCGCCGGCCTGCCGGTAGTCTCCGCCATGCGGCCGACTCGGAGCGCACCCCGAAGTGACTCTCGAGGTCATCGTCCTCGCGTTGGCGAGCGCGCTGCGCCCCGCCGGCGTCGCCGCACTGTACGCCCTGCTCAGCGCTTCGCACCCCCGACGGGTGCTGTTCGCATACATCGTCGCCGGGTTTACCTTCAGCGTCGCGATCGGGGTGCTTGTGGTGGTGGCCTTCGGCGGCGCGGACATCCGCTTTGGGGGCACTGTCGAGGACTTGATCGAGCTCATCGCGGGGACCGCCGCGCTCGGCTTCGCCGCCGGTGTCGCCGCTGGCCGGGCGGAGCTGCCGTCACATGGGAACGCGACGGGCCCCCAGTCGGCGATGGCGGTGAGGCTTCGAAATCCGTCCGTGCGCACCGCGGCCGTGGCGGGCGTGGCAACCCACCTGCCGGGTCTCTTCTACCTGGTGGCGCTCAACGAGATCGTCGCCCATCGCAACGCGATTGCCGACGGCATCGTGGCGGTGCTGGTCTTCAACGCGATCTGGTACGGGGCCGCGATCGCGTCGGTGGTCCTCTTCATGGTCCGCCCGGGCGCGGCCCGCAAGGCACTCCTCCGGGCGAGCGCCTGGGCGCGCCTTCACTCCCGTGGCGTGACGATTGCCGTGTTCGCCGTTGTGGGCGCATATCTGTTCGTGAAGGGGGCCGTGGGCCTGCTCACCTGAGCCGCCTCCTGGCGGCCATGGCTCACGCCCCCGCGGGCTCGGGGGATGGGTCCGGGCCGGGCGGCGCTCTGTCTGTCCCGCGTTCCGCCTTAAGTCTGCCGCTGATGTGCACCGCGGCCGAGGTCAGCGGCGCGGCAAGCGTCAGCCCCACCATTCCAAAGAGGCTGCCGGCCCCGATCGTGACGACGAGGACCACGAGCGGGTTGAGGCTCAGTGTTGCGCCGAAGACGAACGGCTGCAGGATGTTCTGGAGGGCGCCGTTGGAGAGGAAGATGATCAGCCCGAGGATGACGGCGTCGGTTGTGCCCTCCGTGCCGAGAGCGATGGCAAAGGCGAAGATGCCCGCCGCCCAGGCTCCGACGAACGGAACGTAGGCGGTTATGAACGTGACGATCGCGATCGTGCCCGCGAGCGGCACGCCGAGCACGAGGGCGCCGAGGCCAACCATGAGGCCGTTGAACGCGGCGATGATGGTCACCCCCGTGAAGTAGTTGCGCAGCGCCGTGGCCACCTCGCTCGTGACGGTGCTCGCGACGGGCTCCGGGAGGCCCATGTGAGTGTGGATGAAACGGGCCATGACGGGCGCGTCCTTCAGCACGAAGAAGGTCCCGAGCGTGGCGAAGGCGAGGAAGAAACCGAGCGACGTGAGTCCGCTCACGCCGGCGGCGACGCCGTTCACAAGCGTCTCGCGAATCTGCGGCAGGTCCTGCTTGAGGCCCTCCTTCGCGTCCTTCGTGCCGTCCACGCCCAGGTCCTGGAGCCAGCTCTCGATCTTGTCGAGTCCCTGCGAGGCCTTCGCGGAGATATCCGACGAGTTGGCGGAGATGCCGTGCACGATGAGTGCGAACACCAGGGCCCCGATGAGGACGAGGCCCAGAAGAACGATGCCGGCGCCCGCGGCCCTGGGGAGCCCGCGACGCTCGAGTGCATCGACGATCGGCCCTGCGACCGCCCCGAGGACAAGGGCAAGGATCACCGGCATGACGATCGTCGAGGTCTGACCGAGCAGCCAGATCGTCCCGGCGATGATCAGGACGAAGCCGACGAGCAGCCACGACGCGAAGCCAAGATCGCGCAGCCAGGCCGGCGCGGAGAACATGCTGGTGCGCCCGGAGTCCGTAGGAGTACCCGGCGTCATCAAGGCCGGTAGTGCACTACCCGGCGCGTCTTAGTGCATCACCCCAGGAGGGTGAAGCGCGGCCGAGTGGCGTGTGAGACAGTCGATGACCGGTCATGAGCGACTACGGGATCATGCGAGTTCCTCGCCGGCGCCCACCCGCCGGACGGAGCGGCAGCGGTTGGGTGGTCTTCGCGGGGGTGATGCTGCTGGTCGCGTCGGTGCTCAACGCGATCTACGGCTTCTCGGCGATCTACAACGACGACTATGTCGCCGAGGAGGAGTTCCTGTACGGGCCCGTGAGCCTCTGGGGCTGGCTCGCGGTTGGGATCGCCGTGGTGATGCTGATCACCGCGTTGGGGGTATTCGTACGCAACGCCATGGCGGCGTACCTCGGGATCTTCATCGCGGCGGTCAACGCGCTCGCGCACCTGACGGCAATCGGAGGGGCGACGGCCTTCTCGATCGTGGTGATAGCCGTCGACGCCCTGATCGTCTACGGGCTCGCCGTCCACGGGTCCGAGCCATGAGTGAAGAGGGGGCCGATTCCTACGGCGAGATGGTGCGTTGGGAGCCGGCGACGCCGCGGCTCCACGTCCTGCGGCTCCTCGCCTCATGGGTCGTCGCGGCGGCTTCCGTCGCAATCGCGGCCTGGATCGTTCCGGGAGTTGACCTCGAGCAGACGGGGGCGGCGTTCGCGGTCGCCGCCCTGATCGCCATTCTGAACGCGGTTCTGCCGCCGGTCCTGGCGGCCCTCAGGCTGCCGTTCATGCTGGTTGCCGGCTTTCTGGTCGTCCTCGCTGCGGACGCATTGGTCCTCCAGGTGGCCGGCGACGTGCTCTCCGACGACGTGCATGTGGGGTCATTCGGCGACGCACTCCTCGCGGCCCTTGTCATGTCGGCCGTGAGCATGGTGATCCAGGTGATCATCGGTGCGAACGACGACGACGAGTACACGCTCAAGGTCACTCGGCGCATCGCGCGGCGGCAGGGCACGATCGAGCCCACCGACGTGCCCGGGATCATCTTCCTCGAGATCGACGGGCTGGCGCTGCCGGTGCTGCGCGACGCGATGCGAGATGGGAGCGCGCCGTTCATGGCGAGCCTGATCTCCGACCACGGCCACCGGCTGGTCGAGTGGGAGACGGATCTGTCATCTCAGACGGGAGCGAGCCAGGCCGGCATCCTGCTCGGCTCCAACGAGGACATTCCGGCCTTTCGCTGGGTCGAGAAGGAGACCGGCATGATGATGGCGTGCTCCGCTCCCGCGGACTGCGCCGAGATCGAGCGGCGCCACGCCACGGGCATCGGGCTGCTCGTCGACGGCGGGGCCAGCCGCGGGAACCTCCTCTCCGGCGAGGCGGACGAGACGATCCTGACCGTGAGCCGCAGCGAGGCGGAGAAGCGGGCCAACCCGGGCTACCGCGCCTTCCTCGCCAACGGATTCAACGTGACGCGGGCGCTCGTCCTGTTCGGCTGGGAGGTCGTGCTGGAGATCACGGCGGCGATCCGTGCAGGCCGGCGAGATGTTCGACCCCGTGGTCACCGCGGCGGGATCTATCCGCTCATGCGTGGCGCGATGTGCGTGATCGTCCGGGACCTGGTCGTCTTCGGAGTGCTGACAGACATGATGCGCGGGCGTCCGGCGGTGTACGCGACCTTCGCCAGCTACGACGAGGTCGCCCACCACTCGGGTCTCGAGCGCGCCGACACGCTGGAGGCGCTGCGGAAGCTCGACCAGCAATTCGGCCGGATCTCGCGGGCGCGCAAGTACGCACCGCGTCCGTACGAGCTGGTGGTGCTCTCTGACCATGGACAGACGCAGGGGGCGACCTTCAAGCAGCGAAACGGGTACGGGCTCGAGGAGCTCGTCGAGCGCTCGATCGCCGCCGGACGGGTCGCGGGTTTTGCGGGCGGCGACGAGCAGAGCGCGATGGTCCAGCACGCGATGAGCGAAGCCACCGGGCATACGGCGGGAAAGCGGCCGAAGAACGACGTCTCGGATCGCGAGGTGGTGGTGCTCGGCTCAGGCAACCTCGGACTCGTGTATCTGATGGAGGAAAAGCGACGGCTGACGCTGGAAGAGCTCGACAAGCGCCACCCCCGGCTGCTTCCGAGCCTGCGTGAGCACCCCCACATCGGCTGGCTGCTCGTTCGCTCGGCCGAACACGGGGCGGTCGTCCTCGGCGCGGCCGGCGCCCATTACCTCGATGAGGGTCGCATCGACGGTGACGACCCCCTGGCTCCGTTCGCGCCGACGGCGGCACGGCACCTCCAGCGCACGGATCGATTCCCGCACGTCGCCGACATCATGGTCGGCAGCTTCTATGACCCCACGCTCGACGAGGGTTGCGCGTTCGAAGAGCTGATCTCCTTCCACGGCGGACTCGGTGGCCCGCAGACCAGACCATTCATCCTCTCCTCTCCGAGGCTGCCGCTGCCCAGGGAGCCGATCATCGGGGCCGCCGCGGTGCACGAGCTCCTCTCGGGCTGGAGAGCACTGCTCCAGACACCGGCGTCCGCACCGCGCCTGACGGCCCTGCCGTCGGAGCCCTCACCCTCCGCCTAGCAAGATCGCCTGGACGGGATCCGATCCCGGTCCCGACGACCGCACTCGAGACCACCTCCACGGTGGATAGCGGGAAACCCTGGTCGTCGAATGCCAAGGCAGCGCCACGACCAGTACGAGTAGTCCGTCAGAGCCCTTAACGGGTCACGCCCGCCTGCTGACCGGCGAGCGTCCCTTCGAGGATCGCCTCTTCCAGGCCCCGCGGGCCGAGGCAGTCGCCCGCCTCCCGCACCTCGAGGCCGGCACCGGCAAGCGACTCGACGAGCGCCCGATCGGGGATGCGGCCCAGCGCCAGTACGAGGAGGTCGGCCGGGAGATCCGACTCCAGCTCGGGAGCGAAGACGTTGCGGAAGCGCACGCTGCCAGCGTCGGCACCCACGAGCTCCAGATGGTGGACGACCCCCACGCCGGCGCGGTAGAGCCGCGCCGCGTAGAGGTTCCGCTGGTACTGATGGAGCGTCTCGCCGAGCGCGGCCGACCCCACGGCCACGGTCACGTCGTTCCCTGCGGCTTCGAGGAGGTCGGCGCAGGCCAGTCCCGCAGCGTCTCCGCCCCAGTCGGAGACGACGACGCGCCTGCCACTCGCCAGAGGGCCCCGGAGCACGTCCCACGCCTGCACGACCTCGATCCCGGCTAGAGGAAGTCCGGGCTCGTACGGCCGCGCACCCGTCGCGACGACGACCGCGTCCGGTTCGAGCACGGCGATGCTCTCCGAAGAGGCGTCCGTGCCGAGGCGTGTCTCGACGCTTGCCGTCTCGAGCAGGCGCCGGTAGTTACGGGCGAGCGAGGCAGCGAGCTCGGCGTGCATGGGCGCGGCTTCGGCGAGCGCCACCTGGCCGCCGATTCGGTCGCCGCGCTCGAGGAGCACGACCTCGTACCCGGCCGCTCCCGCCTCGGCCGCCGCGGCGAGTCCCGCGGGGCCCGCGCCCACGACGACGATGCGCCGTCGGGCCGTGGAGCGGGGCGGAGGGCCTATCGTGCGCTCGCGCCCGGTGCGCGGATTCTGTGCACAGGCGATCGGGGTGCCCGCGTGGTAGTGGGCGATGCACGCGTTGCAGCCGATGCAGCGGAGGACGTCGTCGAGCATTCCGCCCCGCGCCTTGCGCGGCAGGTCCGGATCGGTGATGAGGGCGCGGGTCATCCCCGTGGCGTCACAGCTCCCGTCCGCTACGAGCCGGTCGGCCTCGACCGGGTCGACGATTCGCGACGTGGCCACGAGTGGCGGGCCCACGCGGAACGGAGCGGTCAACGCCGCGATCGCGTTCTCGGGCACGGGCGGCGGAGGGACGATGCCGGTCGAGCCCCGGTACGTGGATGAGGCGCCCAGGGCGACGCTCACGTAGTCGACCGCCGCGGCGACCTCGCGGGCAACCGGCGCCGCGGCCTCGGAATCGGCGGACAGGCGCACGCCGAGGGCGAGGTCGGGGGCCGCGTCGCGCACAGCGGTCAGGACGGTGAGCAGGAAGCGCGCAGGCTCCGCCCACTCATCGTCGCGGCGGTTCAGCCCCGGCGTGAAGAACTGCGCGGCGAGATACTCGTGCGCGGCCGAGATCTCGACTCCGTCCAGCCCCGCCTTCGCGGCCAGCTCCGCCGACTGCGCGAAGCCCTGAACGACCGAGTCGATTTCCTCAGCGGAGAGCGCACGCGGCTCGACATGGAAGCGTGGGGTCGGGATCGCCGAGGGAGCGAGAGCGGGCGCGCGAGGGGCGCTCGAGATCTGCTCCCGCCCGCCGTGGAAGAGCTGCACGAAGAGGCGTGTCCCGTGCGAGCGAACGGCCTCCGCGACGCGCGCCAGCTCCGGCACGATCTCCGCCTGGTAGCCGGCCAGGGTGTGCGGCGTCAGGAGCCCGGATGGATGGACGGCGGTGGCCTCGAGGACGATCAGCCCCGTGCCGCCGCGGGCCCGGGCCTCGTGGTACGCGACGAAGTCCTCGGTCGGGAGGTGTTCGTGGACGAGTGTCGTCTGGTGGGCCGTCGAGACGATCCTGTTCGGCACCTCGACCGGCCCGATGCGAAGCGGGCTGAAGAGCCTCTCGAGCACGCTCGGCCGGAAAACGCCCGAGCTGATACGCCCAGACGCTTTCGAATGCGACGCCACACCACCCATTTGATCATTCGGGGGCGGGAGCTCACGACCCGCCCAGGAAGGTCTCCCGCTCCAGCGGCGTGAGCTGCCGCGTCACTCGCTTGTCGGACGCGGCCAGCAGGGCATCGCCGTCGTTGCAGCCGGGGCACGGATTCCAGATCGACACGATGCCGTTGTTGTCGAGTGAGTAGAGGCGGCCGTCCTTGCTGAAGTCGACCGCGTACACGTAGGTCGGCATGTCCAGGATCCGGAGCGTGCGGCCGCTCGTCGGGTCCCAGATCCGGACCGTGTTGTCGGCGCTGCCGGTCGCGAGCATGGTTCCGCTCGGGTTGAACGCGAGCGTGCTGATCCCGCGCACGTGGCCGGTCAGCTTCCGCAGCGAGCGGTGCTTCGCCACGTCCCACAGGGTGACCGTGCTGTCCCAGGAGCCGACCGCGAGCAGCCGGCCACGGCCGAAGGCGATCTGCGAGATCTGGCCGCCGATGCTGAAGAGATCCACGAGCTTGCCGGTCGTCGCATCCCAGACGACGACATCACCGCAGAAGGTCGCGCCCGCCAGGAGCTTGCCGTCGCGGCTGAAGGCCGCGCTGCGCCAGTCGGCCCCGCAGGGGGGAGCTCCCTGCAGGGTGTCCGCGCGGCCGTCGGGGAGATCCCCAACGAGCCCGCTCGGATTCACGAAGCGCGCCGCGTGCCCGAGCAGGACGGCGCCGCGGGTGTTGTCCCGAGTGGCCGCGAGCGTCATGGGGGGGAACTCCTGGCGGGGGTAGTGGAGCCGCCCGAGCACCTTTCGCCCGGGCAGGTCGCGAATCACGATCCCGGTCCTGTCGACCTCCGCCGTGCTCGCGAGGTCCGAGCTCAGGGCCATCGCGCTCAACTGGCTCCTTGGCCGCTCCAGCTGCCGCGAGTCGACGAGCTTGCCGTCCGAGATCCGCCAGCGTCTCAGCACAGGCGGCTCGGGGGGGCCGTTGAAGTCGGGGTCGCTCAACGTGGTCAGCTCGTCGCCGCGCAGGATGACCTGCTCCGGCTTGCCGATGTCGACCATCGCCTGCTCGCCTCCCGTGGCGCGCCACACCCTCGCGGTGCCGTCGCTGGCCGCGGTCGCCACCTCGTCGCCGCCCGGGCGGAACGCGATCGCGTTGATCGCCGATGTGTGCCCGAGGAACGAGAGCGTCTGCTTGCCGGTCTTGACCGACCACACCCCCGCCGTCCCATCCGTGCCGCCGATCGCGAGCTCGCTCCCGTCGGGGCTGAAAGCCAGGGAGCTCAGCTGAACTCCGTCGAGCGCAGCGATGGTCCTCACGCGGCGCCAGGTCGGGACCTCCCAGATTTGGACGTGCGACTTGCCCGCTCCCTGCTCCCAGTCGGCGGCGGCCAGCCGCGACCCGTCCGGGCTCAGCTCCACGGCCTGCATCAGCCTGGTGCCAGGCAGGCGCCGGAGCAGCCTGCCGGTCGAGGCGTCGTAGATCCGCACCCCCTCGAGTGCGTCCGGGGGACAGCCGCACGCTCCCACGATCAGGTTGCGGCCGTCGGGCGTGAAGGTCAGCTCCGCGAAGCTCCCATGGCCGCGGATCAGGAGCCGGCCCTTGCCGCCCTTGACCGTCCAGGCCATCACCCCTTCCGGTGTTGCAGCCGCGACCCGGAGGCCGTCGGGGCTGAACGCGAGGCGCTTGACGGTGACGTGGTGCTCCTGCCCGCCGCCGCGGAGCCGCCGGACCGTCGCGCCGGTGGTCGCGTCCAGCAGCGCGACGCCGTCGTCGGTCGCGACCCCGAGCTGCTTGCGGTCCGGGCTCAGCTCGACGCTCGGAGCGGACTTCGCCGGATGCCTGCGACTCTCGATCCTGCCGGTCTCCGCGTTCAGGAGGAACACGTCGCCGTTGCAGAGCGTCTGAACGATCCGGTCGCGGCCCGCGTAGACCAGGCCGGGACCGAAGATGTCCGGACCGCAAACTTGGCGGCCCTGGGAGGGAAGCGCCACCCGCACGGGCGACGCGTCGAGCGCACGCCGGAGCGCGAACAGCGCGTCCGGCGTCGCCTTGGTGCGGACAGCCTCCCGCGCAAGCAGCAGCGACAGCTCCGGGTCGACGGCGAGCTGGTTGCCGCTCTGACCCGCGAGCGCGCGCGACTCGGCGGTCGTCCGCTCGTTCACCGCGTCGTGCCGGGAGATCAGCGCGAAGATCAGGAGGGCGACCGACACGGCGGCGACGACGAGGCTCGCGCCCACAAGGCCCCGCTGCCTCCGTGAGGAGGCGGCACGGCTGGCGTAGACGTACTCCTGCTGGACCGCGGTCGGCCCCGGCTCCTTGTCCGCGCCGGAGGCGAGCCATCCCTCGGCGGCGTTGAGCTCGGACCCGCGCAAGAGGAAGCTGCGATCGCGTTCCGACTCGTCCCACTCGATCGCCTTCACGAGCCAGTGCGTGTGCTCGCGGTCCCAGTCGAGGTCGGTGTCGAGCGCCTGGACGAGCCGCTCGACGCCGTCATCGAACTGGCCGTCGCCGACCGGTATCCAGTTGCGGACTCGAATGCCCTCGGGTATCTGCTCGTCCGGAACGAAGCGGTACGCGAGCGGGACGACGCGCTTGTTCAGCTCGACCGCGTGATCGACCTCCTGCTCGCAGAACGGCGAGGCGACGGAGTCGGGGCTGATCACGAAGACGAATCCGTCGCTCCCTTCGACGGCCCTGCGCAGCGCGGCCGGGAACACCTCCGCGTCGCGGATTCCCTCGACGTCGACCCAGACGTCCTTGCCGCGCTCCCGCAGACGCTCGACGAGCAGGTTGACCAGCTCGGAGTCGCTGCGCGAGTAGGAGACGAAGACGTCGGCCAAGGGGTCCTCCTCGCCCTGGAAGGAACCTACTCCCGATGCCCAGCTCGCTCAAGCGGCGAGGCGGCGGTACACCCGCCGCGACGCGCGCTCGAGCAGGTCGACGCGGAGCTGCTTCGGCTTCGCCTCGGTGGACAGCACGAAACTGAACGAGCCCTTCGCGAACACGATCGTCGCCGTCTTCGTGCGCGATCCGGTCCAGGGCCGGTTGTCGACGACCACGCCGCTCGCGCCGGGGATGCCGCGGATGCTCAGCGCCTGCTTCGTGCGATCGCAGACCATCGATCCGCGACGGGCATCGTAGGCCTTCATCAGCATCAGGTCGGCCTCGGCGTTGGCCGAGCGGGCGCTTCGGAACTCCTTGACGGTGATCCGGATCCCGTCCTGCACGTGCGAGCCGCCCGCAAGGTAGCCGCCGATCTGCTGGGAGGCGGGGGCTGCCGCAGCCTCGGGCATTCCGCTGCCGAGGTCGTCAGCGATGTACACGGTGGTGGCGAACGAGAGGGCGGCGAGGGCGGCGATTGTGCGGGTCCGGGTGGTCACGATCTCCTCCTTGACGTTGACCAGCCGACCGTACGGCGGCGCCCGCCCGCCCTCCACGCAATCCGCCACAGGGCTGTGTTGAATCGTTCACATTGGCCGGCTCAGCCGGCCAGGCGGCGCAATCCATCCACGTCGAGCACCGTGAACCGGCGGCGTCCGGTCTCGATCAGGTGCAGCGACCGCAGCACCTGAAGCGCCTTGTTGACCGCCTCACGCGACGCACCTGTCCAGCCCGCGAGGTCCTCCTGGGACAGGGGCACGTCGACGACGATGCAGTCCTCGCCGTCGACGCCGAAGCGCTCGGTCAACTCGACCAGCCGATGTGCGACGCGGCCGACGACGTCGTGGGTGGCGAACTGCGTCTGCTGCAGGTCGGCGTAGAGAAGCCGCTCGGCCACCAGCCGCAGGATCACGAGCGCCACGCGCGAGTGGCGCTCCAGGAAAGAGGCGAACGCGGAGCCGGAGACGATCAGCGCGTCGACCGGCTCGATGGTGGCCACGGTCGCGGAGCGCGGGGCATCGATCAGGGCGGCCAGCTCGCCGACCAGGTCGCCCGGCCCGCGTACGGCGACGATCACCGCACGCCCCGTCGAGCTCGGCAGCGTCAGCTTGACGCGCCCTGCGAGCAGGACGATCACGGAACCGGCGTCGTCGCCCTCGTGGAAGATCGCTGCGTCGGTGTCGAAGTGGCGCTCCCGTCCGGTCGCCCGCAGGTCGGCGGCCTCCTCCGCAGTCAGCGAGTCGAGGAAAGTCTCGTCCATGTTTACGAGACTCCTTTACAGGGGCCGCCGGGCGCAAGTACGGTCGGGGGCGAGAGTGGCCGAGCGTTCTGCCGGGGAATGGGCCGAAGCCGTTCGCGATGCCGAGCGGCGTGGCGAGCTGCTCACCGCGTTCGACCTCGCGGAGCGGGCGCTCGACGAGCACCCGGATGATCTCTGGCTGAAGCACCGCGCCGTGCTCGCGCTCGCCCGCGCGGGCTCGACCGATGAGGCGGCGCGGCGCTTTCGGCAGTACGGGCTGACGGCGGTTGACGCGGAGGACGTGGCCGCGCTGCGCGCGCGGATCGTGAAGGACATCGCGCTCGCCGCCGATGGCGCGGAGCGCCGCGAGGCGGCCGCGCGCTCGGCCGAGCTGTACGCCGCGATCCATGAGCGCACCGGCGGCTGGTATCCGGCAGTCAACGCGGCGACGCTGACCCTGGTCGCGGGCGACCCGGCGCGTGCCGAGCGGTTCGCGCGCGCGGCACTCGAGGCCCTGGCGGAGCGCGACGATGACTCCTACTACGCCGCGGCGACCGAGGCGGAGGCGGAGCTCGTGCTCGGCCGACTCGGCCCCGCGGCGGAGGCGATCGCGCGGGCGGTGGCCCTGAACGAGGGCGACTACGGAGCGCTCTCGACGACGCGTCGTCAACTGCGGCTGGTCTGCGAGGCAACGGGCGCCGACAGCGTCGTCCTCGCCCCGCTCGTCGGCCCATGCGTCGCGCACTTCTGCGGACACCGCGTGGCCGCCTCCGGTGCCGGGGAGCGTTTTCCGACCGAAGCCGAGGCGTCGGTCGCTGCAGCAATCGCCGCCGAGCTCGAGCGCGAGCCAGTCGGCTACGCGTACGGCGCGCTGGCCGCCGGCGCCGACATCCTGTGGGCCGAGGCGCTGCTCGCGCACGGGGCCGAGCTGCACGTGGTCCTGCCCGTGTCGCTCGACGAGTTCATCCGGGCGTCGGTCGCGCCGGCCGGCCCGGCCTGGGTCGAGCGCTTCCACAGGTGCCTCGATGCGGCCGCGACCATCGAGTACGCGACCGACGACGCCCAGGGAAGCGACGACGTGCTGTTCCGCTACGGCTCCGAGCTGGCCATGGGACTTGCGCTGCTTCGCGCGCGCTTTCTCGACGCCCCGGCGCGCCAGCTCGCGGTGTGGGATCGAGGCGGCGCCCACGGCGCCGCCGGCACGGCGATCGACATCGGGACCTGGAGGCGCGGCGGGAGGCTCACCGTCTCCATCGACCCGGCCGGCCGGCGCGCAGAGGTCGACGGCGACACACCGGCCCCGATCTCCGAGTCGCCCGCGGAGCGCGTCGTCCGCGCGATGCTGTTCGCGGACATGCGCGGCTTCTCGAAGCTTGCCGACGAGCAGTACCTGACCTTCGACGAGACCGTTACGGCGGCGTTCGCCCGGGTGCTCGGCGAGGCGCGCGGCGTGGCGACGGTGAACACATGGGGTGACGCGCTGGCCGTCGTTCTCGACGATGTCGTGGCCGCGGCCAACTGCGCGCTCCGGCTCCAGGAGGCGATGGCGTCCCTCGACCTTCCGTCGGCCGGGCTGCCGGAGCACCTGGCGCTCCGCCTCGGTGCCCACGTCGGCCCTGTCCTGCCGTCGTTCGACCCGGTCCGCCGCGTCCCGACGTTCACCGGATCGCATGTGAGCCGCACGGCCCGCATCGAGCCCGTTACCCCGCCCGGCGCCATCTACGTGACGAGCGCATTCGCCGCGGCGCTCCTACTTGACGGCCACGACGAGCTCGCGTGCGACTACGTGGGTCACATGCCCGCCGCCAAGGACTGGGGCCGGCTTCGTATGTATCGGCTGCGGCGCCGCTCGCTCGCGAGCTGAGTCCGGCCGCCCGGCGCACAGGTTGCTCCCCCCACTGCGTACGTGAGACCCTCTCCATCGGCATGCCACCGGGACGGGCGACCCTCGAAGGACTGCAGTCGCGGGGCCTGGTTCGCCGGCTGAAAGCCGGTGAGGTCCTGTTCACCAGGGGCGATGCGCCGGACGGAATGTATGTGCTGCTGTCCGGGCGATGCTCGGCCGCGGGCGACGGCGTCGGGCAGCACTTCATCGAGCCCGGGGAGTTGTTCGGCGAGCTCGCCCCGCTCGGCGGCGGGCTTCGAACCGCGACCGTCACGGCCACGGAGGCGAGCGAAGTCCTCCGAATCACAGCGGAAGAGGTCCGAGAGTCGGATCTGCCGCGCGAGGTCGTGTGGAGCTGGCTGGAGGACGTCGCGCGGCGCGGCCGCGACATCAAGGAGCAGCAGGAAGGGTTGATCGAGGAGACGGCGACCCGGCGCGCGGTGCAGCGCATGCGGATGCCGAGCGTCGACTTGATCCGCCAGATCGCCCTGCGCCTGCTCCCGGAAGGCCTCGAGGGTTACGTCGAAGGCGGTGCCGGAGACGAGCTCACGCTGCGCGCCAACGAAGCGGCCTGGCGCGCCCTCCAACTCGCTCCGCATGTATTGACAGGCGTTCGCCGGCGCGATTCGTCAGTCGAAGTCCTCGGCCGCCGCCTTCCGCATCCAGTGATCGTCGCCCCGACGGGCTTCCAGAGACTGATCCATCCGGACGCCGAGGTCGCCTGCGCCCGCGGTGCCCGCGCTGCCGGCGCGGTGTTCTGCCTCTCGACCTTTGCGACAACGTCCGCCAAGGAGCTCGCCACAAGGGTTCCCGAGCTCGACTGGTGGTTCCAGCTCTATTGGTTCACGGATCGCGACCTGAACTGGGCTCTGGTCGACAACGCGATAGGCGCCGGAGCGAAGGCGATCGTGCTCACCGTCGATCTCGCCACGCTCGGCAGCCGCGAGCGCGATCACCATTCAGGTTTCAGCCTGCGCGGAAGCATGGCCATGCCGAACGTGGCGGAGACCGGACGGCATCCGACCGCACAGCTCGCGCCGGTGTGGGCCACCCTCGATCCCGGGGTTTGCTGGGAGGATCTCGGGGAGCTCGTGCAGCGGGCCGGCGTGCCGATCATCGTCAAGGGCCTTGTACGCGGCGACGACGCGCGACGCGCCGCCGACCTGGGCGCCGCAGCCGTCGTCGTGTCGAATCACGGCGGCCGGCAGCTGGACACCGCGGTCCCGACGGCGACCGCGCTCCCGGACGTCGTGGACGCCGTGGACGGGCGAATCGACGTGCTGGTCGATGGCGGCATTCGCCGCGGCACCGACATCGCAAAGGCCCTTGCCCTCGGCGCGCGAGCGGTTCTCATCGGCCGTCCGCCGTTGTGGGGGCTTGCTGCCGGAGGCGCGGATGGCGTGCAGCACGTCATCGAGCTCCTCGCGAACGAGTTCGACAACGCCCTCGCTCTACTCGGCGCCACGAGCGCTGGGGAGCTCGATCGCTCGCTGCTGAAGTAAGGGGGCGCGTGCGCCTTCGTGGGACGCGGCGTGTGTTACGGGCCTTGCTTCGGCAGCAGCGCGTGCCCGTCGACGACCGCCGTGGCGACGTCGACAAGCTTGCGGTTGCTTGAGCGAGCGTGCCCCCGGAGCAGCTCGAAGGCCGCGTCCTCACCGACGGAATGGCGCTCCATCAGGATCCCCTTGGCACGCTCAGTGACGGCGCGCCGCCCGAACGCGCCCTCCAGGTCGTGGTACTCGGCAAAACGGCGAAGCACGATGTCGATCGAGCTCTGCCATTCGGACGCATCCTCGCCTTCGCCATCGGTGATGTAGGCGAAGATGCCGCGCTTGGAGGCTTCGCGGACGAAGCCCGGGTTCGCCTCGTGGATGAGGAGGATCACCGGGCAGGAGGCCTCCTGGACGATCTTCTGGATCAGGTCGAGCGCGTGCTCGGAGCTCTCGCCGAGGCCCACCAGCGCGACGTCCGGCCGCTCCCGTGCGGTCACAGGCCCGACCTCGTCGACGTCGATCTCACGCGCGATCACCTCGTGTCCGAGCGCCGCGACAATCGGCGCAACGAGGGCGAGCCGATCGCGGCGCTCGTTCGCGATCAGCACGCGGAGATGGTCTGTCTCGCGAGTGCTCATTCCCTCTCGAGACACCCGAGTCTAGGCCTCTACCCGACATAGTGGTACGGTGGGCGGTGCGTCCCGCCTCAATCGCTTGGCGGAAACGCATCCGGCTCCAGCACCCGGTCGGCCCGAACGGCCGATCCCTGGTCGGCGCCACCGCGGTCTTAAAAGGAGCCGGAGAATGTCGGAGTGGGACGCGCACGTTGCTCGTCAGGCCCGCCACGAGGCACGCACAGAAGCGGCGTTCGATCAGGCCGAAGCCCAGGCGCTTGCCGGACATCTGACGGAGGCGCTCGGGTGGCTCTCTGAAGCGGAGGACCTGGCCGGCGGGCTGCCCGATGCATATATCGAGCTGCGCAAGCAGTGGACCACCTCCCTCGCTCCCCTGGCGCTGGTCGTGCCCGCAGGCGTGACGGCCTGAAGCAGTACCAACAAAGGAATCTTATGGACTCGCACCCCTCCTCACACAATCTGGCAGCCAGGATGGCGCGCTGGAGCAGCAGACATCGCAAGAAGGCCTTCTGGGGGTGGCTCGCCTTCGTGATTCTCGCCTTCGCCATCGGCCTTTCGATGGGGTCGAACCTCATCTCCGACGTCGACAACTTCAACGGCGAGTCCCACAAGGCCGAGGTGGCCCTCGACAACGCGGGCCTGCGTCCTCAGTCGGAGACCGTGTTCATCCAGAGCGACAAGCACACGATCAAGGACCCAGAGTTCAAGGCCGCTGTGCAGGACGTGACGTCGCACCTCTCGAAGGTGGCGTACGTCCAGAACGTGAAGTCGCCGCTCGACGGTGCGAGCGCGGTATCCGAGGACGGCCACGCGGCACTCGTCGACTTCGACGTGGCAGGCGACTCGACCGAGGCCGCGGACCGGATCGACCCGGTGCTAGCCGCTGTCGCGGCCGCGCAAAAGCGTCATCCCGACCTTGCGGTCGAGCAGATCGGTGACGCCAGCGCCAACAAGGCGGTCAACAAGACGATCCAAGACGACCTCGGGAAAGCGGGGATGCTGTCGATCCCGGTCACTCTGATCCTCCTCGTGATCTTCTTCGGCTCGCTCGTCGCGGCGTCGGTGCCGCTGTGGATCGGGCTCAGCTCCGTGATCGCGGCGCTCGGCCTGGCGAACATCGCGAGCCAGATCGTGCCGGTGGACAGCAACCTGCCGGCG
>JBKPSR010000093.1:0-17999 GCA_046735115.1 Actinomycetota bacterium
GGGCTGAACGCGCCCGGCGCGGTCGTGGCGATGAGCGCGCGCCGCGACCGCTGGCCGCTCCCGCCCGGCGCCCCCTAGGCAGCCGAACTTAAAGGAACTGTCCCTTTAAGTTTGCGCTCGACGACGATCTCGCCTCCGCGGGAGGGCGCGAACACGATCGCGCGCCGTACGCGGCGCTCGGCCTCGGGCCGGGCGGCGCGCAGGTCGAGCCGGGCGACCAGCTCGCGCAGCACGACCTTCATCTCGAACTGGGCGAAGCTCGCGCCGAGGCAGCGGCGCACTCCGCCGCCGAACGGGATCCACGTATAGGTGCCCGGCGGCTTCTCCAGGAAGCGCTCGGGCCGGAAGGCGCGCGGCTCGTCGTAGACGTCGGGCCGCCGGTGCATCAGGTAGATGCAGGGCGCGACGTTCACGCCCGCGGGCAGCATGCGCCCGCCGATCTCCATCGGCTCGACGAGACGGCGAAGCACGAGCGCGAGCACCGGCCGCAGCCTGAGCACCTCCTTGACGACCGCGTCGAGGTAAGCGTCGTCGCCGGCATCGATCTCGTCGCGGAGCCGATCGAGCGCAGCCGGATGGTGCGTCAGCGCATCGAGCGCCCACGCGAGCGCGGTCGCGCTCGTCTCGTGGCCGGCCACGAGGAGCGTCATGAGCTCGTCGCGGAGCTCCTCATCGCTCATCTCGCTGCCGTCGTCGTGACGCGCTTGGAGGAGCAGCGACAGCACGTCGTCGCGCTCTGCCAGGTCGGGCGCATCGCGGCGCGTGCGGATCTCTTCGTAGATGAGCTCGTCGGTGGGCTCGAGCCTGTCCCTGACCCAGCCGAGCTCGGCGACGCGGCGTGGCCCGAGCGCGGCGAGCATCGCGATTCGCAGCGGCTCGGAGGAGAAGGCGAGGCTCTGCCGGAGCGCCTGGCCCAGCCGCCGTAGCCGCGGCACGTCGCTCACGCCGAACACGGTCCGCAGGATGACCTCGAGTGTGATCGCCTGCATGGTCGGCCAGGCGGGCACCGGCTCGCCGGCCGGCCAGTGCTCGATCTCCCGCGCGGCGACCTCGGCCATGATTCGCTCGTAGCGGCGCATTCGTTCGCCGTGGAAGGACGGAAGCATGAGCTTGCGCTGCGCCATGTGGGCGTCGTCGTCGAGCAGCAGAACCGAGTGGCTCCCGAGCACCGGTAGCAGCACGATGTTCGCCTCGCCCGCGTGTAGGAGCCGCGGATCGCCGGTGAACACCTGCTTCACCGCGTCGGGGTCGCTGACGAACACCCAGGTCCCCTCGTTGGCGATCCGGAGCGTGAACATATCCCCGTAGCGCCGGGCCGCGTCATCCAGGAAGGCCGCCGGCCGCGCGATCCAGCGAGCGGTCTGAAGAGCGCGAGGCGTCCGCGGCCCCGGCGGCAAACTTAAAGGGACTGTCCCTCTAGGCAAGGCCTCGCCCCGACAGCCGCGCGTGGTCGGCCACCGCTGCCGCGAACTCGGGGAAGTCCGCCGCGTACAGCTGCTGCGGCCCGTCGCACAGCGCGACCTCCGGGTCCTCCGCCACCTCGACGATGATCCCGTCCGCGCCCACCGCGGCGGCCGCGCGCGAGAGCGGGCCGACCAGGCGACGGTCGCCCGACGCGTGGGACGGGTCCACGATCACCGGCAGGTGCGTGTGGAGCTTCAGCCATGGGACGGCGCCGAGGTCGAGCGTGAAGCGCATCGCGTTCTCGAAAGTGCGGATGCCGCGCTCGCACAGCATCACGCGCTCGTTGCCCTCCTTCAGGACGTAGTCCGCGGCCTGGAGCAGCTCATCCAGGGTCGAGGAGAGGCCGCGCTTCAGAAGCACCGGCTTGTCGAGCTTGCCGACGACCTCGAGCAGGCCGTAGTTCTGCATGTTGCGGGCGCCCACCTGGATCACGTCCACCGACTCCGCGAACGAGTCAGCCAGCTCGGCGGACGTCATCTCGCTGACGATCGGCAGACCCGTCTCGTCCCGGGCCTCCCTTAGGATCGCGAGCCCCTCGGTGCCGAGCCCCTGAAACGCGAAGGGGGAGGTCCGGGGCTTGTACGCACCGCCGCGCAGCATCGACGCGCCGGCGGCCGCGACCGTCCGGGCCACGCCCAGGGTCTGATCGCGCGACTCGACCGTGCACGGGCCCGCGATCAGCGAGAATGTGTTCGCCGCCCCGACGCGGTGGCCGTTCACCTCGAAGATCGTGGGCGCGTGGTGTGAGAGCTCGCTCGAGGCGAGCTTGTACGGGCGTGAGATCGGGACCACGCGATCGACGCCCGGAAGGCCCTCTAGCCCCATCTCGCGGACGCCCTCGGGATCGCCGATGGCGCCGATGGCCGTGGTCAGCTCGCCCGGCATCACCTTCGCGTGTACGCCGCCCGCCTGGAGGCGCTCGACGACCGCCTCGATCTGCGCCGGAGTCGCCTCCGGCGTCATCACGACCATCATGTGCCCACCTCGGCCCGCGCGCGCGTCCTCCGCGAGCGGATCATCGTCATCACGAGCACCCCGATCACCGCGAGCGGGAACGGCACGATGACCGCCACCGGGATGTCGAGCCCGGCCTTGATCAGCAGGGCGAGCCCGGCGCCGAGGAGCACGATCGCGAGCGTCGTGCGGAGCACGGCCGGATCGACGCGCACGGACCAGTGGCTGCCGAGCCAGACGCCGGGAACCGACCCGAGCAGGATCGTCCCGACCAGGCCGAAGTCCACGTTGCCGGCCGTCACGTGCGCCAGGCCGGCTGCCCAGAGCAGGATCGCCGCGTGGAAGACGTCGGTGCCGACCACGCGCTGCGGCGTCAGCCGGAAGAGCAGGATCAGGCCGACGGCTATGAGCGCGCCGCTGCCCGCCGAGGTGACACCCAGCACGAAGCCGACCGACACCCCGAGCGCCACGGCGGCGATCCTGTGTCGCCGCTCCATGTCGATCGTGGCGCGCTCGCGCTCGTGCATCCGCTTCAGGAATGCGCGGACGAGAGTGGCGGCTCCGGTGACGAGCAGCGCGCCGGCGAGCAGCACGATCACGGTGTCCTCGAAGTCGTGGCCTAGCCAGTTCTCGAGCAATGTCAGCACGTAGACGCCGAAGACCGCGGCCGGCACCGAGCCGATCGCCATCCAGCTCGAGAGCGTCAGGTCCACCGTCTTCTGCCGCCAGTGCTTATAGCCGCCGACCGTCTTCGTGACGGCCGCGTACGCAAGGTCGCTCCCGATCGCGGTCACCGGGGTGACGCCGAACACGAGGATCAGCATGGGCGTCATCAGCGAGCCGCCGCCGATCCCCGTCATCCCGACGAGGATGCCCACCCCCAGGCCGAACGCGACTAGCGCGAAATCCACGCGGGGAGCGTAGTCGAGCGCGCGTCCGAGACCCCCTCCTTGACGGCCATGACCACGAGCTGAGCGCCCACGTGACCGTGGGGTTCGGGGATGGAGCGTTCGCGCTCGACGCGCAGTGGCCGGACGATGCGCCGAACGTCCTCCGCCGTGAACGCGTGCGGCTCCTCGGCCGTGGACTCGCCGTCCACGTCCACGTTGAGGATGAGCACGCCGCCGGGCCTCAGGATGCGCACGACCTCGGCGATCACCGCCCTGGGGTCCACCACGTGGTCGAGGCAGTTCCGGGCGACGACCACGTCGACCGACTCGTCCAGCAGCGGGATCGCCTCGGCGCCGGTGGGGAGGTAGACGGCATCGCCGCGGAGCAGCAGCCCGGCGGCGTCGAGGCGCGGCGCCAGGGGCTCGACCGCGAGAGCCAGCTTCGCGCCCGAGGCCTCCGGAAGCCCGACCGGCCCCGGGCCGATCTCGAGCATGACGCGACCCGTGAAGAACTCGGGGTCGTCGATCCCCGCCTCCCTGAGCACGCGCTGCACCTGGGCGCGGGCCTCCTGCCAGCGCCGCCCCTCGTAGCTCTCCGCGACGGCGTCCTCACCGATCAGCTCGAGCCCGTGGGGCGAGAACAGCGCCCCGCCGCGGATGTGGGCGTCCCACTGCTCGATCCAGAAGCGCAGCTCCTGGTCCGGGTCGCCGCCCTCGTGCCTGAAGCGGCGCAGCAGCCTGCGCAGCATCCCCCTCAGAGGACCATGCCGGCACCGACTGTGTCGTTCGTCGACTCGTCGATCAGGATGAAGCTTCCCGTCGCGCGGTTGCGCCGGTACTCGTCCACGAGGAGCGGCGCGGACAGCCGCAGGCGCAGCTTGCCGATCTCGTTCAGCTCGAGTCCGTTCGCGTCCTCGTGGCGGTGCAGCGAGTTGACGTCGATGCGGTAGACCACGTACTCAACCCTCGCGAGCGCCGTGCGGCTCGTGTGCTTGATGCGGTAGCGCCCTGACGGCAACAGCGGCCGCTCAGACATCCAGCAGACCATCGCGTGGATGTCCCTGGCCTCCTTCGGCCGGTTCGCGGGCCGGCAGATCATGTCGCCCCGCGAGACGTCGATGTCGTCCTCGAGCCGCAGCGTGACCGAGAGCGGCGGGTAGGCCTCGTCGAGCTCGCCGTCGTAGGTCTCGATCCCCGCGATGCGACTGGCGCGGCCCGAAGGAAGCACCACGACCTCGTCGCCCGTCCGGAACACGCCCGAGGCGACCTCACCGGCGTAGCCGCGGTAGTCGTGCAGCTCGTCGGTCATCGGCCGGACCACCCACTGCACGGGGAAGCGCGCGTCCTGGAGGTTGCGGTCGGAGGCCACGTGCACGTGCTCGAGGTGGTAGAGAAGCGACGGTCCCTCGTACCAGCCCATCTTCTGCGAGCGCTCGACGACGTTGTCGCCGTGCAGCGCCGAGATCGGGATGAAGGTCACGTCGTGGATGTCGAGCTTGGCCGCCCAACCCGCGAATTCCGACGAGATCCGTTCGAACACCTCCTGGTCCCAATCGACGAGGTCCATCTTGTTCACGCACACGACGATGTGCGGTATGCGGAGCAGGGAGGCGATGAACGCGTGCCGGCGTGACTGCTCGAGCACGCCCTTGCGGGCGTCCACCAGGATCAGCGCCAGGTCGGCCGTCGAGGCGCCCGTAACCATGTTGCGCGTGTACTGCTCGTGCCCGGGCGTGTCGGCGATGATGAACTTGCGTCGCGGCGTGTGGAAGTAGCGGTAGGCGACGTCGATCGTGATGCCCTGCTCGCGCTCGGCGCGCAGCCCGTCCGTGAGGAGCGCCAGGTTCACGTAGCCGTCACCGCGCCGCTTGGACGTCTCCTCAACATGCTCGAGCTGGTCCTCGAAGATCGACTTGGTGTCGAACAGCAGCCGGCCGATCAGCGTCGACTTGCCGTCGTCGACCGAGCCCGCGGTGGCGAAGCGGACGAGCTCGGAGGTGCGGGTGGCGGTGGGCCGCCCGTTAGTGGCCGCGCCGGGCGCCATGGCTAGAAGTAGCCCTCCTTCTTGCGGTCCTCCATGGCGGCCTCGGAGATGCGGTCGTCGGCGCGCGTCTCACCCCGCTCCGTGATCCGCGTGGCGGCGATCTCGGCGACCACCTCGGGCAGCGTCTTCGCCTCAGAGGCCACTGCGCCGGTGCAACTCATGTCGCCCACCGTGCGGAAGCGGACCCACTTCTTGAACGGCTCCTCGCCGGGGAGGAGCTCCACGAAGTCGGAGGTCGCGTACAGCATCCCGTCGCGCTTGAAGACCTCGCGCTCGTGCGCGAAGTAGATCGAGGGCAGCTCGAGCTTCTCCTCGGCGATGTACTGCCAGACGTCGAGCTCGGTCCAGTTCGACAGCGGGAACACCCGCACGTGCTCGCCGGGCTTCACGAAGCCGTTGTAGATGTTCCACAGCTCGGGGCGCTGGCCCTTCGGGTTCCACTGGCCGAAGTCGTCCCGGAACGAGAGGATGCGCTCCTTCGCGCGGGCGCGCTCCTCGTCGCGGCGGGCGCCGCCGAACGCGGCCTTGAAGCCGTGCTCCTCGATCGCGTCGAGCAGGGTGACCGACTGGAGGCGATTGCGCGACGCGCGCGGGCCGGTCTCCTCGACCACGCGGCCCGCGTCGATCGACTCCTGCACGGAGGCGACGATCAGGCGCGCGCCCATCTCCTCCACGAGCCGGTCGCGGTACTCGATCACCTCTGGGAAGTTGTGGCCCGTGTCCACGTGCATCACGGGGAACGGGAGGCCGCCCGGGTGGAACGCCTTGCGGGCCAGGTGGAGCAGGACCGCGCTGTCCTTGCCGCCGGAGAACAACAGCACGGCACGCTCCAGCTCAGCCGCTACCTCGCGGATGACGTGGATCGCCTCAGACTCGAGGGCGCGGAGGTGTGAGATTTCGTAGGTCAATCAGACGTGCAGGCCGCACTCGGTCTTGTCCTGCCCGGCCCAGCGGCCTTCTCGGCCATTGCCGGGGAGGGTGCAGGGAGCGCAACCGATCGACTCGTAGCCCCGATCGTGTAGCGGATGGTAGGGGAGATCGTGCTGGTGGACGTAACTCCACACGTGCTGGTCCGTCCATTGCGCGAGCGGATTGAACTTCCAGACGCCCCGTAACTCATCCCACTCGACCGGCTGAGCGTCTGCCCGAGTGGGCGACTGCTCGCGCCTGATGCCGGTTATCCAGGCCTGCGTGCCGTCCAGCGCGCGCTCGAGCGCCTCCACCTTGCGGGCGCCGCAGCAGTTCGACGCGCTCCACGGCGTGCCGTTCGGCGGCGTCGCGTCCACGACCTCGACGCGCAGCCCGTAGCGGTCCTCGACCTTCCGCCAGACCTCGTAGGTCTCGGGGAAGAGCACGCCGGTGTCGATCGTGAAGACGCGCGCCGCCGGCTCGATCCGCATGAGCATGTCGATCAGGACCGCCTCCTCCTTCTGGAAGGAGCACGCCATGACAACGCGCGGATGATGCCGCTCGATCGCGGTCCTGAGCGTGTCCTCAGCCGTGTCCACGCCGTTCGGCAAGCCGCGGGCGGTGCCCGCGGCGCGCTTTCCGCCGTTCGGCAAGCCGCGGGCGGTGCCCGCGGCGCGCTTTCCGTTCACACCGCGCATTCGCCCTCACCCCTGATGACCTCGAAGGGCTCCTTCTTCTGCCAGTCCATGAAGAACTGCATGTTCTGGAGGCTGAACTCGACCGGCATCGCGAGATCGCGCACCTCGTCCTCGAAGCGCGTCTGCCCGACCCGCTCGGCGAAGTCGTTGAACACCTCGCCGTTCGCGCGCTCGGCCTCATACATGCGAACCCAGCGCTCGACCGCGTCGGGTACGCGCTTTGCCGCCAGGCGCACCTTCAGGCGCGTGCCGTAGACCACCTCCCCGCCCTCGTAGTTGCCGCCGATGTGGGCCACGTAGGCCGGGATCGTGTGTTCGCCGACCTTGATCGACGCGCCGTAGAACCCGATGTTCGCGATGTGGTGCTGGCTGCAGCCGTTCGGGCAGCCCGACATCTTGATGTGGATCCGCTTCGTGAGCGGGTCCTCGATGCCCATCGACTCGATGCGCTCGCGCACGGCATGGTTCAGGCCCATCGAGCTCGTGATGCCGAGCTTGCACGAGTCCGTGCCGGGGCAGCTGATCACGTCGTTGATCTCGTCGGCGCCTGTGTCGCCGAGCCCGAGCGCGGACAGCGCTCGCCACACCTCATAGACCGTCTCGTCCCGCACCCAGCGGAGCACCAGGTTCTGGTGGACGGTTGTGCGGGCGTATCCGCCCGAGTAGCGGCGCATGATCTCGGCGAGGCCGCGGAACTGCTCGGGGGTGAGGTCGCCGCGGATCACCTTGATCTGCACGGTCGAGAAGCCGTTCTGGCGCTGCGGACGCACGCTCACGGCGCGCCAGCGGTCGAACTCCCTCCCGTCGCCGTTCGGGCTCGTGTAGGTCGCGGGTGCCGACGGCGCGGCGGCCTCCTCGTCGTCGATGAAGAGGAGCGGCTGCGGGTCGAAGTCGCGCTCGTCCACCCAGTGGCCCTCGAGCTCCTCGTCGACCTGGCGCTGGAGCTCCTCGATTCCGTACTTGTCGACGAAGACCTTGATGCGCGCCCGCGCGCGGTTCGCGCGCAGCCAGTCCTGGCGGTCGAAGACCCGGAAGACCGCCTCGGCGACCTTGAGGTACTCGCCGTCCTCGGCGGTCACGAACTCGCGCAGCGTCGGCGCGACCCTCGGCATGATCGAGGTGCCGCCGCCCACGCGCAGCTCGAAGCCCTTCACGCCGTCGCGGATGCGCGGGATGTAGGCGATGTCGTGGATGCCGGTGATCGCCCGGTCCTCGTCCGTGGCGGTGAAGGCCGTCTTCACCTTGCGCGGCATCAGCTGGGTCGTGGGGTGGCGCACGAAGTAGCGGACGTAGGCGCCCACGTAGGGCGTGGGGTCGAAGAGCTCGCCCTCGCAGACGCCGGCCCACGGGTCGCCGGTCACGTTGCGCACGGTGTTCCCGCAGCCCTCGCGGCTCGACAGGCCGGCCTCGGAGAGCTCGCGGATCGCCCTGGCGGCGTCGCGCAGCGGGACGTGGTGCAGCTGGATGTTCTGGCGGGTGGTGATGTGGCCCTTGTTCAGCGGCGCGTACTTCTCGACCACGTCGGCGAACTTCTCCATCTGCTCCGGGGTGATTCCGCCGAACGGCAGCTTCGTGCGGATCATCTGGACGTCCGCCTGCCGCTGCCCGTAGACCCCCTGCTTCAGCCGGAAGCCGATGAACTCATCCTCGGGGGTCTGGCCGTCCAGGAACTTCTCGGCCTCGTTGTCGAAGTCGTCGAATTCCCTTTCGAGGATGGGGATGATGTGCCCCGGGACGTTCTCGTAGACCTCCGGGTTGTCCAGGGACCCCTGCTTGCGCTTGCGCGTAGCACCGCCCGCTGGCGGCGCGGAAACCGGTTCCATCGTGTGAAAGTACCAAAAGCCAGTCGGATTTCCTGCCTTTATCGGCAGGACCCGCTCAGGAGCTGACCGCGCGCCTGTACTTGTGGACGGACAGGGCCGCGAAGACCAGGATCAGGCCGACAGACCAGAGCACCGCCCCCCACACGTCGTTGCCCGCCGGAGAGCCCACGAACAGCGCTCGCGTCGCGTCGACGACGGTGCTGAACGGGTTCGCGTCCGCGAAGGCTTGGACCGCCGCGGGCATCGAGTCGGGCGGCGCGAAGGCGGACGAGGCGAAGGTGATCGGGAAGATCACGATGAACCCGAGCGACTGCGCTCCCTCCGGCGAGTTCGAGTAGAGCGCGATGAAGGCGAAGATCCACGAGAACGCGTAGCCGAACAGGAGCAGCAGCCCGAGCCCGGCGGCCACCTCGAACGGGCTCGTGGTGAAACTGAAGCCCACCAGTAGTCCCACGACGATGATCACGACGAGCGAGACGGCGTTCGTGGCCACGTCCGCGAGCGTGCGGCCGGCGAGCACCGCCGAGCGGGCCATCGGCAGTGAGCGGAAGCGGTCTATGAGCCCCTTGCGGAGGTCGTCCGAGAGGCCGATCGCGGTGACGAAGCCGCCGAAAGCCATCGTCTGGGCCATGATCCCCGGCATCAGGAAGTCCGCGTAGTCCTCGTAGCCGGGCGTCTGGATCGCGCCGCCGAAGACGTACACGAACAGCAGCACGAACATGACCGGCTGGATCGTGAAGGAGACCCACAGGTCCGGCTGGCGCGGGATCCGGAGCAGGTTGCGCTTGGCTACTACGGCGGTGTCCGCGACCGTGTAGGCCAGGGCGCTCATGCCGCGGCCTCCTCCGTCCGCTGCTCTGCTTCCTCCTCCCCGGGCTCGGCGGCGTGGCCGGTGAGCACGAGGAAGACGTCGTCGAGCGTGGGGCGGCGCACTGCGATGTCGGCGATGTGGACGTCGGCGGAGTCCAGCCGCCGCACAGCCTCGGCGATGTCGCCGCGCGACTTGTCGAGCGGCATGACGAGGATGCCGTGCTCGCACTTCGGCCGCTCCTCCGCAAGCGGCGCGAGCGTCTCGATTGCGGCCTGCTCCTGGGCGTAATCCTGGAGCGTTACCTCGAGGCGCTCGCCGCCGACGCGGTTCTTCAGGTCGTCCGGCGTGCCCTCGGCGATCACCTGCCCGTGGTCGATCACCGCGATCCGGTCCGCAAGCCGGTCCGCCTCGTCGAGGTACTGGGTGGTGAGTAGGACGGTGGTGCCGGCGGCGACACGCGCCTCGATCGTCTCCCAGAGCTGGAGCCTGCTGACCGGGTCGAGGCCGGTCGTGGGCTCGTCGAGGAAGAGCACGGGCGGCCGGGCTACCAGCGCGGCCGCCAGGTCGAGCCGCCGCCGCATGCCGCCCGAGTAGGTCTTCGCCATGCGGTCGCCCGCGTCGGTGAGCGAGAAGCGCTCCAGCAGCTCATGCGCGCGCTCGCGCGACGGGCCGCGGCCGAGGTGATACAGACGCCCGACCATCTCGAGGTTCTCGAACCCGGTGAGGTTCTCGTCGACCGCCGCATACTGCCCCGCGAGCCCGATCTGCGAGCGGAGAGCAGCCGCGTCCTTCACGACGTCGAGACCCGCCACCCGCGCGCTGCCTCCGTCGGGCGGCAGCAGCGTCGTGAGGATGCGGACGGCGGTGGTCTTGCCGGCCCCGTTGGGGCCGAGCAGCCCGAGGATGGTGCCCGGCGGGGCGCTCAGGTCGATGCCGCACAGCGCCTGGACGTCACCGAAGCGCTTGCGAAGCCCCTCCACTGCGATCGCCGCATCGGCCATTCATGCACCGTACTGATCGTCGAATATTCGGAGCATGCCGCCCCAGAACATCTCCGATCCAGCGTTCAGCTACGACCCCGAGGATCCCGAGGGCTTCCGCGCGGGCATGTACCGGCTCGGTCCGCTCGTGGGCTCCGAGCGCACCGGGACCACCCTCTACCACCTGCCGCCGGGCGAGCTCCTGTGCCCGTACCACTACGAGTACGGGGAGGAGGAATGGCTGCTCGTGCTCGAGGGCCGACCGTTCCTGCGCACGCCCGAGGGCACGGAGGAGCTCAAGCCGCTCGACGTCGCCTTCTTCCCGCGCGGCCCGAAGGGTGCCCACCAGGTGGGCAATCGCACGGACGAGCCCGCCCGCGTGTTGATGTGGTCCGAGGTGACCTATCCGAGCGCGACGGCCTACCCCGACAGCGACAAGGTCGCCGTCTGGACGGGCGTCAAGCCCGAGGACCTGATCGTGGAGCGCTCGTCAGGCGTGGACTACTACCGCGGCGAGTCGGCCGGCGGGTAATCGCACGAACTGGTGATCTTTTCGCCTCAGACTGGGGTTTTTCATCGCCTGCGCGCTGCGCGCGTCCTACAGTCGCGCCATGCGACGCCTGGCGGTTGGAATCGTTTCGTGCTGCGCACTCGCCGCGCTTCCGACGACGGCATACGCGGCAACGGCGAGCGTTTCGATCAAGCGGGTCTTCTACGCCGCGGGACCCGCTGAGGCGAACAACCTGACGATCTCCCTCTCGGGGAGCGCCTTCGTCCTCTCGGACCCCGGGGCCGCGATTGCGGCAAGCCCGCCCTGCTCCGGCTCGGGAAGCACGGCGACGTGCCCCGCTGCGGGGATCATCGGCTTCACCGTCGCCGGCGGGGACGTGGCCGACAGCCTCAGGAACACCACGTCGACCCCCTCGACGCTCTCGGGTGGCGACGGGAACGATTCGCTCGAAGGTGGGCCGGGCAACGACACCCTCCGAGGCAACCAGGGGATCGACACGCTCAGCGGGGGCGGCGGCAACGACCTGATCGACGTACGGGGTGACAGGGGCGACATCGTCAGCTGCGGTGGCGGGGATGACACCGTCAGAGCCGATGGGGCCGATCTCGTCGCCTCGGACTGCGAGACGGTCGACCGCCTGGGAGCTCCGCCGCCCGGGACAGGAACCTCTCCGCCGACCGGCGGTCTGCTCGGACCCGTCGAGACCGGGACGCTTGATCCCGGTGCCTGCGCGGTGGACAAGCTCGGCACGCCCGGCGCAGACGTTCTGCTCGGCACCGACTTGGGCGACAGCCTGTTCGGCCTGCAGGGCGACGACGTCCTCAACGGCGGCCGGAATGACGACTGCCTGTTCGGCGGCGCCGGCTCCGACCGGCTGATAGGCGCGCGGGGTGACGACCGCCTGCTTGGGGACGACAGCGACACCGGCGTCCCCGGCCACGACCGGCTGCTGGGCAGATCCGGCAACGACCTGCTGCTCGGCGGCCCCGGCAGGGACCGGATCAGCGGCGGCGCCGGCAACGACCGCCTGAGGGCCGGCCCGGGACGCAACCGGCTCCGCGGAGGGCCGGGCAATGACCGCCTGAACGGATTGAACGGGAAGCCTGACCGACTCATCTGCGGCCGCGGCAGGGACCGGGCCCGGGCCGACAGCTTCGACCTGGTACGCGGTTGCGAGCGAGTGCGGCGGCGGGCGTGAAACGAGCCTAGGCCCTGCCCCAGGGCTCCTGGTCGCCCCAGGGCGACGGCCCGGCCAAATCGCGACCGATCCCTGCGAACAGGCCTGCGCGCAGCCACGGGCTCATGCGCGGACCCGGGGCCGGCCGCGGCGGCGCCGTGTCGCGGATGAACTGCTCGATCGCCGCGGCGATCGCGGCGGCCTCCTCCGGTGAGGCCGGCTGCCGCACCTCGATGCGCGGCCTGGCCGGCCTCTGCTTGCCGTTGCGGCTCATGAGCGGGATAGCGTAGTCGCGATGCCCGAGCTTCTCGTCTTCCCGCAGCAGACCGTTCTTCGCGCGATCGACCCGGCCGATGCGATCGAGCGGGTCCGCGACGGGTTCGTCGAGTACGCCGGGAACGAGTGGCAGATGCCGCCCAAGGTGTACCTCGACGCCTCGCCAAACGGCGACTTTCGCGCCATGCCGGCCAAGGGCGCGGGCCTCGCGATCCTGAAGTGGGTCACCTCGTTCCCGCGCAATCCGGCGGCCGGCCTGCCCGTGGTGATGGGGATGATCTGCGTGTCCTCGGCGGCCGACGGCGAGCCGCTCGCGCTCGTGGACGTGCGCGCGGTCACCGCGCTGCGCACCGGCGCGGTCGCCGCGGTGGCGGCGCAGGAACTCGCGCGCGAGGATGCGCGCACCGTCGGCATGATCGGCTGCGGCCTCCACGGCACGTGGGCTGGGCGCTGCCTGGGGGCGGCGGAGTACGGGCCGGGTGTTTGCTTCGACCCGGATCCTGAGGCGGCCGGCGAGCTGGCGGGCGAGCTGGGCTGGGAGGTGGGCACGCGCGAGGACGCTCTCGCCTGCGACGTCGTGACCTGCGTGACCCCGGGGAACGAGCCGGTCGTCCGCGCGGCTGACCTGCGCCCCGGCGTCCACCTCAACATGCTCGGCGCCGATGGCCCGGGCAAGGCCGAGGCCGAGCCTGAGGCGGTGGCGCGCTGCCAGCTCTTCTGCGACGAGTGGGAGCAGGCGAGCCACGGCGGCGAGCTCACGGGCGCCGTGGAGGCCGGCCTCGTCACCCGCGACCAGGTCACGGAGCTGGGAGACGTGCTGACCGGTGCCCATCCCGGGCGTTCCGCCCAAGACGGGTCTACGCTGTTCGACTCCACAGGGCTGGCGATCCAAGACCTCGCGCTCTGCCTCGCACTCATCGAGGCGCACCGTGCCGGGCGCGTGCGTGCGGACAGCGTCCGGCTCTGAGCAATCCAAGACTGCGGGGGTCAATGCGCAAACTGCTTCTCTCAATCGCCGTCCTGTCGGTGGCCGCCCTTCCCGTGGCGGGCTGCGGGGACAACGAGGAGGCGGCCTCCAGCGCGGCGGAGCTCGTCCCGGCCGGCGCCGTGATGTACGGCGAGGCGACGTTCAAGCCCGAGGGCGATCAGAAGCGGGCGGTCGACTCGATCCTCTCCAAGTTCCCCGGGGGCGATCGGGCGGGCGACAGGCTGAAGGAGCTGGTCGAGAAGCGCCTCCGGGAGTCGAAGGCGGGCATCACCTTCAGGGATGACATCGAGCCCTGGCTCGGGGACGAGGCTGCCTTCTTCGCGACCGGGATGAGCACGACCGGCAACTTCAGGGCAGCTGCGCTCCTCGTGGCGACGGACGACGAGGGCAAGGCGAAGGACGCGGTCGAGAAGAGTGCCGAGGGCAAGATCACACGGCACGACTACAACGGCGTCGAGTACATGACGGACGAGTCGCAGGACCACAACCAGGCGGCGGCGGTATTCGACGGCTACGTCGCGCTCGGGACCGAGGCGGGCGTGAAGGCGGCGATCGACGCGAGCAAGGGCGACTCGCAGCTGTCCGGTGACGACTCCTTCAAGAACGCGCTCGACGACGCGGCCGACGACCGGCTCGGCTTCTTCTACGTGAACACGCCGCAGCTCGCGAAGACGCTGCAGCAGTCGGGCGCGCCGCTGCCGGACTCGTTCAAGCGGTTCCTCCGCGATCCCTTCGTGGCCACGGTCGACGCCGACGACGACGGGGTCGTGTTCGAGGGCACCATCCCCGAGGACCTCGGCAGGGCGTTCGCATTCTTCGGACATGGCAGCGAGCTGCTCGCCGACATGCCGGCCGACTCGTGGCTTGCGCTTGGCCAGACCGACTTCGGGAAGCTCCTCGACGTCTATGTCGATGCCTTCGCCGGGGTGGCCGGCGGGCGCGCGACGGTCGAGCAGCAGTTCCGGGCGGCGACCGGCCTCGACCTCCAGGAGGACGTGATCGACTGGATGGGCGACTTCGGCGTGTTCGTGCGCGGCACCAGCGTGTCCGCGCTCGAGGGAGGGCTCGTCGTCGAGACGTCGGACGAGGCGGCCTCCACGCGTTTCATCAACGCACTCGAGCGCCTGGCGAAGGATCAGGGCGGTCCCGATCTGAGGATCGGTCCGCTCAGCGCCCCCGGTGGCGGGAAGGGCTTCACCGCGCGTGGTGCGGGCGTGCCCAAGCCGATCCACGTCTTCCAGCGGAACGGGCGCGTCGTGTTCGCGTACGGGAACGCCGCGGCCAACGACGCCATCGACGCCGGCGACAAGCTCGGCGACTCACCGGACTTCACCGCCACGCGCGACTCGCTCGGCGACTACGACGTCTCGTTCTACATGCTGACGCAGCCGATCTTCGACCTCGTCGACTCGACCGAGGCCGCCGCCGATCCCGACTGGCAGCAGGCGAAGCCGTACCTCGAGCCGCTGAGCGCGCTGGTGGGCGGCACCTCGGGTGACGGCGACAACCTGAAGTCAGCGGTCAAGCTTGTCGTGAAGTAGCGTGCAGCCTGCTCACAGGCCTTGCGTCAGCGCGATCACGAGCAGCGCCAGTGCAACCAGTCCCGCGATGACGATCACGATGATGTTCGCCACGAGCGCCCCCGGCAGCCAGCGCGGCGGCTCGGCTGGCGGGCGGGTCCCGGGCGCGTCGCCGCCCTCGGTGTGCCAACCAACGGCGGCGGCCAGCGAGTTGGTGATGAACTGGTTCAGGCTCACGTCCTCGCGCTCGGCCGCCTCTGCGAGCTCTGCGTGGAGCGATTGGGGCATGCGGAGCATCAGCCGGCCGCTATGGCCGCCACGGGTCTTGACCACTGCGGCGTCCGTCTCGGCCGGGTCGTCTGGGGCGGGCTCGGCGCGTGGCGTCGGTTGCGCCTCATCGAAGGCGCGCCCCTCGAGCTCGGTGCGCAGCTTTGCGAGAGCTGCGTCGGCGCGGCGCGCGAGCGCGCCCTGTGACATGCCGAGCTCGGATGCGACGTCGCGGCGGCTGCGTTCCTCCACGAAGCGCAGGTAGAGGATCTTGCGGTCGGTGTCGTCGAGCGTGCGGAACGCGCCGGAGAGCGCGACGCGCGCCTCGCTCGCGTCGAGGTCCCGCTCTCCCGATTCGTCCGCGGCGTCGTCGGCAACCCGCGCGATCTTGGTGTCGAGCTGCGCCAATTCGTCAGGCATGACGCCGATCTCGGCGGCAAGCTCCTCGACGGTCGGTGGTCTGCCCAGCCGGGCCGCAAGCGCTGCGCGGGCGTTGGGTAGGCGTACGCTCGCCTCGTGCAGGCGCCGCGGAAGGCGAACGGTCGCCGCCCGGTCTCGCAGGTGACGCTTCATCTCGCCCGCGACGGTCGGAACGGCGAAGGCGACGAACTCGTCGCCGCGCTTCGGGTCGTAGCGCTCAATTGCGTTCAGGAGCCCGATCGAGCCCGCCTGCACGAGGTCGTCGTGCTCGGCGCCGCGGCGCTCATGCCGATGCGCAAGGGCCTCCACGAGCGGCATGTAGAGCTCCACGAGCCGGCTGCGCGCGCGCTCGTCGCCACCGTCTCGGTACGCGCGCAAAAGGCGGCCGGTCGCCGTATCTCGGTCGCTGCGAACTTGTTGCGCCAGGGTAGCCCCTCCGGGCCGGAATGCAGAGGGTTGGGAACTCACCTTAGCCCGATTCCGTGCAGCTAAGGGAGACTGGGCGCGTGGTGTCAGCGGTGATCTCGGACCTACATCTCGGTACCCGGACCGGCGCGGACCTGCTGAGGCGCGCGGAGAACCGCGCGCGCCTGCTCGAGGCGCTGGCTGAGGCGGATCAGGTCGTGCTGCTCGGGGATTCTGTCGAGCTGCGTGACGACCCGCTCGCCGAGTCGCTCGAGCGCGCTGTCCCGTTCTTCGAGGCTCTGGGCAAGGTCGCGCAGGGGCGCCGCGTCACGATCGTCCCTGGGAACCACGACCACCGGCTCATTGCCGGACGGTTGAGGCGCGGCAGCCCGCTCGGACTGGAGCAGCGCTACGAGATCGAGTCGGGCGATCCGCTCGCGCCGGTGGTGCGGTGCATGGGCGGGACGCGCGTCACGCTGGCCTATCCCGGCGTGTGGCTGCGCGACGACGTCTATGCGACGCACGGTCACTATCTCGACTGCCACAGCGATGCCCGCACCTTCGAGTGTCGCGCTCGCGCCGTGTCAGAACGGGTCCTGAGAGCCCCGAGCGGCGGCTACCGGGAGCCGGCCGACTACGAGGCCGTGCTGGGCCCCATATACCGGCTGATCCACTTGAGCGTCCAAATGCACGGCATCCGCACCGCGGCGCACGCGGCGAAGGCGCTCGTCGGGCGGTGGGAGCGGCCGCGGGCCGATCGCAGTGTCCGAGTCCGGCCCGGAGTCACCGCCATGAGCCAGGTGGTGCGAAATCTGGAGATCGACGCACGACACGTGCTGTTCGGGCACCTTCACCGGCCCGGTCGCTGGGATACCGAGGCCGGCATCGAGCTCGTGAATACCGGCTGCTGGGTGACGGATTCGACCGCCGTGTCGCCCGGAAGCCTCGCGATTGTTCGAGATCAGGGCCCTCCGGCGCTGAAAACCGTGCTCTAACGCCCTGGTATCGCGTTGGTATCACCCCCGCAGGGCGCGATATCAACCCTTACGGGGCTGGACGAGGGTACCTGCCCTGTGAATGGCTTGTGAACGGACTCGCCGAGTGCAGCTCCTCGTGGCCGCGGTTTTGGCCGTGACGCTCGCACTCGCGCTACCCGCAGCCGGCCACGCCGCAGACAGCGAGAAGCTGGCCTCGGCCGGGGTCCTCGCGCGCGGTTCAGGCTACGACAGCGCAACCGAATCCGATGTCGTTCGTGTATTGCAGCGCCGCCTTCGGCGGCTGGGCAGCTCGCCCGGCCCGATCGACGGCCTCTATGGCCCGCTGACCGAGGGAGCGGTGATGCGCTTCCAGCAGCGGCACGGCCTCGCGGTCGACGGGATCGTCGGCCGCCAGACCAAGCGGACGCTGTATACCCCCACCGCGCACCCCTCCGCGGCGCCCGCCCACCCTGAAACGCACTCGGGCAGGCTCGAGCGCAAGTCGCCGGCTCCTCAGATTGGGGCCGAGAGCGCAGACGAGCTACAGCACGCCCGACCCGCGCCGACCGGTGTGGCGAGCCGCGCCGACCCGGCACGCGCGCCGGGCGTTCCACCTGGGGTCGTTGCGCTTGTCGCCGCGCTCTGCATCCTCCTTCTTGCAGTGCTGCTCTGGTCGCGCAAGGACCAGCTCGCCGCACGCGTGAACGTCGGACTCGCGTGCGCGGGCCTCCTGGGAGTCTTCGGCATCGGAGCAGCGGCCGGCGCCATCTTCGCGACCCAGGCGACGCCGGACGGCGCCGAGGGCGCGAGTGCGCAGAGCGGGGTGCTCTTTGCCCCCGCGGAGACCGCGGCGCGGACACATCGCTTCCCAGCACAGCAGAAGAC
>JBKPSR010000094.1:0-4256 GCA_046735115.1 Actinomycetota bacterium
GTCGGCGCGCTCGGCGACGGTCGACGAGGCCGACCACCTCCGGTGGACTTCGTCGGCACGACCGATCGCGGCGCGAAGATCGTCGTCGCTGCTGGTGGGGTACTCCTTGACCTTCTCACCCGTGGCCGGATCGACGACTGCGTACATGCTCATCTGGTTTCTCCCATGGTGTCCGTAACATACGGGCTCGCGAGGTAGGCGTCAGCCGAAACCTTCTCGGCCGCCGGCTGAAGAGCATTCAAGCCTTCTCGAATTCGCTCGGCGATCCTGGCGATCTGATCGGGATCGGTCGAGGAGCGGCTCGCCCCCGGGAAGGATTTGAGCTGCCTGGCGCGCCAACGGTCGTAGCGGCGCAGCTGTTCCACCCGTGGGGGTCCGCTGCTGCTTATCTGAACCGGGGCCTCTGTCAAGTCTGGGCGGCGAGTGGTTGTGGTGTGGTGTGGTTGCGATCGTTCCGCGGGCGCCCGGGCTTATCTGGGTGCTCGGCCTTGGGGCCGGCGACGTGATGGTCGATGGGTCGATCCGCGGGGGTCGACTCCGGCCGCTCGGTCTTTGGTGGACCGCCGCCCGTGGGCGGGAGTCGCGACAGCTGCGGGAGTGGGCCGGAAGACTGGCTGTCATCTGGGAATGGTGGGCTGGCGGAACAGATCGGGCGAGGGGTCAGGTGACGGGCTCGAGGGCTTCGGGGCCGAGTTCGCGCAGCGTGTGGAAGCAGCGCCGGGCGAGCTTGCGCGCGATCGTCAGCGACGCCCTGGTGTGCGAGAGCCCGCGCGCCTTGAGCGCCAGGTAGTCGGCGCGGTCGGGACTGGTGGGTCTGCAGGCCGCTTGGGCTGACTCGTAGAGCGCCCAGCGCAGCTGCGGCGAGCCCTGCCTGGTCAGCTTGCCCGGCCGCGAGCGGCGGTCGGAGCGGTGCACGCCGATGTCGAGGCCGGCGCAGCGCACCGCCTTGCGCGAGGCCGACAGGCGCGTCACGTCGCCGAGCTCGGAGAGGATCGTCGGGGCGGTCAGCTCGCCGATCCCGTAGTGGGCCATCAGCGCCCGGCAACCGGTCTGGCGGCGGGCCAGCCGGCGCAGCGCCTGCTCGAGCGGGGCGAGCTGGCGGTCGAGCGCCTCGATCATCTGAAGCGCCACCTCGATCCGCTCGCTGGCCGCCTCGGGCAGCTCGAGCGCGGCGAGGAAGTCGCGGCCCTGGGCGCTCAGCAGCTTGTCCGGCACACCGCCGACGCCGTGATGGAAAAGCGTGGCTTGGACTCGCTGCAGCCAGGTGGTGCGCTCGTCGACCAGTGTCTTGCGCAGCCGCGCGCGGGTGCGCCACTCGAGCACGTGTGCCGGCGGGATCCAGGCCTCCGGCAGCCGGCCCTCGCAGAGCAGCGTGCGCAGCCAGCGGGCGTCCTCGCGGTCGGTCTTCGCGCGGCGCTTCTTGCCCCGCAGCGCGCTCGTCTCGACCGGCTCGCCCAGATGCGCGGTCGCGACCCGCCTCCCGCAGCGCCTCACAGACGAACAGCCAGCCCGTGCACGCCTCGACCGCGACGTGCAGCTCCTCGCCGCCGAACCTCTGCGCCCACTCCCTCACGGCCTCGGGCGTGGCACGAATGCGGCCGCACCCGACCTCGCCCGTCTCCCGGTCGAGAGCGTCGAAAGTGATCTGCGCTCGATGCACATCAAACCCGGCTACGATCGCCATCGGGGCCTCCTCCAAAGCTCCGCAGTTACTGATTCGCGCGAGTCTCTCGCGCTGAGCGGGGGAGGCCCCGGTTCATGCCACCTTTGCGCAAAGGCGGAAGCCATGCGAGCGGGTCATCAACCGCAGCGTCAGCGCGCGAGAAAGGGCCGCGCGAGCCGCTCGACTTGGTCGGCGGCGGAAGCGCTCCGGTTGCTCGAGCGCGGCGCGGTAGCCGACGAAGCAGCCCAGTCGTGGCCGACGAGGTCGACCTGGTCAAGGCCGAGGGCGTCGAGCAGCGCGAACAGATCCTTCGTGAACTGCGCGGGGGCGTCGCCCCAGCCGGGCGCACCACTCCAACCGAAGCCGCGCAGGTCGGGCGCGAGCACGCGTCTGCCGTCGTCCGCGAGCGCGCCGATTAGGTGGCGGAACGACCACCAGTGCAGCGGCCATCCGTGGACGAGAACGACCGGCTCGCCATCCGAGGCGCCAGCGCTCGCGACATGCGCGTCGAACCCATCGAGGCTGACGGACCTGTGCTCGACTCCGGCGACGTGGACCTGCTCGGGCAGCCTCATGAGCTCAGGCTCTCAGACCTCCGCGGCGTCGCGCCGATGGCCCGTCACCTCGCGCTCACGCCGGGATGCCGATCCTCCGACATCGCCTACTCCCGCAGCCCGGCGGCCTCGAGGGCCTTGCTCCGATCGGTCCAGAAGTGGTGCCGTACGGCGAGTCCATCGACGATTTCCATCACCGCGCCGAAGGGCGTGGCCACCGCCGCCCCGCTGCCTCTGCCTTCTAGGTGAAGACGCCCGAGAGCCAGGACCTCGGTAGAGGAGAGCTCGCGCAGCTCCTCGAGTTCGAAATGGGCGACACCGAACGAGTCGCGGATCGCGTTGAACAACTCGCGGACTTGCCCTCGCCCGCGATAAATGCCCTCAAGCGGCGTTCCCACGCCGACGTTGTGGTGCCACTCCACGTCCGGTGCGATCTGCCGTGCGAGTTCGTCGTCAGCTCCGCGGCCCCAGAGTTCGAAGTTCCGCCGCACCAGCTCCACGTTCTCCTGCGACATCGTCTAGTCCCGCAGCCCCACGGCTTCGAGGGCTTCGACAGGGTCGCCGCAAACTCGAATCCGACGTTCCCAACCTTCTTCCATTTCGATGGCGTACCAGAAGTGCTGTTCAACAGCTGCGCCGCTCCCGGCTCCTTTTCCGTGGACCCGAACGGCTACGTAGACGCCTTCCGGTCCTTCGACCGCATCGTGTACGTCGGCCGTGAACCGGCCCATGACGGCTTCGAGCTCGCGGAACGCGGCGATCCTGGCGTCGCGACCACGAAACTGTGTCTGACCTCCGAGTACCACCGCCCAAGGCCCTACGTGCCACTCGACGTCGGGGTGCCAGTGCTCCTCGGCGACGGCCCGGACCCCGGAGCGGTTATAGGTCTCAAACCCCTGTCGCGCTATCTCGACGTTGTCCTGCGACGTTGGCGGCTCCTGCGTCAACGCGAGGGCCTCGGCTTCGCGTTGGGGTGGAGCGGACATCGCAAGTCGAGTCCCGGGGATTGCACGTTCTTGATAAAGGCGCAGATGCATCGCTTCTCGCTCGTCAGCGCCCGTCGCTTGCTGCGTCGCTCAGTCATCCTCGGCAGCCCAGTATTTGGTGGCCTACATCGGACCGCCAGACCCGGCCGCGCAAATCACGCAACGGTGGTATGAGCCACGATGCGACCGACAGTCGGCGGGGAAAGCGCCACAGACGCTGGAACCAGAGACGGTTCCGCGTCGGAGAGTTGCCCGGGAGAATGGGTGGTGCCCGGCTCGAACGGGCGACCTCCTGCTTGTAAAGCGCGAGCACCTGCTGCGGTCTGCTGCAGTTTTGTCTCTCAGGACGCTCGGCGAACGATTTGGCGGCACTAGCTGCTGCGTTCTGCTGCGGTTTGCCGCTTCCACAGCGCTTCCACATGATGCTCCTGCTTTCACGCGCGGAAGGGGCAGCCCAGAGCGCTTCCGCGACGGCGTCGATCGGAGTGTCGCTTTCATGGGGACGGCACTGTCGTCTGACCGCTTCTCAGCGCCGGTCGCGACGCCCGCATCTCGCGCAAAGGGGGGGCCCGAGTCAGCCGACCACTCTGCGCTCCAGCCACTAGCGTGCCGCGGATGCGGCGACTCGAGTACGTCTGCACACGCTTCAGGGACTTCGGCCCAGCGCAACTCCCCCCGACGCACGTGGCCAATCGCAAACGACCCGACGAACGGCGTGGCGCCAGCGATGATCGCGCGATCGAGGTCGCAAGTCTTCGACGCGATCGGGCGCACGACGGCGTCACCAGGTTCCCGAGTGCGTCGCAGAAGTGGTCGACATCGGTGACGGCGCCGCAACGCTGCGTCCCGGACATCTGTCCCCGTCTGGTTTCGTGAGGCGCGCTCGAGGCTGTCGCTCGGGGGCCGGCCCTAAGGCCAGGCGCGTTCCGGCTCGGGGTTCTCAGGTCAGCGCGCGCGCCGCGCTGCCTGGCAGATCGTCGTTCAGCTTGTGGAGCTGCCAGCCGGAGACGATGAAGAACACGCCGCGCAAGATCAGGACGATGCCGATGATCA
>JBKPSR010000095.1:0-18043 GCA_046735115.1 Actinomycetota bacterium
GACGATGCTGATCGCGGTGCCGACCGGCATCAAGATCTTCTCCTGGCTCGCGACGCTGTGGAGAGGCGTGATTCACCTGCGAACGCCGATGCTGTTCGCGCTCGGCTTCATCACGATGTTCACGCTGGGCGGGATCAGCGGGATCATGCTCGCCGTGGTGCCGTTCGACATTCACGTGTCGGACACCTACTTCATCGTCGCCCACATCCACTACGTGCTGTTCGGCGGGTCCGTCTTCACGATCTTCGCGGGGATCTACCACTGGTTCCCGAAGATGACGGGGCGGATGTACGACGAGACGCTCGGCCGGCTCCACTTCTGGATGTCGTTCATCTTCTTCAACCTGACCTTCGGGCCGATGCACTTCGTGGGCATCGACGGCATGCCGAGGCGCGTGGCCGACTACGCGGAGCAGTATGCGACCTGGAACGCGATCATCTCGATATCGGCCTTCATCTTCGGCCTGTCCTTCCTGATCTTCGTCTACAACATGATCGCCTCGTGGCGGCACGGTCCGCTCGCCGAGGGCAACCCCTGGCGGGCGCATTCGATCGAGTGGCAGGTGTCCTCACCGCCGCCGGTGTTCAACTTCGACGAGGTGCCCACCGTCGTCGGCGGCCCGTACGAGTACGGCGTGCCGGGGGCTGTCCACGCGGTCTTCAAGGAGAAGGAGCCCGCTCGCACTGGCGCGGTGCGGGCCCCGGCCGGCGGAGGCGGCGCTCCGCCGCCGGTTGATCCATGAAACGGGTCCTCGTAGTGGCGAACGAGACGGTGGCCGGGAAGCCGCTGATCGACGCGGTTCGCCAGCACGCCGAGGGGGACGCAGTTCACGTGCACGTGATCAGCCCCCAGAACCAGCCGAAGCACGGCTACGTGATCTACGACGAGCACGTGCGCGACGCCGCGCGCAACCGGCTCGACATGACGCTCGCCCTGCTGCGCGAGGCCGGGATCGACGCCGACGGCGAGGTCATGGACCCGGACCCGTACTCGGCCGTCATGGATGCGCTCGGCGAGCAGGACTACGACGAGATCGTGATCTCGACCCACCCGGAGACCCGCTCCGGCTGGCTCCGCCAGGGGCTCGTGGACCGCGTCCGGCGGGCGGCGCGTCGGCCCGTGGAGCACGTGGTGGTCGACCTCGACGCGGAGCGCGACGACGTGAAGCGGACGCTGGTGGTGGCGAACCAGACGATCCACTCGCCGGAGCTGCTCGACGCCCTGAAGCGCAAGGCCGGCGAGGAGCCGCGGCGCTTCATCGTGATCGCCCCTCAGTCGGACTCGAACGGCGACGGAGACCCACACGAGCGGCTCGCGCGGACGCTCGACGACCTCGAGCAGGCGGGCCTACAGGCGATCGGTCAGGTGGAGCATCACGACCCATACACGGCCATCCAGAACGCGCTTCAGTTCTACGCGCCGGACGACATCGTCATCTCGACCTTCCCGGAGACCCGCTCGGGGTGGCTGCGCAGCGACCTGATCGGCAGGGTCGAGGCCGCTACCGGAAAGCCGGTCGAGCACGTGGTGAGCGAGGAGCGCTGATGGAAGCCACCGCCCACGCCGAGCATCATCACGGTCCGCCCGCCGCGAACGTGTCGTCGCGGGTCGAGGCGCAGTTCCTCGGGATGCTCCTTTTCATCATCTCCGAGGTGATGCTCTTCGGAGCGTTCTTCACGGCCTACTTCTTCATCAGGGTCGTGGCGGGGGACGAGTGGTTCCCGATCGACGGGATCAGCCTCCCGAAGGCGGTCGCCGGCGTGAACACCGCGATTCTGATTTCCTCGAGTTTCACGATGCACTGGGCGCTCGAGGGGGCGCGCAACGAGAACCGCAACGCGCTCCGGGTCGGCTTGCTGACGACCGCGCTGCTCGGGCTCACCTTCCTGGCGGTCCAGGTCAACGAGTACGTGCACATCGGCTTCTCGCCGCAGGACCACGCGCAGGGGACGATCTTCTACGGGCTCACCGGGCTGCACGGCTGTCACGTCTTCGTCGGGCTCACGCTGCTCACCTTCGCGAACATCCGCGCCTTCCGCGGCCACTTCACGGCCAAGGAGCACCGCGGCGTCGAGGTGCCGGGCATCTACTGGCATTTCGTCGACGTGATGTGGATCGTCGTTTACACGACGGTCTACATCCTCTAGGAGGATGATCAACCCGCTGCGATCCGAGCAGGAGGCCTTCCGCTTCCTGCTCTACGTCGCCGCTGTGGCGGCGGTGGTGGTCGGGATCGTGCTCCTCGTGCGCGCGCTCTAGTGAGCCAGGACCTGGAGCTCGCGGAGCGAGCGGCGCGCGCCGCCGGCGACGTCCTGATGTCGTACTTCGGGCGGGCCGCGGAGGGACTTGCCTCGAAGACGTCGCCGACGGACCCGGTCTCGGACGCGGACCTCGAGGCGGAGCGCACGATCCGGGAGATCCTGCTGTCCGAGCACCCGGACGACGGCCTGCTCGGGGAGGAGGGATCCCGCAAGAGCTCGGACAGCGGGCGCACCTGGATCGTGGACCCGCTCGACGGGACCGTCAACTTCCTCTACGGTCTGCGCGCCTGGGCGGTGAGCGTCGCGCTCGATGACGATGAGGGCCTGGCCGTCGGCGTCGTCTTCAACCCTGTCAGTGGCGAGTGCTTCCGCGCGGTGCGCGGCGAGGGCGCGAGCGTCGACGGGAAGCCGCTGCAGGTAACGCCGTGCCCCACGCTCGACCGCGCCATGGTCGCGACGGGCTTCTCCTACGAGGCCGATCGGCGCCGCGATCAGGCCCAGCTGCTCGTGGAGCTCCTGCCGCGCATCCGCGACCTGCGCCGCGCCGGTGCGGCCGCGCTGGACCTCGCCTTCGTGGCCGCCGGACGCGTGGACGCCTTCTACGAGCGCGGCCTGAAGCGCTGGGACGAGGCGGCGGGGCGTCTGCTGGTGCTCGAGGCGGGCGGTGTGGTGGCGGACCTGGACGGTGAGCCGCTCGGCACGGCGGCCGCTGCGACCCCGACGCTGCTCGACGAGCTCGTCGCGGTGGTGGGCTAGCCGCCGCCCTTCTGCAGCAGGTAATCGATCAGCGCGTTTATCTGCTGCTCGGAGAGCCTGCCCTTGAAGGGCGGCATCGCGTTGGGGAAGCCCTTCACGATGTAGGCGCTGGGGTCCTCGATCGACTCGCGGACGTACTCCTCGGCGGACTTCCCGGGCACGAGCTTCCCGGCCTGCGTCTTCAGCTCGTTCAGGTTCGGGCCGATCGTGCCGCTCGAGCCGGCGGGGCTGAAAGTGTGGCAACCCGCGCAGCCGGCCGCCGTGAAGATCTGGTCGCCGGTCTTGGCCTGGGCGAGGCCGGCGGAGGCGAGCGCACCGGAGTCCTTGCCCTTCCGGGCGGCCGCGTAGCTCACGTAGGCGGCGACGTCCTCCGCCCGATCGCCGGTCACGAGCTTCGGGGGCATCACGCCGGTGGTGTTCGGATACAGGATCTGCCTGTGGACGATGCCCTCGATCGTGTCCCGGTCTATGCCGTCGGCGAGCGCGGTCTGGAAGGCCGCGTCGAGGTCCGGCCCGGTGGTGCCGGCAGTGCCCGCGCGGGCGAGGGTGTGACACGATCCGCACTTCTCGACGAAGCTCGCCTTGCCGGTCTCGAGGTCCGGCTCGTCGCGCCCGCAGGCGGTTAGCGGAAGCGCGATCGCGACCACGCAGAGCAGCGCAATCAGCGCCCGGACCGTGTTGCGGGTGAGGCTCACGGGGCGGGAAGACTATCCGCTCAGGTGGCCGGACGCCGCCTCTATCACGCCCTCGGCGACGCTCTCCCACGAGTACCTCCGGGCGGCCTCGGAGGCCAGCGCGGCACGCGCCCGGTCGCGCTCGGCGGGGTCCAGCTCGAGCCACTGAATCAGCTTTGAGCCGATCTCCCGGACCGCTCCGGGACCTACGTCGAACGACATGAGCGGGCGTAGCTGCTCAGGCAGCGCCGGCCGCAGCGTGGCCGTGACCTCGGCCATTCCGGAGTGGTTTGCCGACAGCGGGAGCGCGCCACAGGCGGCGGCCTCGGCGGCCACCATCCCGAACGACTCCGGAAATGTCGAGGCCATCACCTGCGCCTCGCACGCCGGCAGGAGGAGCGGCAGGTCCTCGTGCTCGAGCCTACCCGTGAAGTGGACGCGCTCGGCGGCAGCCGGTGCCGCTCTGAGCCAGGCGTGGTCGATCGTGTCGAGGAACGCGTTCAGGTAGCGCAGCTCGCCGCGCGGGCCGCCCTCGAGCTCGCGTCCGCGCGCGGCGATGTCGCGGAGTGTCGCCACGTCGCCGCTCCGGAGCGCGTCCACGAGGCGCTCCAGAGCGTCTCTGTAGGTGCCGAAGCCCACGACCACGAGGCGCGCGTCGGGCACGCGATCGACGACGAGGGGCCAGGCGGCGAGCAGGAGGTCGACACCCTTCGAGACGATCAGCTTCCCCACGTAGCTCACGATCCTGTCCCGCGAGAGCTCGAGCCGGCGCAACACGTCCGCGGAGCCGTGCTCGCCGCCCCAGCCCGCCGTTGGCTGCGACGCGAGCCGCTCCAGGTCCGGCTCGCGCGGCCGGAACTCGTGCACGTCGACCCCGGGCGGGCCGAGCCGAGTGCGCTGCGGCAGCGAGGGCTCGTCGGCAAGCACCTCGAACAGGGAGCCTGCGGTGTGCTGCGACCCGACCAGCACGCCGGCCGCGCCCCGGATGCCTTCGAGGGCGTAGGGCAGAAAGCGCTCGGGGTTCGGCCGCACCGTGTACTCGAGCGCGCTGCCGTGGATCTTGACGGCGTACGGAGCGCGGCCGTCGAGGGCGCGCGTCAGGATGACCGGGCCCATCACCAGGTGGTTGGCGAGCGCCACTTCCGGGGTCGGAACGGAGCGCACGGCGTCCACGTTCGCCGCGATGTAGTGGTCGAGCTCGGCGTCTGTCAGCTTGGGGAACGGCTTTGCGTCGAATCCCTCGTACTCGTCCGCGACATACACGGGGAGCACGCGCCCGATGTCCGGGATGTGGACCGTCACGCCGTCGGGCGGCTCCCAGTCCGCGTCCTGGCACAGGAGGTGCACCTCGTGGCCGAGCTCGGCCAGCGTCCGCACGAGGTTGGCGTTGTAGATGTTGCTGCCCGTGCCGCGCAGCAGGTAGCCGTGGAAGATCAGGATTCGCACGCCGTGCCACGTTCTCGGCCGGCCGGACGAAGGCCGTCGCCATCAGGGGCGCGGGCAGGACGCCCGCGCCGCGCAGTATTCTCCCGCCGCATGCCTGCCCGCCAGAAGTACCGTCTGCGCGCCCGCTCGGACCGCGAGGTCATCCGCGAGGTGGAGCCGGGAGTGACGTACGTCGACCACGAGAGCGGCGAGGAGTTCCAGGTCGTGGGAGCGCTGCTCCCGCTGGCGCCCTCGCCGAGCAACCTGCCCTACGCGGTCGAGAACCTGAGGATGTGCGGTTGCTCGCTCGAGCAGCTCGTCCAGAACGACCTGAACGACTGCCCGTACTGCGGCCGGCGCCTCCCCGCCGTCGAGCGCTGAGCCCGCGGGCGGCGCTGCTGTCGTTGCTGCTCGTCGCGGCGCTCGCCGGGTGCGGCGGCGACGACGAGCCGTCGGGGAAGACGACGCGCCAGCTGCCCGACCTCGCCATCCCGCGCACGACGACCCCCCAGGCCGCGACCGAGCCGGCCGAGCCCCCGCCGACCACGGTCGACCCCACCACGGAGACGCTGCCGGAGGAGGGCCCGGGGACGACGACTCCGACCACGCCCGCCGACACGCCCGAGAACGACTCGCCGCCGCCCGAGGACACCCCGGCGGAGCGATTCGAGGAGTACTGCAACGAGAATCCCGGCGCCTGCGGCTGACGCTCAGGCGAGGCAGCCGAGCGCCTTCTCCCGCGAGTCGCAGATGGTCAGGTGCCTGGCGACGCCGGCGAGCTGGAACGGGCGCAGGATGCGCTCGTCGCCGCACGCGACCACCAGTCGACCGTGCCGCCCGGCGAACTGGGCAGCGGCGTTCAGGAGGACGCCGATGCCAGTCGAGTCGATGAAGGTCACCTCGCTGAGGTCGACGACCACCGCCCGCTTGCCCTCGTCTGCCAACCCAAAGAGGCGGCTCCCTAGCTTTGGCGCCGTAGAGGCGTCGATCTCCCCCTGGAGCGACACGACGTGGGTTGTGTCGTCGACGGCTTCGTCGACCAACCCGAAGTCGATCACGGGCGAGAAGCTATCACCAGCCGCGATGCGTGGGGACCGGTGAGCTCGGCCTTCGCACCCGCGCCGGAGCAGGCACCTGCGGCTCGCTGCCACGGCGACGTTGCAGGCCTGGGGTCGACGAGTGGTCGCGCACACGGCCGCGCCCGAGATTCCACGGTCCCAGCGGCAGCTTGATCCCGCCGCCGCCGGGCCCATCGCGCCCGCCGCGCGGGCCCGGGCCCTCGCCGCCGCCGCCGTCGTCCCCGCGCGAATCGTCGTCGTCGTCGCGCAGCCTGAAGAACCAGATCAGCCAGATCACGAGCAGGCCGACGTCGAAGACGCGGAATCCAACCATGAAGATCCACCCCTCGGTGGTCATCTGCGTCGATGCTAGCGCGATGGACCGGCCGGTTGAAGCCCTTTTTTCGAGCTACCCGCCCGCCGGGTTCGTCACATGGTTGCTCGGCACGTATGTGACGGTGTAAAGGAGCCGGGCGGAGTGATAGGTGCAGCCGAACACGTTCACCTCGCGCAGATCCTCCATCGCGAACTGGCGAAGGCTCTTGGGCGGGTCGCAGCTGTCCTTCGGCCGCGAGGAGCGCCACCAGTTCGTTCGCGACAGGTTCAACGACAGGAGCGGGGCCCATGTCGGCACCGTTAGCGCGATCCAGTTGCCTTTCTTGACCCGAATCGGTCGGTTGAACACGAACGTCGGCTTGGAGCCGAAGTACCTGTTGAGCTCGAAGCGCTCGGACTGGGCGATCAGCCGATGGTCGAGCCGCGTCTTCCGCGTGTCGCCGCGCCGCAGCACCGAGATCCGTGCCAGGGACGGCGTGCCGAAGTTGTTGTTGAAGAAGTTGGTCTCCTCCTGCGTCGGCTTGGCCAGCTGGACCGTGAACATGGTCAGGAAGCCGTCCCGGCGGATGTAGTACGGGTTCTTCGGCCCGCCCGACGCGCGGCCTTGATAGCCGGTCATGCGCACCGCCGCCGTGCAGGGCGACTCCGTGGTCCCGGGGCAGTTGAGGGCGGCGTCGTCCGCCCCGCTGCCCAGCTCGACGTAGCGGGCCGAGGCAGCCGCCGGCAGTACCGCGACTGCGGCGCCGAGGACGGATGTGAGCAGGAGGAATCGCTTCATCATTCGGGGTACGAACACGGCTTTCGGGCCGGTGTTGCGGCCCTTATTTGTAGCGATACGTGATTCGCCCGCGGTCCAGGTCATACGGCGACAGCTCGATCTTGACCCTGTCGCCGGGCAGGATGCGGATGTAGTGGCGCCGCATCTTTCCGGAGATGTGGCCGAGGACCTCGTGCCCGTTGTCGAGCTGGACCTTGAACATCGTATTGGGGAGGGCCTCGACGATCTCGCCCTCCATCTCGATCTTCTCCTCCTTGGGCACAGCGGGCGGGGCGCCTAGATGGCGCGAACGTTCACCGCCTTGGGACCCTTGTCGCCTGTCTCCTCCTCGTACTCCACCTTGGAGTTCTCGGTGAGCGACTTGAAGCCCTGACCGTCGATTCCCGTGTAGTGCACGAAGAGGTCACGGTCCCCATCGTCCGGAGTGATGAAGCCGTAGCCCTTCTCGTCGTTGAACCACTTGACGGTTCCGGTAGGCACGTGGACCTTTCCTTCCTGCGTGTGCCCGGCCGGTCCAGCTCTGCGAATCCGAACCACGGCACCTGCATGTTTCAACTACGCCGACTCTCGCCGACCCTGACGGCACCACGCTACCAGGGGTTGGCGGCGGAAGGGAGCGACGAGCCGGATCACCCGCCGCGCAGCTCCGCGGCGACCTCGGCCAGCTCACCCTCCTCCGGCTCGCGGGGCTGCCCCGGCAGGCGGAGCGGGTCGTCGTCGTAGCGCGGGATCACATGCATGTGGAGGTGGAACACCGTCTGCCAGGCGGCGGGCTCGCACGAGTTCAGGAGGTTGATGCCGTCGCAGCCGAGCGCGTCGCGCATCCTGAGCGAGAGCCGCTTCGCAGCCGTGACCGTGTGCTCCAGGTCGTCCTCCGGGGCGTCGTAGAGGTTGCGCGAGTGGTTGCGCGGGATGACGAGCGCGTGTCCGCGCGTCCACGGGTTGACGTCCATGAAGGCGATGGTGTGCTCGTCCTCCTGGACGATCTCCGCGGGCAGCTCGCCCGCCACGATCTTGCAGAAGATGCAGTCGTCGTCACGCATGGCCGGGCAGCCTACAGCCAGCCGGATCGCCTGAAGCGGAAGTAGAGGAAGGTGCAGATGATGGCCATGAAGGCGATTACGGCCGGGTAGCCGAACTCCCAGCGCAGCTCCGGCATGTGCTTGAAGTTCATGCCATAGATGCCTGCGATCGCCGTCGGCACGGCAGCGATCGCGACCCACGCGGAGATCTTGCGCATGTCCTCGTTCTGGCGCACGGCGACCTGCGCGAGGTTGGCCTGCAGCGAGCTCGACAGGAGATCGCGCAGCGCGTCGAGCTGGTCTCGGATGCGGATCAGGTGGTCGTTGACGTCCCTGAAGTAGTCGCGGATCTCGGGGTGGATCTGCATGTAATGCCCGCGAGCGAGCTTGTCGACGGGCTCGACCAGCGGTGCCGTGGCCTTGCGGAAGCTGAGCACCTCACGCTGCAACCTGTAGATGCGCTCGGCCGGATTCACCCGCTCGCCGGAGAAGAGCTGCTCCTCGACTTCGTCGATGTCCTTGTCGAGCCCCTCGATGGCGGGCTGGTAGTCGTCGACGATGCGGTCCAGGATCGCGTGCAGCGCGGAGCTGGGGCCGTGCTTGAGCCGCTGCGGATGGGCGTCCAGCGTCTCTCTCACCTCGCCGAGCGAGCTCGCCTCGCCGTGCCGCACGGTGATCAGGAAGTCGTCGCCGAGGAAGACGAGCACCTCGCCGAGCTCGATCACCTCGGTCGGGTCCACGTAGCGCGCGGTCTTCAGCACGAGGAACACCATGTCCTCGTAGACCTCGAGCTTGGGCCGCTGATGCGCGTGGATCGCGTCCTCGACGGCGAGCGGGTGCAGCGCGAACTCGCGCCGCAACGAGTCGAACTCCGCCTCGGTCGGCTCGTAGAGCCCGATCCACACGAACTTGCCGGGCTCGTGGCGCTCGTCGTAGGCGTGCGCGAGCTCCACCTTGCCGTCGCGCCGGACGCCGTTCTCGTAGATAGCGCAGTCGACGATCACCGCTGCGCATTCTGGCGCAGCCGCCGGGCGAGCTCGACCGCTTCGTCGCGGTCGCCCACCTCGCCGGCGTACGCGGCTTCCTGCAGCTCGGCGATCACGCGGCCCAGCTCGGGGCCCGGCTCGATCTCTGCCTCTCGCGCTAGCTCGTCGCCGCGGAGCGGCAGGCGTGGCGGGCCCTGGCGGCGCCACTCGAGCGCTGCCCGCATCAGCTCCTTCGCGAGCTCGAGATGGGCGTCGATCGCCCGGTCGGCGTTCTCGCCGCGCGTAGCGAGCCGGTCGGCGCAGGAGAGCAGCGTGACCTCGACCTCCACCGGCGAGGTGCGCCGGAGGTAGCGGTACACGGCGCGCCGGTCGAGCGGGCGCTCGTGCACGAGGAAGCCGAGCACGAGGTGGTGGCGGGTCACGCTCTCGATGAAGCGGCTGAGCCGCTCGCTGGTCCGAAGCCGGCCGCAGATGTCCCGGACCATCTCCTCGCCCAGCCGGTCGTGGCCCAGGAACGTCACGCGGCCGTCCTCGCGGACCTCGTGCGTCGCCGGCTTCCCGATGTCATGGAGGAGCGCGCCGAAGCGGAGCGCCTCGCCGCGAGTGAGCTCGTCCGCGAGCGGCTCGTCGAGCACCTCGCGCAGCTCGCCCGTGGCCTTGGACTCGAGCTCGATCAGGCGCTCCAGCACCTCGAGCGTGTGGCCGTAGACGTCCTTGTGGTGGAAATGGCTCTGCTCGACGTCGTGGAGGTTCGACAGCTCCGGCAGCACGGCGTGGAGAAGCCCGAGCCGGTCCGCCAGCGCCAGGCCCTGCACGGCGTGCTCCGCCAGGACCAACCGCCTCAGCTCAGCGAACACGCGCTCACCGGATGCCTCGGGGACGCGGGAGGCCGCGGCCGCCGTCAGGCGTTCCGTATCCGGGTCCGGCCGAAAGCCCAGCTCCGCCGCGAAGCGAGCGAGCCGCAGCGGCCGGAGGGGATCGCTCTGATAGGACTCCGGGCCGATCGCCCTGAGGGTTCGCGATTCGATGTCCGCCCGCCCCCCGAGCGGATCGATGAGGTCGCCGCCCTCGCGGGGCCGCGCCATCGCGTTGACCGTAAAGTCGCGCTTGCGGAGGTCCTCCTCGATCGTCTCGCCCTGGAGCGGCGCGAAGTCGTAGACGCGGCCGCCGCGGCGGTCCACGACGCGCCACGCGCCGAACGCTTCGGAGAGCCTGAACACCGGGCCGCGCACCTCGGCGGCGAACACTCGCGCCGCCGCCTCCGGATCGCCCTCCACCGCGATGTCGATGTCCGTGACCTCGCGGCCCAGCAGCTCGTCGCGCAGCGCGCCGCCGACTGTCCAGGAGCGGCTCACCGGAACGGCTCCCGCCTCACCCGCGGCAGCAGGCCGGTCGTGACCTCGTAGTTGATCGTGCCGAGCCGCCGCGCGACCTCCTCGGCGAGGATCCGCTCGTCGCCCTGGCGCCCGATCAGCACGACCTCGTCGCCTACCTCGACGTCGGCGTCCCGGCCCAGCGCCACGGTCACGTTGTCCATGCTGACCGTTCCCACGAGCGGGTGGCGGCGGCCCCCGATCAGGACGTCCGCTTTGTTCGTGAGCGCCCGGCGCCAGCCGTCGCCGTACCCGATCGGGACGGTGGCGAGCCAGGTCGGCCCGGCCGCCCGCCAGCGGTGCCCGTAGCCGGCGCCCTCGCCCGTCTCCAGCCGGCGCAGCGCGCCCACCCAGGAGCGAAGCGAGAGCGCGGGCTCGAGCCCGTGGGCGTCCGGGCTCTCCTGGAACGGGTCGAGGCCGTACACGGCCACGCCGCAGCGGACCATGTCGAAGTGCGATTCCGCGCCGCGCAGCGCGGCCGCGCTGTTGGCGGCGTGCACGAGGAGGTCGTCTCTCGCTACCTCGTCCACGAACTGCCGGAACGCGACGAGCTGCGCGTCGAAGAGGTCGCCGTCGAGCTCGTCGGCCGTCGCGAAGTGGGTCATCAGTCCGACGGTGTTGGGGCGTGCCGCAAGCCGGCGCGCGAGCTCGCGGTCCCTCGTGCCCAGGCGGCCCATGCCCGTGTCGAGCTTCACGTGCACGCGCGGCGCCAGCTCGGCAACCTCCTCGGTCCAGGCCACCACGTCCGCGTCCGCGTCGAGGGCGACGCGGAGCTCGTCCCTGGTCAGGGCGCCCATCACGAGCACGCGTGCGTCGACTCCGCCCGCGCGGAGCTCGGCGGCCTCCTCCGCGGTGGCGACGGCGAGCCAGGTGGCCCCGCCGGCCAGCGCGGCTTGCGCGACGGTCAGGGCGCCATGGCCGTAGCCGTCTGCCTTGACGACGGCGCAGAGCGGCTTCGGAAGCCGAGCGCAATTCCGCTCGATCGCCCTGACATCGATCCGGGCGACCGCTCGACTCGTCACGCCGCCAGGGCGCCGAGCACGTCCAGGCGGGTCACGACACCGACGAGGCGGCCATTGTCGACGACCGGAAGCCGGTTGTGACCCGTCTCGTGGATGAGGCGGGCGGCGTCGCGAACGGTCGTGTCCGGGCGGACCGAGTCGGGATCCCGGGTCATCATGTCGGCGGCGTTCGCCGCGAACGCCTTGCGGAGACGCCCCTCGAAGCGGCCCAGCGACTCGAGGAAGACGGTGCCGCCGAAGAGATTTATGTAGTGCGGGATATGGAGGTCCCCCTCCTGGTCGGGGAGTACGAGGTCGGCCTCGGTGACCATCCCGACGCAGCGCCCGTCGGAGTCGACGACGGGGACGCCGGGCAGCTGATGGTCGCGCAGCGCCGCCACGACGTCCTCGACGGACGTCTCCGGCGCGACCGTCACGGGGGTGTTGTCCATGATCTCGCTGACTCGCTCGGGCACGGGCGCGACCTTATCCGAATGGTTGCGGTGCTCGAACGACAGCAATGAAGGGTGGGGTTCACCGACAATCCTGGATAAGGGTCGGTAGCCAACACTTAGGCAGGACTGTCGGAGAAATCGGGCCGGCGGGGCCAACCCCTCAGTGCTGTCGTTAGCGCTTCGTCAACCCAAACGGGAGCGCCTCGATCACATCCCCCGCCATCACGTGATCCGCCCCGAAGCGGTCCGCCGCTGCCCGCCCGGCCAGCACGTGCGCCAGCGCCCCCAAAGCCGCCGCCTCGAAGGCGTCGATCTGCTTCGCCAGCAGCGCCCCGATCATGCCGGAGAGCACGTCGCCGGTCCCCGCCGTGGCCAGCGCGGGCGTGCCGCCCGGGCTGATCGCCAGCGGCCCGCCCGGCCGGGCGACGATCGTGTCGTCTCCCTTCAGGAGCACGACCGCGCCGCTGCGCTCGGCCGCCTCGCGGGCGTACTCCACGCGGTGTGCGGCGATCTCCTCGGGCTCGACCTCGAGCAGCCGGCCCAGCTCGGCCTCGTGCGGAGTGAGCACGGTGGGGGCGTCGCGCTCGCGAAACAGCTCGAGCCTGCCGGCGTGGGCGTTCAAACCGTCGGCGTCGACCAGCAGCGGCGCCTCGACCGCTACGGCCACCAAGCGTGCGAACTCCAGCGCGCCCTCGGCGCGGCCCAGGCCGGGGCCGAGCACGGCCGCGCCCGCGCGCTCGGCCAGTTCCTCCACGTCGGCGGCGCCCGCGGGCGTATGAAAGCCGTCGTCGTCCGGCAGCCCGCGGCTCATCTGCTCGAGCAGCCGCAGGTCGACCGCCTGCTGCACGGGCTCCGGCACGGCCACCTGCACGTACCCCGCGCCCGCGCGCGAGGCCGACCTCGCCGCCATCGTCGGCGCACCGGTGAGTCCCGCCGACCCACCCACCACGACCACCACACCGGAGTCGAACTTCGACCCGCTCCGCTGGCGGCGCGGATAGAGCTCGAGCACGCGCTCGGAGATCAGGCCCGCTGCGGCCGGCCCCGGCGCCCCGCGCGGGATGCCGATCTCCACCACCTCGATGCTCCCCGCGTGACCCTTCCCGGGGGCGACGTGCAGCCCCACCTTCGAGCCGTGGAAGGTCGCGGTGACCTCGGCGCGCACCGCCTCCGCCTCGATTTCGCCGGTCGAGGCGTTCACGCCCGAGGGGACATCGCAGGCAACCACCGGCGCGTCCTGGCGGTTGATCGCCCAGATCGCGGAGGCCACCGGCTCCCGCGGGGAGCCCTCGAAGCCCGTTCCGAGCAGCGCGTCGACCACGACGCCCGAGCCGCTCAGGCGGTCGGGCTCGAAGGGCTGCGTCCCGTCGATCAGCTCGACCTCGTGGCCGTCCTCCGCCAGCAGGCGCGCGGCCACGCGGCCGTCGCCGCCGTTGTTGCCCTTGCCGGCGACGACGCGGATCGGACCGCGCCCGGCGGCCGCTGCCGTGACCCGCGCGAGCCCAAGCCCTGCCCGCTCCATCAAATCCTCCTGCGGCACGCCCTGGTCCTCGATCGCCCACGCATCGGCCGCGCGCATCTCGGCGGCGTCATAGAGCGGATCGAGCCAGCCGGGGAGCGCGCTCACCGCAGGATCGCCACTGCGCCGGCGACGTCGTCCGTGTGCGTGAGCGAGATCGCGAGCTCACCGCCGAGCTCGGCGGCGCGCGCCGCGACGGTGCCGCTCAGCCGCACCTCGGGCGCCGCCTCCGTGGCCACCACCTCCACGTCGCGGAAGCTCCAGCCGGTGAGCCCGAGCGCCTTCGCGACCGCCTCCTTCGCGCAGAAGCGAGCGGCGAGATGCATGGCCGGCCGCGCCCGGCCGGCGGCGTACTCGCGCTCCGCGTCCGTGAACACGCGCTCCGCCAGTCGCGGCCGCCGCTCCAGCGCAAGCTCGAAGCGCCGGACGTCGAGGAGGTCGATGCCGACGCCGCCGCTCATCGGCGCGTGAACCTACTCGACCGTGACGGTCTTGGCGAGGTTGCGCGGCTGGTCCACGTTGAGGCCGCGCGAGCGCGCGATGTAGTACGCCATCAGCTGCAGCGGGATCACCGCGAGCATGGGCTGCAACAGCCAGTCCGTGCGCGGCAGCTCCACCACCTCCTCGGCGTACTCCTCGACCTGCCCGCTGCCCTCGGTGGCGACCGCGATCACGTGAGCGCCGCGGGCGCGCACCTCGGCGATGTTCGACAGCACCTTGTCGAGCACCGGCGAGTCGGTCGCCACGCAGACGACCGGGGTGCGCTCGTCCAAGAGCGCGATCGGCCCGTGCTTCATCTCGCCCGCTGCGTAGGCGTCGGTCGGGATGTAGGAGACCTCCTTCAGCTTCAGCGCGCCCTCCAGGCAGATCGGCAGACCGACGTGCCGGCCGAGGTACAGGAAGAAGCCCGCGTCCTTCCAGTGGTCGGCGATCGCCTTCACGCGCTCGTCCACTCCCTCGGTCAGCGCCGCGATCGCTTGCGGCATCGCGCGCAGGTCGGCGCACAGTCCGGTGATGACCTCCGGGTCGAGCTCGCCGCGCAGCTGCGCAAGCTTCAGCGCGAACAGGTACATCGCTGCCACCTGCGCGACGAACGTCTTCGTGGCGGCGACCCCGATCTCGAGGCCCGCGCGCGTGAAGAGCACGCCGTCGGAGTCGCGCGTGGCCTGGCTCCCCTGGATGTTCGTGATCGCCAGCACCTTCGCGCCGCGCTCCCGCGCGAGCCGCATCGCCGCCAGCGTGTCGGCGGTCTCACCCGACTGCGAGATGCCGATGACAAGGTCGTGCTCGTCGAGCACCGGGTTGCGGTAGCGGAACTCGGACGCGATGTCCATCTCCACGGGCACGCGCGACCACCACTCGATCGCGTAGCGGCCCACGAGGCCGGCGTGATACGAGGTGCCGCAGGCCACGATCACAACGCGGCGCATGTCCTTCAGGAAGTCGCCGGTGACGGCGCCGAGGTCCTCTAGCGCCACGCCCGTCTCCCCCAGCCGCCCGGCGAGTGTCTCGGCCACGGCGTCGGCCTGCTCGTGGATCTCCTTGAGCATGAATGTCTCGTAGCCGCCCTTCTCGGCCTGCTCGTCGTCCCAGTCCACGCGGTCGACGTCGCGCTCGATGTCGGCTCCGTCGGGCGAGATGAAGCGCGAGCCCTGCGGGGTCACCGCGACGATCTCGCCGTCGTGCACCAGCTGCACGTTCCGCGTCTCGGACATGAACGCCGGGATCGCCGAGGCGATGAAGCTCTCGCCGTCGCCGAGCCCCACGACTAGCGGGCACTCCTTGCGGGCGCCGACGAGCACGTCGGGGTCGTCGGCCGACATTGCGACGAACGCGTAGTGGCCGCTCAGCTCGTTGTACGCCCGCCTGACGGCCTCGACCAGGTCACCGTCGAAGTGAGCGGCGATCAGATGGGCCACGACCTCGGCGTCCGTCTCCGACGTGAACTCCGCGCCCTCGGCCCTCAGCCGGTCGCGCAGCTCGGTCCAGTTCTCGACGATCCCATTCAGGACGATGTGCAAGCGCTCGGAGGTGTCCCAGTGCGGGTGGGCGTTCGCCTCGGTCACACGGCCGTGGGTCGCCCAGCGCGTGTGGCCGATGCCGGTCGAACCCGTGAGGTGGCCGTTCGAGCGGGCCACCGCGTCCCGGAGGTTCTGGAGGTTGCCGACCGCGTGCACGCTGCCGACCGCGCCGTCGGCCACGAGCGACAGCCCGGCCGAGTCGTAGCCGCGGTACTCGAGACGCTGGAGGCCCTGAAGCAGGAGGTCGCGGCATTCCCGCGACCCCACGTATCCGATGATCCCGCACATTTGAGTCGAGTCAGCCTAGCTCTGTCTCAACGAGGTTCGCCAACCGAGCAACGATCTCCTCGCACTCATCCTCGCGCGGCGCCTCGACCATCACTCTCACGAGTGGCTCGGTGCCCGAGCGGCGCACCAGCACCCGGCCGCGGCCCCGAAGCGCCTCGGACTCGCGCTCCACGGCCGCCCAGACGGCATCGGCTCCGTCGAGCGCCGTCCGATCGCGCACGCGCACGTTCACGAGCCGCTGGGGCAGCTTCTCCATGCCGTGACGCTTCGAGAGGTCGGTCCCGCCGAGCGCCTCCAAGGCCAGCAGCGCCGACGCGGTGCCGTCGCCGGACGGCACGAACCCCGTGTCGATGATGTGACCGGACTGCTCGCCGCCGAGCGCCCAGCCGCGCCGGACCAGCTCGGCGAGCACGTAGCGGTCGCCGACGTCGGTCGTGGCCACCTCGATGCCGGCGTCCTCCATGGCGCGGTGGAAGCCGTAGTTCGTCATCACCGTCACGGCCACGCCGTCGCCGGCGAGCCGGCCGCTGCCGCGCAGGTGCAGCGCCGCGAGCGCCATCAGCTCGTCGCCGTCGACGATCGTGCCGTGGCGGTCGAGCGCCAGCACGCGGTCGCCGTCGCCGTCGAACGCGAAGGCCACGTCGTGGCCGTCCAGCCGCGCGATCAGCGCGTCGATGTGGGTCGAGCCGACGCCCTCGTTGATGTTGCGCCCGTCGGGCTCGACCGCGATCGTGTCAACGTCGGCGCCCAGCCGCCGGAAGATCTCCGGCGCCACGCGGTAGGTGGCTCCGTTGGCGCAGTCGAGGAGCACCCGTAGTCCGCTCAGGTCGAGCGACGAGAAGCGCAGCTCCAGCTCCCGCAGGTAGTCGCCGGCCGCGCCATGGAGCTCGCGCAGGCGGCCGATCCGCTCGCTCGGCTCCTCGAGCCGCCGCTCGATCTCAGCCTCCTGCTCGTCGCTGATCTTCATCCCCTCGGGGCCGAAGAACTTGATGCCGTTGTCGTGGTACGGGTTGTGTGAGGCCGAGACCACGGCGGCGAGGTCGAAGCCGTAACGCCTCACCAGCACGGCGGCGCCCGGCGTCGGCAGCACACCGCCCAGCAGCGCGTGCCCGCCGCCGGCGGCGATGCCCGCCGCGAGCGCCGCCTCCAGCATCTCGCCGGACTCGCGCGTGTCGCGCACGATCAGGACCTGGGGGTGCTCCGCGGGCGAGGTGAGCGCTGCCGCGCGGCCCAGCTTCAGGGCAACGTCGGCGGTCAGGAACGCTCCCGCGACCCCGCGGACCCCGTCCGTCCCGAACAGCGCCATGCTGTTTTCTAACGCTTCGAGAACTGCGGCCGCTTGCGTGCCTTCTTGAGGCCGGCCTTCTTGCGCTCCTTCTCGCGCGGATCGCGCGTCAGGTAGCCGCGGCGCTTCATCTCGGTGCGGAGCGCCGGATCGGCCTCGACGAGCGCACGGGCGATGCCGTGGCGCAGCGCGGTGGCCTGCGCGGACACGCCGCCGCCGTGAATCCGAGCCACCACGTCCATCCGGGTGTGGTAGCCGGCCGCCTCGAGCGGCTGGCTCGCCATCCGCTGGAGGCGCACGCGCGGGAAATACTCGTCGAAGTGGCGTCCGTTGATCGTGTAGGTGCCCTCGCCCGGCTTCAGGATCACGCGCGCGATGGCGCTCTTGCGCTTGCCAGTGGCGTGGTAGCGCGCGTCCGCGGCGAGCTCGAGTGGCGTGTGCGCGACCGGGGCGGGCTCCGCGGCTTCCTCGCCCTCGCCCTCCTCGACGGGAGCGCCGTCGCCCTCCGCGTACTGGTCGTATTCGCCGTATTCTCCCTCGGGCCGCTGCTCCTCCAGCACGAGGTCCGGCTCGAGGTGCAGGCCGGGGATGACCTCCTCCTGCGCGCCCTCGCGCTGTCCGCGGCGTCCGCGAGGCCGCTCGGCCGGCGCCCGCTCCTCCGCGGCAGGCTGCTCACCCTCAGCGGCGGGCCCACCCTCGGCGGCAGCGCGCTCCTCACCCTCCGCGGCGGACTCACCCTCGGCGGCGGCGGGCTCCTCGGCCTCCGCGGCGGACTCACCCTCGGCGGCGGCGGGCTCCTCGGCCT
>JBKPSR010000096.1:0-50697 GCA_046735115.1 Actinomycetota bacterium
GCGCTACGTGGTCGCCCCGGGCGTCCTGCCAGGCGTCCGTGCGGCCTTCGAGGTGGCGGGCTGCACGGGCTGCCTGGTGGAGCGCGTGAGGCGCGGGGTGGCCGCGTGAGCGGGCTGTTAGGCCGAACGCCTGCGCCGGCCGCCGCCGGCGTCCCGGGCACGCTCGACACCGCCGGGTCCGCTCGCGCGCTCGCCGCGGCGCCCGCCGACTCGCTGGTCATGCGGCTGGTCGCATTCGCGGCACTGGGCCTGTTCGCCGCGGCGCACTGGAACAGCCTGGTCGCCGATCCGCCGCGCGGCCGGACGCTGCTGGTGCTGCTCGTGGTCACGGGCGGCGGCGCCGCGCTCGCGCTGCTGGGGCGCGCCCCGCTGCCGCGCCCGGCGGTGCACGTCGCGGCGGCCCTGATAGCGGTGGTCATCCTCGCACTGAGCCTGATGGCGGCCGGGCTGCCCGGCCGCTTCCTGCTGCCTGCGCACTGGTCCGAGTTCTTCGACGGGCTCGACCGTGGGCTCGCCGGCGTGCAGGGCGTCGATTGGCCGTACGACGGTCCCGAGGAATGGATCCGGCTGTCGGTGCTGCTGGGCGCGCCCGCATTCCTGACGATCGCCGCCGTGCTGGCGTTCTGGCCGGCCCGGCGGGCTCGCGGTGCGCTGCGCTTTGCCGGCCTCGCCACGCTGCTCCTCCTCTACGGAACCGCGGTCGCCGAGCACGATCCGGGGCAGCCGGCCATGCGCGGCCTCGTGCTGCTCGTCCTGGTGGGCGCCTGGCTGTGGCTGCCCCGGCTGCGCAGGCACGAGGCCGCGGTCGCCGGTGCGGTCGTTGCGAGCGTCGGGCTGCTTTCGCTCCCGATGGCCGCCGCGCTCGACGCGGATCACGCGTGGTGGGACTACCGCGCCTGGGACTGGTTCGGCAGCGGCAAGGTGATCACGTTCGACTGGAACCACTCCTACGGGCCGCTCGACTGGTCGCGCGCAGGGGCGACGGTCCTCTACGTCAAGTCCGACCACCCGCACTACTGGAAGGCGGAGACACTCGACGGGTTCGACGGCCTGCGCTGGTACCGGCTGAGCGACCTCGACCAGGTGCAGTACGGCCCGCAGGTGGCGTTCTCGAGGTCGATCATCCGGGGTCGCTGGAACTACAACGAGTACAACCAGGAGTGGGACCACCGCATCCGCTTCACGGTCCGCTCGCTGTCGACGCCGTTCGTCGTCGGGGCGGGCGTCGTGCTCAAGGTCGACGGAGCGCCGGCGCGCCCCTCGGGCGACGGCACCGCGCGCCTCGTGGGCGGAGGCAGGCTGGAGGAGGGCGATACCTACTTCGTGCGCGCGTACGCCCCGAACCCGACCAAGTCCCAGATGGAGCGTGCGCCGCAGGGCTACGTCGACGACATGGTCCGCTACACCTCGCTGCAGCTGCCGAGGCGCGGCGATTCCGCGATCCGCGAGCTGAGGACGGGCTCGACGCTTGCGGACCAGGAGCAGTTCGCCCAGCTGCGGCCGACCATCTTCGTGCCGCTGCGCGGGAGCCCGGACTCGGGCTCGGGACCCGACGCGATCCGCATGCTGCGGAGCTCGGTGTACGCGCCGATGTACCAACAGGCGCTGGCGCTCACCCAGAACGAGCCGACCGTCTATGACGCCGTGAAGAACGTCGAGGTCTGGCTTCAGGACAACTTCACCTACTCGGAGCGCGTCCCGTCGCACCGCATCCCGCTGATGGGCTTCATCCAGGACGACAAGCGCGGGTACTGCCAGCAGTTCTCGGGCGCGATGGCGCTCATGCTGCGGATGGCGGGGATCCCGGCGCGCGTCGCCGCCGGCTTCTCGCCCGGCTCCTACAACAAGGACACCGGCGAGTACCGCGTGCGCGACCTGGACGCGCACTCCTGGGTCGAGGTCTGGTTCACGGGAATCGGCTGGGTGCCCTTCGACCCGACGCCGGAGCGCTCCCCGGCGCAGTCGCAGTCGAGCGCCCTGGCCACGAGCGCGGCCGCGGCCGACGCCGGCGAGGCCAGCCAGATCCGACGCGGCGTGGCCGCCGAGGTGACGACGGACAGCGCTGCGGGCGCGGGCGGCGAGGAGAGCGGCTGGGTGGTCCCGGTGCTCATCCTCATGCTGATCGTGGCGCCGCTGGCCGTGGCCGGCCTGGTGCTGGGACGGCGCACGAAGCGTGTTCGCTCGCTGCCTCCCGACGCGCTCGCCGAGCTGCAGCTCTCGGAGCTCCGGCGCGCGCTCGTCCGGCTTGGCTGGGACCTGCCCGCATCCACCACGCTGATCGGCCTCGAGCGGCGCCTCGGCCGCTTCGCGGGGCCCGCCTCGCAGGCGTACGCGAGCGGACTGCGCGCGAACCGCTACGACCCGCGGGCGCCGAGCGCCCCCAGCCTGAGCGAGCGGCGGGCGCTCCGCCGGGAGCTGTCGCGCGGCAGCGTGTTCGACCGGCTCAGGGGCCTGTTGGCAATCCCGCCTATCGCGCCCAGGCAATAGGCCAGATTTAGCGAACTCTTACATCGGGGGGGTATCTCTACTCGGCATGACGACCAAGCGCCCGCTGTCCAACATCCTCTCTGCAGTCCTAGGCGGCCTGATCGTGCTGGTGGTCGGCGCGGTCCTGATCTCCACGGGCGTGATCGACACCGGCGACTCGAAGACGGTCGTGCGCCAGGTGACGGCGACCCAGCCCACCGGCGACTCCACCGGCAGCGAGGGCCGCAGCGTGCGCGACATCTACAGCCAGGAGGGTCGCGGCGTCGCGTACATCTCGGCGCACGGGGTGACGAGCGACTCGGGCTCGCCCTTCGGCCTGCCGCAGGAGGGTGACGCGACCGGGTCCGGCTTCGTCGTGGACAAGAACGGCTACATCGTCACGAACGCGCACGTGGTCGAGGGCGCCGACAGCGTGGACGTGAGCTTCGACGAGAACGGCGACTCGGTGCCTGCGGACGTGAAGGGCGTCGACACGAGCGCCGACCTCGCCGTCCTCAAGGTCGATCCCTCGAAGGTCGAGAACCTGACCCCGATCCCGCTGGGCGACTCGTCCAAGGCCCAGGTGGGCGACCCCGTGATCGCGGTGGGCAACCCGTTCGGCCTGAGCAGGACCGTCACGACCGGGATCGTGTCCGGGCTCCAGCGAGAGATCCAGGCGCCCAACGGCTTCACGATCTCGAACGTCATTCAGACGGATGCCTCGATCAATCCCGGCAACTCGGGCGGGCCGCTGCTCGACGCCAACGGGCGCGTGATCGGCATCAACTCTCAGATCGCCACGGGCGGCGGCCAGGGCTCGGTGGGCATCGGCTTCGCCGTGCCGATCAACACCGCCAAGAAGCTGCTCCCGGACCTGAAGGCGGGCGAGACCGTCCAGCGGGCCTACCTCGGCGTGCAGATGCAGGGCGTCACGAAGCAGCTCGCCGATGACCTGAACCTCGCCTCCGACCACGGAGCGCTGATCGTCGAGGTCACCCCGAACAGCCCGGCCGACAAGGCGGGCCTGCGCGGCGGCCGGACCCAGACCTCCTCCGGCGTCGCCGCCGGCGGCGACCTGATCGTCGCGATCGACGGCAAGGAGATGCGTGACGAGGAGGCCGTCGCGACGGCGGTCGCGAACCATCGCCCGGGCGACAAGGTCGACATCGAGTACTACCGGGGCAACGACAAGAAGACCGTCACCATCGAGCTGTCGAAGCGGCCGGCGTCCGCGGACTCCGCCGCGCCCAGCGACCAGGGCGGCGACGGCGGCGGCGGGGGAATCCTCCCCTAGGCGTTACCGCAGCCTGCTCTGCGACCATAGGCGGGCAATGACCCGCGTGAAGATCTGCGGTCTCACGAACCTCGAGGACGCGAATCAGGCCGTCGAGCTCGGTGCCTGGGCGCTCGGCATGATCTTCTGGCCGACGAGCCCGCGCGCGTGCCCGATCGAGCAGGCCGAGGCGATCGGAGCGCAGCTTCAGCGCCGCGCGGAGGTCACCGGCGTGTTTGTGAACGCGTCGCTCGACGAGGTCGCCTCGACGGCGGACATCTGTCACCTCGCGATGCTCCAGCTGCACGGGGACGAGGGGCCCGCGTACTGCCAGGAGGCCGCGCGGCGCACCGGCTGCAAGGTGATCAAGACCGCGCGGGTGCGTGACGCCGCTCAGGTCAGGGCGCTGCGCGCCTACCACACCGACTTTCACCTCCTCGACGCCCACTCGCCCAGGGCTCCCGGCGGCACCGGCGAGAGCTTCGACTGGGAGCTCGCCCGGCTGCACCCGGCGACGCCGCCGGTGGTGCTCTCGGGAGGACTGACGCCGGACAACGTCACGCAGGCGATCGAGGCGGCGCGTCCCTTCGCGGTCGACACGGCCAGCGGGACCGAGGCCGAGCCGGGCCGCAAGGACCCCGCGAAGGTGACCGCCTTCTTCCGGGCGGTGGCGGCGGCGGACCACGTGGTGGCATGAGCGCCCCGCCGCTCGAGCGGCGCTTCGGCCCCTACGGCGGCCGCTACGTGCCCGAGACGCTGATTCCCGCCCTGGATGAGCTCGAGGCGGCGTGGTCGGCGGCGCGCGACGACCCGGCGTTCCTCGCAGAGCTCGACCAGCTGCTGCGCGACTACGTCGGCCGGCCGACGCCGCTCTACCACGCGCACCGGCTCTCCGAGGAGGCCGGAGGCGCCGTCTGGCTGAAGCGCGAGGACCTGACGCACACGGGCTCCCACAAGATCAACAACGCGATCGGCCAGGCGCTGCTCGCTCAGCGGATGGGCAAGCCGCGCGTGATCGCCGAGACAGGCGCGGGTCAGCACGGGGTGGCGGCCGCGACGGCCTGTGCGCTGCTCGGCCTCGAGTGCGTCGTCTACATGGGCACGGAGGACATGCGCCGCCAGGAGCCGAACGTTCAGCGCATGCGGCTGCTCGGCGCCGAGGTGCGCGGGGTCGACGCGGGCGCGCGGACGCTCAAGGAGGCGGTCTCGGCGGCGATCCGGGACTGGGTGGCGAACGTGGAGTCGACGCACTACGTGATCGGCTCCTGCGTCGGCCCGGCACCGTACCCCGCGCTCGTGCGAGACCTGCAGCGGCGGATCGGCGACGAGGCCCGAGCGCAGCTGCTCGACCAGGCCGGCCGGCTCCCCGACAGGGCCGTCGCATGCGTGGGCGGCGGCTCCAACGCGATCGGCACCTTCATCCCGTTCGTGAACGACGACGTGGAGCTGATCGGCGTCGAGGCCGCGGGTGAGGGCCTCGCCACCCGGCGTCACTCCGCGCCGCTCACGACCGGCGCACGCGGCGTCCTCCACGGAGCGCTCACAGGCGTGCTGCAGGACGAGGCGGGCCAGATCCTCGAGGCGCACTCGATCTCGGCCGGTCTCGACTATCCCGGCGTCGGCCCCGAGCACGCCTGGCTGCGCGACTCGGGACGGGTCCGCTACGAGGGCGTGGAGGACTCCGGCGCGCTGGCCGCGTTCCACCGCGTCGCGCGGCTGGAGGGCATCCTGCCGGCGCTCGAGTCCTCGCACGCGACCGCGTGGGTGCTCGCGAACCCGTCCGAGGGGCTGACGCTGGTGACGCTGTCCGGGCGGGGCGACAAGGACCTGGCCGAGGTGCTGGCGCTGGGATGAGCGTGGCGTCGGCGGGCATTGCCACCGCGTTTGCCGAGCACGGGAAGCGCGCGGCGTTGATGCCGTACCTGATGGGGGGCTATCCCAGCATCGAGGAATCGGTGGCGGCCGGGATGGCTGCCAGCGACGCGGGCGCCGACCTGCTCGAGCTCGGGATTCCGTTCTCGGACCCGCTTGCGGACGGCCCGGTGATTCACGCCGCGGGGGTTGACGCGCTCGCCGCGGGTGCGACTCCTCACGCCGTGCTGGGCGTCTGCGAACGACTTTCGGTGAGGGTGCCGGTTGTCTTGATGGTCTACGCCAATATCGTGCTCACGGCGGGCGTGGGCGCTTTTGCTCTGAGGGCAGCTTCGGCTGGGGCGTCTGGCTTGATCGTGCCGGACCTCCCGCATGACGAGGCGGCTGAGCTTCGCGCCGCCTGCGACTCCGAGGGGCTCGCGCTGGTGCCGCTGGTGGCGCCCACCAGCACTCCGGAGCGGATCGCCGCGATCGGCGCCGACGCGCGCGGGTTCGTCTACACGGTGTCGCTCACCGGCACGACCGGCGAGCGCGACGAGCTGCCGCCCGGCCTGGCCGAGACGATCGACCGCGTGCGCGCCTCGACCGAGCTGCCTGTGGCGGTCGGCTTCGGCATCTCGACGCCCGAGCAGGCACGCTCGGTCGCGGAGCTGGCCGACGGGGTCATCGTCGGGAGCCGGGTGGTGCGCGCGGCGGGCGAGGGCGGGGCGGCTGGGGTGGGGGCGGTGGTGGCGGAGCTCGCTGACGCGTTGCAGGCTTGAAACTGCGGCATTGACGGGGTGTCCCGCCCGCCAGTCCGCGGCCCTTCGGCGGCTCCGAAATCGCTGGTAGTGTGGCTCCCATATGGCGGAGACCAGGCCAGCCGAGGCCACGGAACGGGCCACTCCCGAGGCGGGGGAGAAGCCGCAGAGGAAGCGCATCACCCGGCGCAAGGCGGTGGAGCAGAAGGTGCGCTCCTACTTCGAGGCGATGGACAACCGCGACGCCCACGCGATGGCGGCCCACTGGCGCGAGGATGGCGTCGAGGACATCGTCGCCGTCGGGGTGCTGCGCGGGCCGGACGAGCTCCGCGATTACTTCAAGTCCCTGTTCGCCGCGCTGCCCGACGCGCGCACGACGCTCACACGGCTCGTCGCCGACGAGCGGAGCTGCGCGGTCGAGTGGCGTCTCGAGGGCACTCACACCGGCGCGCCGCTGATGGACATCGAGCCGACCGGCAAGCGGATCGAGATTCGCGGGCTCGACCTGTTCGAGCTCGAGGACGGCGAGCTGGTCAGCAACACCGCCTACTTCGACGGCATGAGCATCGCGCGCCAGATCGGCATGCTGCCGACGGACGGCTCGGGCACCGACCGCGCGATGAGGTCGGCTTTCAACGCCATGACCAAGCTGCGCAAGGCCGTGGCCGAGCGCCGCTGATGGCCGTTCTCGTCGCGCTCGTGGTCGGTCTGGTCTGGTGGATCACCGCCTGGGCGTTCGGCATCAAGGCGTTCGACGCGTTCCTGCTCACGGCCTTCCTGGTCGTGTGCGCCGCCGCCTACGAGATCACGAAGCCGTTCATCGACCAGCTGCTGGGGCGAGAGACAGCCGAGCCCGAAGAGCAGGGCGCGGGCTTCTAGCCGAAGAACGTCTCAGCCGCCTCGTAGTCCTCGACCGGCACGGTGCGCAACGCGGTGACCGCCTCGGAGAGCGGCACGAGCTGGATGCGCGTGCCGCGCAGCGCCGGCATGACGCCCCAGCGCGCCTCGTCCGCCGCATCCGACGCGGCCAGGCCGAGGCGCGTCGCGAGCACGCGGTCGAAGGCGGTCGGGGTGCCACCGCGCTGGATGTGCCCGAGCACCGTCGCACGCGACTCGATGCCGGTCCGCTCCTCGATCTCACGCTCGAGCCGCTGCCCGATGCCGCCGAGGCGCGCGTGCCCGAACTCGTCCTCGCTGCCGGTGACGACCTCCATGGTGCCCTCCTGGGGCACGGCGCCCTCCGCGACGACGACGATCGAGAAGTAGCGCCCGCGCGAGTGGCGGCGCTGGATCAGCCGGCAGACCTCCTCGATGTCGAACGGGCGCTCGGGGATCAGGATCACGTCCGCGCCGCCCGCCAGCCCGGAGTGGAGAGCGATCCAGCCCGCGTGCCGCCCCATCACCTCGACGATCATCACGCGGTTGTGCGACTCCGCCGTGGTATGCAGCCGGTCGATCGCATCGGTGGCGATCTGCACCGCGGTGTCGAAGCCGAACGTCATATCGGTCCCGGCAAGGTCGTTGTCGATCGTCTTCGGCACGCCGATGATGGGGAGGTCGTGCTCCCCGTGGAGGCGCGCCGCCGCGCCCAGCGTGTCCTCGCCGCCGATCACGACCAGGCCGTCGAGGCTCAGCGCGCCGAGCGTCTCGCGGATCCGGTCGGGGCCGTCGTCGCGCTTGAACGGGTTCGTCCTGGATGAGCCCAGGATCGTCCCGCCGCGAGGCAGGATCCCGCGCGTCGACTCGACGGTCAGCTCGTCGCTGTCGCCCTCGATCGGCCCGCGCCAGCCGTCGCGGAAGCCGACGATCTCATGACCGTGGTCGTCGATGCCCCTGCGCACGACCGCGCGGATGACCGCGTTCAGGCCGGGACAGTCGCCACCCCCCGTGAGTAGGCCGATCCGCACGCCGGGCACGATACCCACGCCCGTCAGAATGGCCCGCCGTGACTCGCGGAGGGACACCCGGTCAGGGGGCGAAGCTGCTCGCGCTGCTGTGCGCGGCGGCGGGCACGCTCACGGGCTGTCTCGGAAACAGCGCCGCCGACGGGCCGCAACGCATCGAGGGCGACACCGCAACCGTGTACTCGAGCATCCCGCGGCACGGGGTTTCCGCCGAGGCCGCGGCCGAGGTGTTCGCGGGGGAGCGGCGCGCGCTGGCCGATCGCCACGGGCGGGCCGGCGGTCTCCGGATCAGGCTGCGGCGGCTCCCCGCGACGGACGACCGCGAGCACGCCTGGGAGCCCGACCTCGTCGCGGAGAACGCGCACCGGGCGGCCGATGATCCCACCGCCATCGCCTACCTGGGCGAGCTCGACTACGGCGCGACGGCCATCTCGGTCCCGATCACGAACGACGCCGGCCTGCTCCAGGTCTCCCCGAGCGACGGCCTCACGAGCCTCACCCAGCGCGCACCAGGCCGTCCCCGAGCAGGACCGGAGCGCTACTACCCGACCGACCGCCGCAGCTTCGTACGCGTGGGACCGACCGACCTGGACGAGGCCGACGCGATCGTCGCGCGACTCCGCTCCGCGGGAGTGACCGACTTCGGGCTCGTCTACGACCGAGAGATCTACGGCCGCGAGCTCGCGGCAGAGGTCGTCGACCGCGCCCGGCGCGCCGGCATCAAGGCCGTCGCGTCGGAGGAGTATCGCGGCGAGGTCGACGACATCCCGGACATCGCGCGCGGACTCGCCGAGGGCCACCCGGACGCCGTGGTCCAGCTCTGCGTTGCAAGCCGCGGCACGATCCCGCTGCTCGTGGCAATCGACGCCGCGCTGCCGGGGATCCCGGTGTACGCGTCGAGCGGAATACTCGCGTTGCCGGAGCTGGCGCTCCCTGCGGGTCCCACCCATATCGAGGCGGTCGGGCCGGCGATCACCGCCGAGCGCGCCGGCTACGAGGCGATGCGGCTCGTGCTCGACGCGGTGGCCGAGGGGGGGCGCGAACGCCGCCGCGTGATCTCCGCCGGGCTGCGGCTGGGGCGGCGCGTGGGGACCCATAGGGTCGTGCTCTACCGGCCCGACGACGAGGGCTGGCTCAGGAAGTCAAGGCCCTGAACGGGGCCTGGAGCGAGATTTTCTCCGCGTTAAGCGCGCTGTTGGCCGCCCCAGCTCGCCAAAGCGTGGTTAGGATTCCGCGCCAGGTTGGAGCCACTCCATAGGAGGGACGTTGTGCGAGTACGTTGGCTGGCAGCTTTGAGCTGCCTCGTCGGCGTCCTCGCCCTGGGCCTCGCGGCCTGCGGCGACGACGACGATTCAGTTGGCGGGGGAGGTGGTGGCGGCGGCACCGTCTCCGGCGACACGCTGACCATCTATTCAAGCCTTCCGCTGCAGGGAACATCGAAGACGCAGTCGGAGGCCGTGATCAACGGCGAGAGGCTGGCCCTCTCCGAAGTGAGCAACAAGGTTGGCAAGTACAAGATCAACTATGTCTCGCTTGACGACTCGACGGCCCAGAACCCGGGCACCGCGGATGAAGGCCAGACTGCGCAGAACGCGCGGAAGGCCGTTCAGGACGAGAGCACGATCTTCTACCTCGGGGAATTCAACTCCGGAGGTACGAAGGTTTCGCTCCCCATCCTGAACAAGGCGAACATCCCGCAGATCAGCCCGTCGAACACGTATGTCGGACTCACGACGGATGCGCCGGGATCGGAGCCGGGAGAGCCGGACAAGTACTACCCGACCGGCAAGCGCACCTACGCTCGCATCGTCCCGACGGACACGATCCAGGGTGCGGCGCTCGCGTCCATCATGAAGGAGGACGGCTGCAAGTCCGTCCATATCTTCAACGACAAGACCACCTACGGCGCGGGTCTCGCGAAGAACGTCGAGAGCGCGGCGAAGAAGGTCGGCCTGACGGTCGAGGGGAACGACGGCACGGACAGGAACGCGCCGAACTACCGCTCGCTCGCGGCCAAGATCAAGGCCGATTGCTTCGTCGGCTCGGGCGTGACCGGTGAGAACTACGTCCAGGTGTTCAAGGACGTGGCGGCGGCCTGCCCGGACTGCAAGCTCTACGGACCGGACGGCGTCGCCGAGGCGGCGTTCTCCGACCCGAAGGAGGGCGGCATCCCGGCCGACGTCGGCGCCCGCACCACGGTGACGGTCGCGACGCTGAGTCCCGCGGAGTTCAAGAAGAAGGGCATCGCGTCAGCCGTGAAGTTCTTCGACGACTTCAAGGCGAAGTACGGCGTCTCTCAGCCGGACCCGTATTCCATCTACGGCTACGAGACGATGAAGCTGGCACTGGACACGCTGAAGGCCGTTGGCGACAAGGCCAACGACCGCGAGGCGGTGCGCAAGCAGCTCCTCGATCACACGAAGGGTCGCGACAGCGTTCTCGGCAAGTACGACATCGACAAGAACGGCGACACCACGCTGACTGACTACGGTGTCTACGACATCAAGGGCGGCCAGCTGGAGTTCGTTAAGGCGATCCAGGCGGGAGGCTGAGCAAGCCGACCCTCGCTCCCGACCGCCGGATCGGTTACGGTAGCCGCGGAAGTGGGGACGGGCCTCGCGCCCGTCCCCACCGCGAACACTTGAGGGGACATTGGAAGCTGCCGGGATTCGTGCTGGGCAGGCCCTGAAGCCGAGAAGATCGGAGGTCGTCGCTGACTTCATCTCGAAGTACGGCCTGATCGCGGTCCTGATCGCGTTCCCGGCCTACTACGGCATTCAGGACCTGATCAACGACGGGAACCTCACCCGCATCGGGAACAACCTCGCCGACGGCCTGTCGAACGGGGCGATCTGGGCGCTGGTGGCGCTCGGCTACACGCTCGTCTACGGAATCATCGAGCTGATCAACTTCGCCCACGGCGAGATCTTCATGATCGGCGCCTTCACGTCGTTCGCGCTGTGGTCGCCGCTCGGGCTCAACCCCAACACCGGTACGGCCGCGCTGGTCCTCGGGCTGCTCGGCACGCTCGTCGCTGCGATGCTGGTGAGCGGCTCGCTCAACGTGATGATCGAGCGGGTCGGTTACAGGCCGTTACGCGGGGCGCCGAAGCTGGCGCCGCTCATCACGGCGGTCGGCTTCTCGTTCATCCTGCAGAACGTCGGCATCCTCTGGCTCGGCGCCTCGCAGCGCGGAGTGCCGGACCTGATCAAGTCCCAGAAGGAGCTCGTCAACATCGTTGGGGTCTCGCTCTCGCGCGGGGACCTGCTGGCGTTCGCGGTGACGATCCCGCTCGTCCTTCTGCTCACGACCTTCGTAGCCCAGAGCCGGCTCGGCAAGGCGATGCGCGCGACGGCCCAGGACCCCGAGGCCGCGAAGCTGATGGGGATCAACGTCGACACAACCATCTCGCTGACCTTCCTGCTCGGCGGCCTGCTGGCAGGCGCCGCGGGGCTGATCAACACGCTCTACCAGACGAACGTCTGGTTCTTCCAGGGCTTCACGGCCGGCTTGATCGCGTTCACGGCGGCGGTCATGGGCGGCATCGGCAACCTGCGCGGCGCGGTCCTCGGCGGCCTGATCATCGGCTGCATCCAGCAGATCTCAGACAACCGCATCGGCAATGAGTGGACGCCCGCCGTGATCTTCGCGTACCTGGTCCTGATCATGACCTTCCGGCCGCAGGGGCTGATCGGCGAGGAGACGAGGGAGGCCGGATGAGCACGATCCAGGGACTCCGCACGCGTCCGTGGGCGAAGTACCTGCTCCCGACGGTTGTCGTCGTCGGCGCGGCGCTGTTCCCGCTTTTCCGCCCGCCGCTCGACGGCTTCATGGACGACTGCATCCTCGCGCTCGCCTACGTCGTGATGGCGCTGGGTCTGAACCTCGTGGTCGGCTTCGCCGGGCTGCTCGACCTGGGCTATGTGGCCTTCTACGCCTTCGGCGCGATGGCCGTGGGCTGGTGGGCCTCCGACTTCTACACGGGAGTGAACGGCGAGGAGGGAATCCACATCGGGGTGACCGGCTTCGCCGCGACGCTCCCTGGGATCCACGTGAACTTCCTGATCCTCATCATCGGGGCGATCATCGTGTGCGCCGCTGCCGGCGCGATCATCGGCCTGCCGACGCTGCGCCTGCGCGGCGACTACATCGCCATCGTCACGCTCGCGTTCGGGGAGATCATCGGCCGCGTCTTCGCCAACGGCGACGAGATCACGATCTTCAGCGACTACAAGCTCTCGAACGGACGCCAGTCGATCTCGCCGATCGACCCCATCGACCTGCCCTTCTTGGAACCATTCGACTCCGCGTTAAACCTGCGGCCCTACTACTGGGCCATCTTCGCGGTGGTCCTCGTGGTGCTCTTCGTGAACATCCGCCTGCGCGACTCGAAGCTCGGGCGAGCCTGGATCGCGCTGCGGGAGGACGAGGTGGCCGCGGCCAGCATGGGCGTGCCGCTCGTGAAGACGAAGCTGCTCGCCTACGCGACGGGCGGCGCATTCGGCGGCATCTCGGGCGCGTTCCTCGGCACCTACTTCTCGAGCGTCAACGCGAACCAGTTCCAGTTCGGCTTCTCGATCTTCATCCTCGCCATGGTCATCCTCGGTGGATTGGGGAGCATCTGGGGGGTGGTGATCGGCGCGGTCGCGCTCGCGTTCGTGAACAACCGGTTGATCCCGGACGTCCTCGATCAGGGTTTCGTGGGCGACAAGCTCCGCGACCTCGGTCTCGACTTCAGCTTCACCGAGATCTCGTTTGGCGTGTTCGGGTTCATCCTCGTGATCATGATGGTGCTGAGACCCGAGGGCATCCTGCCCGAGCGACGACGCCAAATGGAGCTGACCGAGGGCGTGGGCGAGACGGAGTCGGTCTTCGAGGCGCGCGTATGAGCTCGAACGGCTCGATACTGTCGACGGTCGGCACCACCAAGGTCTTCGGCGGGCTGCTCGCCGTCAGCGACGTGTCGATCGACGTCGCGCCGCTATCGATCGTCTCGATCATCGGGCCGAACGGCGCCGGCAAGACGACCTTCTTCAACATGCTGACCGGGCTGTACCGGCCGACCGCCGGGCGCATCCTGTTCGACGGGCAGGACGTGACCGCCCGGCGCCCGGACATCATCACCTCGCTCGGCGTCGCCCGCACCTTCCAGAACATCCGGCTGTTCTCGACGATGAGCGCGCTCGAGAACGTGATGGTCGGATGCCATGCGCGGATGCATGCGGGGCTGTTCGGGTCGATCCTGCGAGTTCCCCGCGTGCGGCGCGAGGAGTCGGACGTCACCGATAAGGCGCGCGAGATGCTGACCTACGTCGGGCTCGCCCAAGAGCTTCACGACCAGGCCGCCGCGAACCTGTCGTATGGCGACCAGCGCCGCGTGGAGATCGCGCGCGCGCTGGCCTCCGACCCCAAGCTGCTCCTCCTCGACGAGCCCACGGCGGGTATGAATCCCCAGGAGTCGCAGCGGCTGACCGAGTTCATGGATCAGCTGCGCCGCGACCGGGACCTCACCATCCTGCTGATCGAGCACGACATGAAGGTCGTGATGGGCGTCTCCGAGCACATCTGGGTGCTGGACCACGGCGAGAAGATCGCCGAGGGGCAACCGGAGCAGATCCGCGCCAACGAGCGCGTCATCGAGGCCTACCTCGGAAAGCAGAGCGGCTGACATGGCGCTCCTCGAGCTCGACGACATCCACACCTACTACGGCAACATCGCCGCGCTGAAGGGCATCTCGCTCGAGGTCGAGGAGGGCGAGATCGTCACCCTGATCGGCTCGAACGGCGCCGGCAAGTCGACGACGCTCAGGTCGATCTCGGGCCTGACACCCCCGCGCCAGGGCACCATTCGCTTCGACGGGAGGGAGATCGCGGAGACACCGCCGCAGGACATCGTGCGGCTCGGCATCTCCCAGTCGCCCGAGGGTCGGCACTGCTTCCAGCGCATGACCGTGCGCGAGAACCTGGAGCTCGGCGCATATCTTCGGCGCGACTCGGGAGTGAGCGACGACCTTACACGGGTGTTCGAGCTGTTCCCGCGGCTTCTGGAGCGCGAGAAGCAGAAGGCGGGCACCATGTCGGGCGGCGAGCAGCAGATGCTCGCCATCGGCCGCGCGCTCATGGCAAACCCCAAGCTGCTGCTGCTCGACGAGCCGTCGATGGGAATCGCCCCGATTCTCGTCGAGCGCATCTACGAGACGATCGCGGAGATCAACCGCCAGGGCACGACGATCCTGCTCGTCGAGCAGAACGCGAACTTCGCGCTCGGCGTCTCGAAGCGCGGCTACGTGCTCGAGACCGGCCAGATCGCGGTGAGCGACAACTCCGAGTCGCTCCGCGACAACCCCGAGGTTCAGAAGGCATACCTGGGCGCATGACCTTGGTGATCGCTGCCATCGGCGCGAAGGCCCTGTATCTCCTGTACGCATGGCTCCTGTCCGCGATCGTCGCGAACTACCTATCCGAGCGGAAGGGCTACAGCCCAAAGCTGGGACTGGCGCTCGGGCTTCTGCTCAGCGTGGTCGGCGTGGTCGTCATGCTCCTGGTCCCGGCGCGGCAGGACTCGCGCTGGAAGCTCCAGGGCCCGTTCGGCCGCGGCGGGGGGAAGACGGTCGCGGAGGCGCGGGCTGAGCGCGAAGCGGAGGGCGGCTCATGACGCTGCCGATCGCGGCCGAGAACCTGCCTTCGGCGATGTACACGCCGCTCGTAGTGCTGATCGTCATCTACGCGCTGCTCAGCATCATGGCGAACAGGGCCCGCGGACACGAGGACCGCGAGCAGGCCGAGCGCTACACGAACATCGCGTTCGCGGTTGTGCTCGTGTCGGCGGCCTACGTGGTCGTGCTGGTGATCACGACGGTCTTCAGCTACCCGAGCCGCACGTACGACATGCTGGTCATCCTGTTCGACATCATCGTTTTCTTCGGGCTGCTGCTGTTCGTCTTCTTCCTGCTCGCCGAGCTGCTTCCCGGCACGCTGAGACGGCGCAGAGACCGCTAGCTTCGGGGGCGTGGGCGCCCCCGAGAACGACCGCTACGAGCCGCTCCCAGGGCTGCTGTCCGTGCCGTCGTTCCTGTACCGGAAGCTGGGTCCGGGGGGGCGGATCGCGGTCAAGGTCGGCGGCGGTCTGTTCCTGATCGGGGTGGCCGTCGCCGCGATCGTGCTGGTCCCGCGGATCGCGGAGTCGAACCGCGAGCGCTCGGCCCAGGAGCGCCAGGAAGCGGCGGCTGCGATGGCGGAGCGCCGGCGCCATCTGATCGCGGAGCAGCAGCCGCACCGGGCGCGCGCCGCCAGGGGCGCTTCGGATGCCGCGGTGGTCGCCACGCTCCGGAGCGAGATCCTGGCCGATGCCCGCGGGCGCGTCGCGGCCGGGCAGCTCAGCGGCCCGCCCGCGAAGCGGGTGGAGTGCAGGCCTCTCAGGGAGGCGGACGGCGGCACGGTCGCGTCGTACAACTGCCTTGCCGTGACGAGCGACCTGCCCAAGCTCGACACCTCGCGGGGGGGCGCGATCGGCCACCCCTACCGCGCGGTGGTCGACTTCCCGAGCCGCCGGCTGACGTGGTGCAAGATCAGCGGCCGCGCGGGCGAGGGCGGCTTCAGCCAGCGGGACCTCGCCGTCAGGATCCCGCCGGCGTGCTCCCTGTAGCGTCGCGCAGGGCGGCCTCGAGCTCGGGCTGCCGGAAGCCGTAGCCGAGCTCTGTGAGGCGCGCCGGGACGGCACGCTGGCCGGTCGTGACGATGTCCGCCATCTCGCCGTAGAGCGCCCTCACGGCCAGCGCCGGGACAGGGGCGAAGGCGGGACGGCGGAGCACGCGGCCGAGCGCCTTGGAGAGGTGCTTGTTGGTCACTGGCTCGGGCGCAGTCAGGTTGACCGGTCCGCTCGCCGCCTCGGTATCCAGCTCGAACAGGATCGCTCCGACTACGTCGTCGAGGTGCACCCAGGGCACGTACTGCCGGCCGCCCGCAACCGGGCCTCCGACGCCTGCCTTGAAGAACGGGAGCATCTTTTCGAGCGCTCCTCCGGTGGGCGACAGCACCATCCCGGTCCGGTTCACTGCCACGCGGACGCCGACCTCCTCGGCCCGGCGTGCCTCGGCCTCCCAGTCCACCGAGAGCATCGCCAGAAAGTCGTCGCCCGCGGGCGACGACTCATCGAGGCGCTCGTCGCCCCTGTGGCCGTACCGGCCTGCGCCCGACTGCGAGACGAGCGTGCGCGGCCGCTCCGCCTCGGGTAGCTCGGCGAGCGCGCCCACAAGGTTGCGCGTGGAGAGAATCCTCGAGTCCCGGATCTCCCGCTTGGCGGCGTCGGACCAGCGCTGGGCGATCTGCTCACCGAGCAGATGGACGACGGCATCGCGGCCGCGAAGGGCATCCGGGGGAGGAGGCCCGGCCTTGGGATCGGGCCAGGCGGCAGCCTCGAGGACGCCGCGCGCCGCCGTGGCGTCCGCCTCATCCGGGCGCTCGGGCGCGGCGTCGGCGGCCTCTTCCGCGTGCTCCCGCGCGGCGCCCGCCTCGTCCGCGACCCCTCCCAGCGCGCTCCTCGCTCGCTCCGGGTTCCGCGACAGGACGGTTACCGCGTCGCCGCGGGTTGTCAGTGCCGTTACAAGGGCGCGGCCTATCGTGCCGGTCGCGCCGGTGACCGCGACCCGCATCAGCTGACGGTCGCGCGCTCGAACGTCGGCTGCTCCAGGGCGTCCTCGTCGTCGCCCCGCTCCGCCACGTCGGCAACCGCACTCGCCACCTGCCGCGCCACGTCGCGGTTGAACACGCTCGGGATGATGTAGTCCTCGTCGAGCTCGTCGTCTCCGACCACGGACGCGATCCCGCGCGCGGCCGCGAGCTTCATCTCCTCGGTGATCGCGGCGGCCCGCACGTCGAACGCGCCCCGGAAGATCCCCGGAAACGCCAGCACGTTGTTGATCTGGTTCGGGTAGTCGGAGCGGCCGGTCGCCATCACGCGCACGTACGGCGCCGCCTCCTCCGGCCGCACCTCGGGATTCGGGTTCGCCATCGCGAACACGAACGGGTCGGGGTTCATCTTCTGGAGGTCGTGCGCGTCGATGATCCCCGGGCCGGACAGCCCTATGAACACGTCGGTCCCCTCGATGACCTCGCGCGGCTGGCCGTCGCGCCGGCCGGGATTCGTGTTTTCGGCGAGCCAGCGCTTGGGCGCGTTCATGGAGCCGGCCTGGTAGTCGTCACGCCCGGCGTGGATGGCGCCGAAGCGGTCGCAGGCGACGATCGACGTGACGCCCGCGTCCATCAGGATCTTCGCCACCGCCACCCCCGCGGCGCCGGCGCCGACCATCAGGACCTCGAGCTCCTCCATGCGCCGCCCGGTGAGCCGGCATGCATTGATGAGCGCCGCCAGCGTCACGATGGCGGTGCCGTGCTGGTCGTCGTGAAAGACCGGGATGTCGAGCGCGCGCTTGAGGCGGTCCTCGATCTCGAAGCAGCGCGGCGAGGAGATGTCCTCGAGGTTGATGCCGCCGAAGGTGGGGGCGATCCGGATCACGGTGTCGACGATCTCGTCCACGTCCTTGGTCGCGAGGCAGATCGGGAACGCGTCCACGTCGGCGAACTCCTTGAAGAGCATGGCCTTGCCCTCCATCACGGGCATGGCCGCCTCGGGGCCGATGTCGCCGAGGCCGAGCACCGCGGTGCCGTCGGACACGACGGCCACCGTGTTGGCCTTGATCGTGTACTTGAACGCCTTCTGGCGGTTCTCGGCGATGGCGGTGCAGACGCGCGCGACACCTGGCGTGTAGGCCATCGAGAGGTCGTCGCGGCTCTTCAGCGGGAGGTTGAGGCCGGTGTGGATCTTGCCGCGCCGGTGGACCTCGAAGGTGCGGTCCGTGACTTCGACCACCTCGGCGCTCTTCACCGCCTGAACCGCCGAGATCACCTGGCCGCGGTGGTGGCTGCTGCCGCACTCGACCGTGATCTCGCGGATCGTGCGCTCGCCCTTGGCGGCGACGGTATCCACGGCGACGATGGAGCCACCCGCGCGGGTGATGGCCGCGGTGACCTTGCCGAGGACCCCGCCAGGCCGGGAGGGGAGGGCGACGCGCAGGGTCAGGGAGAACTGTGCGGAGGGGATGGCCACCGTGCGGTGATCATAGGGCGGCCGGTCTGGAGCAGGTGGGGGCAATGGTCGACCCACCCCCAGCCGGGCACCCTTCATTGCCGTAGTTCGTTTCGATCATGGCCGCGGCGGGGCGCGGCCGGTCCCGTCGATAGGGTTGATTCGTGCCTGACGAGCCGCAGAAAGAGCTGTTCCTGATCGACGGGAACAGCCTTGTCTATCGCGCTTTTTTTGCGCTTCCCGAGTCGATCGCGACCTCGAAGGGGCAGCCGACCAACGCGATCTTCGGGTTCGCGTCGATGCTCGTGAAGATCATCTCGGAGTACGGGGCCAAGCCGACCCTGGTGGTCTGGGATGCCGGCATGTCGGGCCGTGAGGCGGTGTACGACGAGTACAAGGCGCAGCGCCAGTCGCGGCCGGACTTGCTCGCGGAGCAGTGGCCGCATATGCAGCCGCTTGTGGACGCCTTCGGCTACGAGAACGTGCGCGTCGACGGCTACGAGGCCGACGACGTGATCGCCACCATCGCCGAGCGCGCGCGCGAGAAGGGCTACGAGGTCATGGTCGTGACCGGCGACCGCGACCTGTTCCAGCTGATCGAGCCCGGGGTGCGCGTGATGGCCACGAGCCGCGGCATCACCGAAACCAAGGTCTACGACCGCGATGCGGTGATCGATCGCTACGGCATCGCGCCGGAGCTGATCCCGGACTTCGTGGGGCTGAAGGGCGACACCTCGGACAACATCCCCGGCGTCCCGGGCATCGGCGAGAAGACCGCCTCGCAGCTGCTCCAGCAGCACGGCTCGCTCGAGGGCGTGCTGGGCAACGTCGACAAGATCTCCGGGGCGAAGCGCAAGGAGAACCTCCTGAACCACGCGGAGGACGCGCGCGTCTCGAAGACGCTCGCGACCGCTATCCGGGACATCGACCTCGGCAAGATCGACCTCGATCACATCGCCGCGCGCGAGCCCGACCGCTCGCGCCTGCGCGAGACGTTTAGGGAGTTCGAGCTCCGCGCCCCGCTCGAGCGGCTCGAGGAGGCGCTCGGGGAGGGCGAGGCGGCGGCGCCGGCCGAGCGCGCCGAGGAGGTCGTCCACACGAAGGGACGCGAGGTACCGCTCGCGGAGATCGGCGCCCTCGACGGCGACCTGGTCGCCCTGGCCGCGGAGCGTCCGCGTCCGGCGGGCGAGCAGGACGGCCAAGAGGCGCTCGACGTCGGCGGTCCGCCGATCGGGCCGATGAAGGTCGCCGCCTACGCCGGCGGCGAGGCGCTCGTCGCCGAGTGCGAGACGCTGGCCGCCCTGGCGATGGCGCGCGGCGAGCACCTGATCGCCTACCACGACTGGAAGACCACCGCCGTGAGCGAGGAGGCCGCCCCCGCGGTCGCGCTTCAGCACGACACGATGATCGCCGCCTACCTGATCGACCCGGCGCGGCGCGGCTACCCGCTCGACGAGCTCACGGCCGAGGCGGGCATCGCGGCCACGGTCGAGGGCGCCAACGGGATCGCCGAGCGCGCGGTCGTCACGCGCGTGCTCGCAGAGCGCCAGCGCGCGAGGCTCGAGGAGGACGGCCTGACGCGGCTTTTCCACGAGGTCGAGCTGCCGCTGGTGGACGTGCTGGTCGAGATGGAGCGCGCCGGCATCAAGCTGGACGTGGGGCGGCTGCGCGGGATCAGCGAGCGCTTCGGTGCCCGCGCCGCGGAGCTCGAGCGGCGCGTCTGGGAGCTGGCGGGCGAGCAGTTCACGATCGGCTCGCCGCAGCAGCTCGGGTACATCCTGTTCGACAAGCTCGGCCTCTCGAAGAAGCGCCGCGGCAAGACCGGCTTCTCGACAGACGCCCGCGTCCTTCAGGCGATCCGCGCCGAGCACGAGATCATCCCGGCGATCGAGGAGTGGCGGGAGGTCACGAAGCTCAAGTCGACCTACCTCGACGCCTTCCCCGAGCTGATCGGCGACGACGGCCGGCTCCACACGACCTTCAACCAGACCGCCACCGCCACCGGCCGCCTGTCGAGCACGGAGCCGAACCTCCAGAACATCCCCATCCGCACCGAGCAGGGCCGCGAGATCCGCGCCTGCTTCGTGGCCGAGGAGGGCAACAGGCTGATCTCGGCGGACTACTCGCAGGTCGAGCTGCGGCTGCTCGCGCACATCGCCGACGAGCCGGTGCTGAAGGAGATCTTCCGGCGCGGCGAGGACGTGCACACCGCCACCGCGGAGGCGATCCTCGGGGGCAGGTCCGACCCCGGCACGCGCTCGAAGGCGAAGATGGTCAACTACGGCATCGTCTACGGGCTGTCGGCGTTCGGGCTGGCGGACCGGCTCCAGATCGAGAAGGAGGAGGCGCAGGAGTTCATCGACGCCTACCTCGAGCGCTTCCCGCGCGTGAAGCAGTTCATCGACGAGACGATCGAGCGCGCCCGCGAGGAGGGCCACGTGACCACCCTGTTCGGCCGCATCCGGCGCGTGCCGGAGCTGCGCTCGCGCCAGTTCCAGACGCGCTCGCTGGGCGAGCGGCTCGCGGTCAACATGGTGATCCAGGGGACCGCCGCCGACATCATGAAGATGGCGATGGTCCGCACGCGCGATCAGCTGCGCGCGGCCGGCCTCGCCACACAGGTCGTCCTCCAGATCCACGACGAGCTGCTGTTCGAGGCGCCCGCGGCCGAGGTCGAGGCCGCCGGCAAGATCATCGTGCGGGAGATGGCCGGGGCCTTCGAGATGGACCCGCCGCTCGAGGTCGACTGCGGCGTCGGGCAGAACTGGCTGGAAGCCAAGTGAGCAAGGAGCTCGCCGTCCTGGTGACGGTGGCGGCCGGCGGTGTCGTGGCCGCCCAGGCGCCCGCGAACAACGTGATCTCGCACAAGCTGGGCGACCTCGGCGCCGTGACCGTCAACTTCATCGCCGGGACCGTGCTGGTCCTGTTCGTCGCGTTCGCCTTCGAGGGTGGATTCCACATCGATCAGAGCGTGGCGACGCCGCCCTGGTACTACTGGATCGTCGGCGGCTTCGGGGGCGTGGCGATCGTCCTGGCGACGCTCGTCGCGGTGCGTGAGCTGGGCGCGGGTGGGGTCACCGCCGCCGTCATCGCCGGTCAACTCAGCCTGTCGGTCGTGCTCGACCGGCTCGGCGTGCTCGGGTTGGACGAGCGCGTGATCACCTGGGAGAAGCTGCTGGGGATCGCGCTCCTGGCCGCAGGAACGGTCCTGATCGTCCAGGACTAGTCGCTCACGCGCGGCTCGCCGTCGTCGCGCCTGCTTTCGAGCACCGCGGGCGCCCACAGCATGTGCCGCACCTTCGGCGGCCCCTCGCCACGGTGAAATGACTTCGTGAGCCGAGTGAGCTCGACGTCCGCCACGGTCAGGCGGTCGTGCTGGCGGAGGTGCTCCGACCAGGACTCGACAACGAACTCCTCGAGATAGCTGCCCGTGCGTTCGAGGTCCGCATACAGCCCCCAGCGGTGGGCGCCGTCCCGGCGCCGGATGCGGCCGAGCTCCTGCATCGTCGCCACGAAGCGCCCGGCGTCCCCGGGGTCGATCTCGTACTCAACGGTGACTAGGACGGGGCCATCCTCCGGTCCCGGCTCGTAGCCGACCTCCGGGCTCGCCCAGAGCCCGGCCGGCGTGAGGTCGCTGCGCTCGGTGTCGCCGAGCGGCCAGCGGCGGGCGAGCGCGACGCCCGCCACGAGACCCGCGGCCGCGATCGTGAGCGCGGTCTCGACGTCGGCGGCGCCGGTGACGAGACCCCAGACGAGGCTCCCCGCCGCGAGTCCGCCCTGCATCACGAGCTGGAAGGTGGCGAGCGTGCGGGCGCGCACCCACCGGGGCGCCACGCGCTGGGCCGACGTATTCAGCGACGAGAGCACCGTTAGCCAGCAGCCGCCCGTGAACACGAGCAGCACTGCCAGGAGCTCCGCCGAGGGCACGTACGCAAGCGCGATCAGACCGCCTGCCAGGCCGAGGCTGCCGAGGGCTATCAGCCGGTCGAACGCAAATCGGCGACGCAGGAGTGGCAGCGACGTGGCGGCGAGGATCGCGCCGGCGCCGACGCACCCCATCAGGAGGCCGAAGCTGCTCTCCGAGAGCCCGAGCCGGCCGAGCGCAGCCACGGGCAGCAGCGCCCAGAGCGCGCTGGCGGAGACCGAGAATGCGGCCCCGCGCAGCAGCACGGTGCGGACAGGCGGCGAGTAGCGCACGAACCGGAGGCCCGCGCGCACGGCGGGCGCCAGCCGCTCGCTCGACGCGCGCGCCGACCCCGGCGGGCGTACGCGTAGGACGACGAGGGCGACGATCAGCGTGAGCATGCCGGCCTCGACCGCGAACAGCGCACCCGCGCTGAGGACGGCGATGATCAGTCCCGCGAGCGCAGGGCCGACCGCGCGCGCAAGATTGATCGCCACGCCATTCAGCGCGACCGCCGCCATGAGCTCGGAGCGCGGGACGAAGTCCTGCGTCAGCGCCTGGTAGATCACGAAAGTCGTGGCCATGCCGGCGCCCAGCGCGAATGTGACGGCCAGCGCCAGCCCGGGTGTGATCACGTTGGACAGGGTGAGGACGGCCAGCGTCGCGGCAGACAGGAGCATCCAGCTCTGCGAGCCGATCGCGAAGCGGCGACGGTCAACGATGTCGGCCAGCGAGCCCATCAGCAGAGCAAGCAGTACGGCCGGCACGCTGTTGGCGGTCTGGACGAAAGCAATCAGCGTGGGAGAGTCGGACAGGGACGCGATCACCGTGACCGCGCCCACCGTGTTCATCCAGACCACGACCTGGGAGCCGGCGAGAGCGGTCCACGCCGCACGGAAGCCCGGCCGCCGCAGCGGCGCAAGCGCCGATTCCTCGGCGGGTGGGGCCTGGCCGGCAGTCAGGGCGGTATCCGTCACGGCGTCGTCAGCGCTGCAAACGTATGCATAATCTCCGTCGGTGGAGGCTTCCAACCTGCGACCGGGCGTTGCCGTCACGCTTCGGGACGTTGCCCGCGTGGCCGGCGTCCACCCGGCCACGGTATCCCGAGCGCTCAACGAGGAGACGCGCGCGCTGGTAAACAAGGAGACCGCGCGGCGCGTGCTCGAAGCGGCGGAGACGCTCGGCTACCAGCCGAACCCCATCGCCCGCGGCCTGAAGACCAACCGTTCGTACACGATTGGCGTTCTGATCCCCGATCTCACGAACCCGCTGTTCCCGCCGATATTGCGCGGGATCGAGGACCGCCTCGAAACGGATGGCTACACGCCGCTGATCGCGAACACGGACAACGACCCCGAGCGCGAGCTGCTCGACATGCAGGCGATGCGCGCACGGCAGGTGGACGGCATCATCGCGGCGACGGCGCGGCGCGATCACAGGCTGCACGACGCTCTGCTCGACGCCGGGGTCGAACTTGTGCTCGTCAACAGACGCCAGGAGGACCTGCCGGTGAGCTCCGCCACCGCGGACGACCGCGTCGGCATGCGGCTCGCCGTGGAGCACCTGGTCTCGCTGGGGCACACGCGCATCGCGCACCTCTCGGGCCCGCTCGACTACTCCACCGGCCTGGACCGCCACGACAGCTTCCACGCGACGATGCGGGCCGCCGGGCTGGAGCCGGACCCCGCGCTCGTCTTGGTTGCGGAGGCTTTCACCGAGGCCGAGGGGGCGCGCCTGTGCGGACAGCTGCTCGCAGAGGGCGGCGATGTGACCGCGATTGCGGCGGCGAATGACCTGCTCGCGCTCGGCTGCTACGACGTGTTCGGCGAGCGCGGCGTTCGCTGCCCCGAGGAGGTCGCCGTGGTCGGCTTCAACGACATGCCGTTCGCGGCGCGCTTCCAGCCGCCGCTGACGACGATCCACATCCCGCACTACGAGATCGGCAAGGCGGCGGCGCATCTGATGCTCGAGCGCCTCCAGGACGGCGATGTGCCGCCGCGCGACATCCGGCTCGAGCCGCACCTGGTCGTGCGCGGCTCGACGGGGCGGCCGGCGCGCTGACCACTCGATGGGGTCGAGGGCTCGCTCGGCGCGTACGCCTCCTTGACAAGGTTCTGAGCGCCCCGATAGGCTGCACACGATTGCAGCAAACGTTTGCAATGCGGCGCGCGGAGTCGAGGAGGGCACCATGCACAAGTTCCGTTGGCTCGTTCTCGCACTGCTGATGATGGCCGCGCTCGGCGCGGCGGGATGCGGTGACGACGACGACGATGGCGGAGGTGGCGGCGGAGGCGGCAAGGCCAGTGGTGAGCCGATCAAGATCGGTGCCTCGCTCCCGCTCACCGGCGAGTTCTCGGAGCCCGGCAAGGCGGCCAAGCAGGGCTACGAGGTCTGGCAGGCGACGGTGAACGACAGCGGCGGCCTGATCGACGGCCGGCCCGTGAAGATGGTCATCAAGGACGACCAGTCGAACCAGAACACGATCGTCTCCGACTACAACGCCCTAATCAGCCAGGACAAGGTCGATCTTCTGCTCGGCACGTTCTCCTCGCTCTTGAACCTCCCGGCCTCGACCGTTGCGGAGCGCAACCGCATGCTGTACGTCGAGCCAGCCGGTGGCGCGCCGGAGCTGTTCGACCGCGGCTACAAGTTCCTGTTCTTCGCCCAGCAGTCGACCGCCGACAAGCAGGGCGAGGTCTGGGCCAAGTACATCACCTCGCTCCCCGCCGATCAGCGGCCGAAGACGGCCGCGTACCCGACGCTCGACGACCCGTTCGCGCAGCCGACCTCCGAGGGAATTGAGAAGATCCTCAAGCCGGCCGGGATCAAGACGGTCTACCGCGAGACGTACACGATCGACAACCCGAACCTCGACGGCATCGCGAGCGCCATAAAGGCCAAGAAACCCGATCTCGTCGTGAACGGCGCCACCTTCGAGGACGGCGTCGGCATGGTCCGGGCGCTCCGAAAGGCAGGCTTCACGCCGAAGATCCTGTACCAGACGACCGCCCCGTCCCTGGGTGATCAGTACGCGCAGGCGATCGGAAAGAAGACGACTGAGGGGATCTTCTACGGCGTCAGCCACTCCAAGGAGGCGAAGACGCCGGGGAACCCGGAGTTCGTCGCGAAGTACCAGGAGATGTTCGGCGGCACCGAGGTCCCCGAGGACGCCGCCGACGCGTACGCGACCGCAGAGGTGCTCCAGGCGGCGGTCAAGGCGGTCGGGACGATCGACCGCAGTCGCCAGCTCGAGCTCGCTGACTGGCTGCGCGACAACCAGGTCGACACGATCCTGGGGCCGCTCAGCTGGGACGACCAGGGCCGCCCCGAGGGCGAGTTCCTCGTCGGCCAGTGGCAGAGCGGCGTGCCCGAGATAGTCCTGCCGAAGGAAGCGGCCACCACGGACAAGATCATTCCGGGATGGCAGCCTGAGGGCAGCGGGTAACACAAGGGGGTGGGTGATTCCCGCGCGGAGCGCTCCGTGGCGCTCCGCGCAGGATCACCCCGATAGGCGCGACCAGTGACCGAGTTCCTCCAAGCGCTCATCCTCGGCCTCCTCATCGGCGGCGTCTACGCGCTGCTCGCCTCCGGCCTGACGCTCATCTTCGGCGTCATGAACGTGATCAACATCGCCCATGGCGCCTTCCTGATCCTCGCCGCGTTCGTCACCTGGTCGCTGTGGCGCGCCACCGGGCTCGACCCGCTCGCCGCGATCGTGGTACTGACGCCGCTGATGTTCGTGTTCGGCTGGCTGGTCTACAACGCGACGGTCCGGCCGATCCGCCGGGCGCCGCCCGCGGCGTCGGTGCTGCTCACGTTCGGCCTGGCGGTCTTCCTCGAAGGAATCATGGGCGTCATCTGGGGCAACACGTCCCACTCGGTGCGCCCGAGCTACTCCACGGACAGCTTCAGGATCGGCGAGTTGTTCCTGCCAAAGGCTCAGGTCTACGGAGGGCTTGTGGCGATCGTCGTGCTGGGGTCGCTCTACCTCGTGCTCACACGCAGCTGGCTGGGCCGCGCGATCAGGGCCAGCGCGGTCAACCCTCAGGGCGCCGAGCTCGTGGGTGTCAAGGTGAGCTCGGTCGCCGCGCTGACGTTCGCGATCGGCGTCGCAAGTGCGGGCGCCGGTGGTGCGATCGCGAGCGTGCTGTACCCCTTCCTGCCGGGCTCGCATTATCAGTGGATCGCCCGCCTGCTCGGGATCATCGTGCTGGGAGGCATGGGGAGCCTGCCGGGTGCTGTCATAGGCGCGCTGTGCCTCGGCGTGGCGGAGCTCATGACCGTCACCTACATCGGGCCCGAGTGGGCCACCGGCGTCCCCTACGTATTCGTCTTCGTGGTGCTGCTGCTGCGGCCCCAGGGCATCCTGGGCACACGGCTCCGGCAGGACGTGGCGACCGCATGAACGACGCGGGCGCCACCGCCGTCGCCGAGGGCACGCTCAAGGGAGGCGGCTCGCCCGCGCCGGGGGCGCCGGGAGCGACGCTTCGCTCCCCATGGACGGGGGTCGTCGCGCTGGCAGTGCTGGCGGTTGCCTTGTTCCCTGTCCTCTCGGACGACCTCTACCACCAGAACATGATCATCCTGTCGATGGTCTTCGCCATCGGGGCGGTGGGCCTCAACATCATCACGGGCTACGCCGGCTACATCTCGCTGGGCCAGGGAGCGTTCATTGGCCTCGGCGCCTATACCGTCGGCCTCTGCGTCACGAAGATCGGCGGCTCGCCGTGGGTCTGGATACCCGTCGCCGGCGTGGTCGCCGGCGCGGTGGCGGCCCTGCTCGGGGTGGTGGCGATGCGCGCTCGCGGGCACTCGTTCGTGATCCTCACGATCGCCTTCCTGTTCCTCATGCAGCTCCTCGCGACGAACTGGGACAGCCTCACGAACGGCACCGGCGGCATAACGATGCCGCTGCCGACATGGAGCATCGACTACCAGTACTGGCCCTTCTACTACGTGCTGATGGCGCTACTCGCAGTCTCGCTGGTGGTCTCGTGGTGGATCCGGCGCAACAAGTTCGGAATGGGCCTGATCGCCATTCGGGAGGACGAGGACAAGGCGGCCACGGTCGGCGTGAGCACGCCCACATACAAGATCCTTGCCTTCCTTGCGAGCGCCGTGTTCGTCGGCATGGCGGGCGGGGTCTACGGCTACTACATCGGCTTCATCGACCCGTCCGGGATGTTCAACATCCTGCTGAGCGTTCAGATCGTCCTGTCCCTGCTCCTGGGTGGGCGCGCGACGCTCTGGGGGCCGGTGCTCGGGGCGTTCCTGATCGAGTGGCTGAACGAGACGAGCAACAACGAGTTCGGCGGCGGCAACGCGCGCCTGCTCATCTTCGGCGGCCTGCTCGTGCTCGTCGTGCTGTTCCTGCCGCAGGGCGTCATCCCAACCGTCAGGGATTGGATCGAGCGCTGGCGCACGCGCGGCAAGGCCGGCCTCGCCGGCGAACGGCTGTCCGGCATCGAGCTGCGAGAGCGCGAGGCGCCGGCACCGGTCGCGCCGCCCGCTTCGGCCAAGCCGCTGCTCGAGGTGAAGGGTCTCGAGAAGCGCTTCGGCGGAGTCCACGCAGTCGACGGCGCCTCGCTCGCGGTGCCGGAGCGGTCGATCACCGCGCTGATCGGGCCGAACGGCTCCGGCAAGACGACGCTCTTCAACCTGATCGGCGGCACGATGGCGTGCGACGCCGGAGAGGTCTGGTTCGACGGCGGGCGGATCGACCGCAAGCCGCCCTGGCAGCGGGCTCACCTCGGCCTGGGGCGCACGTTCCAGATCACGCGCCTGTTCCGTGACATGACCGTGCTCGAGAACGTGGTCGCGCCGCTCGGCGAGTTCCATCTCGGCCTCCTCGGTGCCAACGCCGTCTCCGGCCGCGAGGCGGCACGCGCAGAGGAGCTGCTCGAGTTCGTCGGGATGAGGAAGTACCGCGACGTGCGCGCGTCGGCGCTCTCGTACGGCCAGCAGAAGCTCTTGGAGCTCGCGCAGATCCTCATGCTGGACCCCAAGCTGATCATGCTTGACGAGCCGGCCGGCGGCATCAACCCCACGCTGATCGACCGGATCGGCGAGCTGATCCGCGACCTCAACGCCGATGGCAAGACGTTCCTGATCGTCGAGCACAACATGCCGTTCGTGCTCGGCCTCTGCAACCCGGTCCTCGTGCTCGCGCGCGGGCAGACGATCGCGAGCGGAGCGCCGGACGAGATCCAGCAGGATCCCCAGGTGCTCGACGCCTACCTCGGCGAGGACTTCCGTGTCGAGAACGCGGTGAAGGCCTGATGCTGACCGTCCGTCGCGTGTTCGCGGGCTATGGCGGCGGCGACGTCCTGCAGGGCGTCGACCTAGAGGTGCCGCAGGGGTCGGTCTGCTGCATAGTGGGCCCGAACGGGGCGGGGAAGTCGACGGTGCTCCGCGTCGTCAGCGGGTTGCTCCGGTGCCGGGAGGGGGATGTCGAGCTCGAGGGCAAGTCCATGAACGGGCTGCATCCCTCGGAGATCCTGGCCCGAGGCGTCTCGCAGGTTCCGCAGTCGAACGCGCTCTTTCCGGGCCTGACGGTCAAGGAAAACGTCCTGATGGGCGCCTACATCCAGCGCCGCGAGAAGAAGCTCCTCCAGCGCCGCTACGGCGAGGTGGCGGAGCTCTTCCCCGTGGTCAAGGAACGGGAGGACGACCGCGCCGGCAACCTGTCCGGCGGGCAGCGCCGAATGGTCGAGTTCGCCCGCTCGCTGATGCTCGAGCCGAAGCTCGTGCTACTGGACGAGCCGTCGCTCGGGCTGGACCCGAAGGCCCTCGGGCACGTCCGCGACTCGGTCCGGATCATGATCGAGGCGGGGAAGACGATCCTGCTGGTGGAGCAGAACGTGCGCTTCGGCCTCCGACTCGCGCAGCAGGGCGTCGTGATGGAGAGCGGCCGTGTCCTGCTGACCGGGGAGGCCGAGTCGGTGCTCAACAACCCGGAGATGTCCGCCCTGTACTTCGGCGGCACTGTCGAGCAGTCGAAAGACCGGAAGACCACGCCTGTGGCCCGGGCGTGAGCGGCGTCCTGTGGGCGACCGCGTCCGGCATAGGGTTCGGGCTCTTTCAGAGCCTCAACAGGCGCGCGATCCGCGGAATCGAGGATCCGTGGGTGTCGACCTTCCTCCAACTCTCCGTCGCCACGGCGGTGCTTGCCGTCGCGAGCCTCGTCTCCGAGGATCTCGGGCAGCTGGGCGAGGCGAGCGGCGACGCGATCGCGATCTTCGCGCTCGCCGGGATCATCCACTTCGTCCTCGGCTGGCTGCTCCTCAACGTGAGCCAGGCTCGCATAGGGGCGTCGCGGACGGCGCCGCTGATCACTCTGACGCCGCTGTTCGGCACAGGGCTTGCGGTGCTCTTGCGTGGCGAGCTGCCGAGCGCCGGGGCGCTCGCCGCCATCGCGCCGATCATGGTCGGCGCATGGCTGCTTGCCACCCGCGACGGCGGAGGCGTGGCGATCGAGCGCGACTCCATCTTCGCGTTCGGCACGGCGTTCATGTGGTCGCTGAGCGCGGTGCTCACCGTCGAGGCGCTCGAGGGCCTCGACTCGCCGCTGCTAGGGGTCACGCTCGGCCTGCTCGCGGCGACGGCCGCGCTCGGGGGCGCGCTCGTCGCGCGGGGCTCGCCGGCGGGCGCGCTCCGCTCGATCGCGCGCAACACACTGGCGCTCAAGGCCGCGGCGGCCGTGCTGGTGGCTTTCGCGACGTGGGCCCGGCTGCTGGCGCTAGACGAGGCGGACGTAGCCGTGGTCCTCGCCGCGAACCTCGTGAGCGTGCCGGTCGTGCTCGTGCTGGCGCCGATAATGGTGGGTCGCCACCTGGAGCAGGCCAACCGTCGCATCTGGTTCGGCGGGCTGCTCGTGATCGGCGGCATCCTGACGCTGATTACGGTCGCGGGGTGAGCGCGTGACCTTCGACGTGCACGCGCACACGATCGTGCCGGAGATCACCCGCGAGGCCGGCGCCGGGGAGCCGTGGCGCCCACGTGTATTCCGGGACAGCGATGGCGCGCAGGTGGTGGAGATGGGCGGCAGGGAGATCCGCTCCGCGATCGCCGAATTCGTGGACATCGACGGCATCCTGGCCGCCCAGGACGAGGCGGGTGTCGAGCGCGTGCTGCTGTGCCCGTGGGTGCCGCTGCTCTACTACGACGCAGAGCCCGAGGAAGGCCTCGCGCGGGCCCGCGTCCAGAACGAAGCCCTGGCCGGCCTGGCGCGCACCCATCCCGAGCGCGTCGCCGTGCTCGGCGCGCTGCCGCTGCAGGATCCGGAGCTCGCCGCCGAGGAGCTGCGCAGCCTGATGGACGCCCGGGCCGTGAGGGGGGTGGAGGTCGCGGCGAGCGTCCGGGGAGTCTTCCTTGGAGACGAGCGCTTCGAGCCCTTCTGGGAGGCGGCCGCCACTGCCGGCGCGCTCGTCTTCGTACATCCGACGACGCGCGGCTTCGACTCACCGGCGTTCCAGGAGCACTACCTCTGGAACACGGTGGGGAACCCGCTCGAGACCGCCGTCACCGCGGCGCAGATGGTGATGGCCGGCGTGATGGAGCGCCACCCCCGGCTCCGCGTCCTGCTCGCGCACGGCGGCGGCGCCCTGATGGCGGTGCGCGGTCGCCTGCGGCACGCCCACGGCTTTCAGCCGCAGGCACGCTCGTCCCTGCGGGGGTCGCCGGACGACTCCATCCGGCGCTTCTACTTCGACACCCTCACCCACGACGAGGCACTGCTGCGCGCACTGATCGAGTACGTCGGGTCGGACCATGTGCTGCTGGGCTCCGACTATCCATTCGACATGGGCGACGCACGGCAGGTGGGCGCCGTGCGCGCGCTCGGCCTCGGCCCCGGTCCGGAGGCTGCGGTTCTCGGCGGTAACGCCGAGCGCGTCCTGGGACAGGCGCCCGCGCGCAGGGAGGAGACGCTCACATGACGCAGACAGCGGACGTGGTGGTGGCCGGCGGCGGTCATAACAGCCTGATCACGGCGGCCTACCTCGCCAAGGCCGGATACGAGTGCCTCGTCCTGGACGCGCGCCCGATACCGGGCGGCGGCGCGGCGACCGAGGAGCTGCTCGGCCCGGGCTACAGGATCGACTCCTGCTCGACCGGTCACACGATCATCCGCGTGAACCCGCTGCTCATGAACGACGAGCTCGGCCTGCACGCCGACTACGGCCTCGAGTACCTCGAGCCCGATCCGGTCGGCCATGTGGGCTTTCCGGACGGCGAGCAGCTGACGATGTGGCTCGACCTGGACCGCACCTTCGAGGAGATCGCGCGCTTCTCGAGGCGCGACGCCGAGGCGTACCGCCGCCTGATCGACGAGTACGACGAGGTGAAGGGCATCTTCGGCCGTGCGCGTGTGACGCCGCCCGGCTTCGGGCCCTCGCTCGAGGACATGCTCCTCGAGCACCCGCGCGGCCGCATCTGGCTGCGCCGCAATGCGATGACCGCGTGGGAAGTGATCCGACGCGAGTTCGAGGACCGCCACGTCCGGGCGTTCATGATCTGGCAGGCCTTTCAGACGCTCGTGCCGGTGGACGCGGCCGGATCCGGCGTGAACGCCTACTCGATCATCTTCGGCCGCCAGGGACGCAGCTGGTCGATCCCGCGCGGCGGGTCGGGCGCGCTCACCGACGCGCTGGCGCGCCTCCTCGTTGAGCACGGCTCGACAGTCGTCTGTGACCGGCAGGTCAGCCGCCTCGTGCTCGAGGACGGGCGCTGCACCGGCGTCGAGACGGACGACGGCGAGCGCTGGACGGCGCGGCGGGCGGTGCTCTCGACGATCCACGTGAAGCAGCTCGTGGACATGGCGCCGCGCGACGCCTGGGGCGAGGAGTTCGTGTACGGGGTGGAGACCTACGACGTGGGCATGTCCGGCATGGCGTGCTATCTCGCCACGGACGCGGCGCCCGAGTTCGAGACGCCCGAGGGCCCGCGCGCCGCGGTCTCGGCGGGGACCGTCGGCTGGCCGGAGGAGGTGCTCGAGCTGGGGCGCGCGGTTCGGGACGGCCGCCCATACGACAGCGGCGTCCCGTGGCTGCTCGTTGCGACGCCGACGCTCGTGGACCGCGACCGTGCGCCTGAGGGGCACCACACAGTGAAGCTGCTCAGCCCGCAGACGTGGGATCTGCCCGATGGGGTGGCGACCTGGGAGGAGCACAAGGAGACCGTCTTCCAGCGCCAGCTGGAGCACGTGCGGCGATTCGTCCCAGCGCTAGCGGACGAGCACATCCTGACCCACTACGTGAAGAGCCCCGAGGACATCGAGCGCTCGAACCAGCACATGATTCGGGGCGCCTTCCACGGTGGCGACCGGAGCTACGCGTACAGCGGCGGAAACCGGCCGGTGCCGGGCTGGGCCGCTCACCGGATGCCCATCGCGGGGCTGTACCAGACGGGCGGCACCACAAGCGTCGGCGGCTCGGTGACGGGAGTGCCTGGCCGTAACGCCGCGATGGTGATGCTCAGCGACCTCGGCCATGACCCTGAGGAGGTGATGGCGGGTGCCGGACGCGCGCGTGCAGGCAGCCGTTGACCACTGGGCGCCGCGCTTCGTCCAGGCCGGTGTCGACTACAACGACTTCGTCGCGACGACCGCCGGGGTCGAGCGCTGGGAGGAGTGGCACGCGGCGTGGTGCCGAAACGGCGACATGCACGCCGTGCTCGCCGAGGAGGCCGCGGCCGCCGGGCACCGGCGCTCCGCCGGTGAGGCGTGGGCGCGCGCCACCCTGGGCTACCACTTCGCGAAGTTCGTCTGGATGGTGGATCGGGCGCTGAGCCGCGCGGCCGCCGACAGGGCGGTTGCGGCCATGGCGAAGACTTACGAATACCTCGACCCGGACGCGGAGCGCATCGAGGTCCCGCTCGACGGCGGCCGCGTGGTCGGCAACCTCCGCCGCCCCCAGCGGACGGCCAAGCCGCCCCTCGTTCTGCTCGTGCCGGGACTCGACTCGACCAAGGAGGAGTTCTTCCGGCTCGAGAACGTCTTCCTCGACAGGGGGATGGCCACGCTCTCGATGGACGGGCCCGGCCAGGGCGAGTGCGGCTACGAGCTGCCCATCCGGCCCGACTACGACGTCGCCGTGGCGGCTGTACTGGACGCGCTCGAGGGCCGAGCTGACGTCGACCTCGACCGCGTTGGGCTCCTGGGCGTGAGCCTTGGCGGCTACTACGCGCCGCGCGTGCTGGCGTTCGAGCCGCGCGTGAAGGCGGGCGTGGGCCTCAGCGGTCCGTACAGGTTCAGCGACATCTGGGACGACGTGCCCCCGCAGACTCGCGAGACCTTCGTGGCGAAGTCCTTCGCGAATGGCGAGGAGCAGGGGCGTGCCAAGGCCGGCGAGCTCGACCTGAGCGGCGTGGCGGAGCGCATTCAACAGCCATATCTCGCGATCACCGGCAAGCTCGACCGCCTGATCCCGTGGGAACAGACCGAGCGGGCGGCCCGCGAGGCGCCGAACGGCACGTTCCTGCTGCACGAGGACGGCAACCACGGCTGCGCGAACGTGCCCTACAAGACGCGTCCGGTGGCAGCGGACTGGCTCCGCGAGCAGCTCGGATGACCGGGATCGCCATCGTCGGCACCGGGATGTGGGCGCCGCGTCTGGCGGCCGCCGCCGGGCGCGCCGGGCTGGAGCTCGTGACCTGCTTCAGCCGGGACGAGGCGCGGCGCAGCGCTTTCGCCGAGCGCTTCGGCTGCGAGCCGGCGTCGGCGCTCGACGCCGCACTCGGCCATCCGCGCGTCGAGGGCGTGATCCTCGCGACCCCGAACGACGTGCACGAGCAGCAGGCGCTCGCGTGCGCCGAACGCGGCCGCCACGTGCTCGTCGAGAAGCCGATCGCGGACAGTGTGGAGGCGGGCGAGCGCATGCGACGCGCCTGCACCGAGGCTGGTCTGACCCTGATGGTCGGCCACGCGTTCCGCCGACTCGGAGCCGCCCGGCGCGTCAAGCAGCTCCTGGACGAGGGCGCGCTCGGGCGCGTGGTGCTCGCCGAGGCGAACATGTCGCTGCCGGGCACGTTCAAGCCCGGCGCTTGGCGCGCCGAGCGAGAGCGGAACCCCGGCGGGCCGATCATGCAGCTCGGCATCCATCACGTGGACACATTCGCGTACTGGCTCGGCCCCGTGCGGCGGGCGTCCGGCCGCTTCGCGCACGTGCATACGACGGCCGACATCGACGACGTGGGGGTGCTGACGCTGGAGTTCGAGTCCGGCGCGCTGGGCACCGTTACCGGGAGCTACGTGTCGCCCAAGACGCTCTCGCTTCGACTTCTTGGGAGCGAGGGCGTGCTCGACTACCGTTCCGATTTCTCGGTCTGGCCTGACGCCCAGGCTCTCGACGGGGTGACCACGCTGGCGCTCGACGGCGAGCCAGTCGAGTTCGACGAGCGCGACATGCTCGCGGAGGAGCTCGGCGAGTTCGGGCGCTGCATCCGCGGCGAGGTGGAGCCCGAAACAGGGGCGGACGAGGGGCTCGCCACTCTTTCCGCGGTGCTCCAGGCGCTCGAGCCTCGCGCCGAGGCAGTGGCCTGATGAGGGCGGCCGTCGTCCAGGCCGTCGGCTCGCCCCCGACGGCCGCGGAGGTCGACGAGCCGGTACGCGAACCAGGGAGCGCGCTCGTCGCCGTGGCCGCCGCACCGCTCAACCCGGTGGAGATCCGCGTGGCTGCGGGGCGCCAACCGCGATCTCCGCAGCCGCCCTACGTCCCGGGGCTCGAGGGAGCGGGGACGGTGATCGAGTCGGAGCGCCTGGCAGCCGGCACGCGGGTGCGCTTCGAGAGCTCAGCGCTACCCGGCTTCGGCGCGCCTGGCACCCTCGCAGAGCGGGCGGCTGTGCCGGAGGTGTCGCTCGCCGGGCTGCCCGCCGACGTGGACGACGACCTCGCCGCGGCTGTAGGGGTCGTGGGGATCACCGCACTGCTCGCGCTCGAGCGTGCCGTGCCGGTCGGCGGCGCGCGCGTTCTCGTCCTCGGTGCCACGGGCGCTGTGGGGCAGATGGCGGTGCAGCTCGCCCGTGCCATGGGGGCGTCCCGCGTTGTCGCTGCGGGCCGTAGTGCCGAGCGGCTCGAGCGGGCGCGAGAGCTTGGCGCCGACGACGTGGTCGAGCTGGGCGGGAGCGGGCTCGCCGAGGCATTCGAGGGCGCGGCCGGCGGGCAGCTCGACGTCGTGGTCGACGTCCTCTGGGGCGAACCGGCGATGGCCGCGCTGACCGTGCTCGCTCCCGAGGGGAGGCTCGTGAACGTCGGCCAGTCGGCCGGGACCGATGTGCGCCTCCCGCTCGAGACCGTGCGCAATCGCCAGGGCACGGTTCACGCGATCTCCTCCGGCTGGACGGAGCTCGACCGGAAGGCGGAGGCGTACGCGCGAGTGCTCGAGCACCTGCGTGCGGGACACCTCGAGGTCGATCGCGAGGTCGTGCGGCTCGATGAGATCGGAGCCGCCTGGGCGCGCCAGCAGGAATCGCCGGGCAAGAAGCTGGTCGTCGCGGTGGCGGAGGCGTCTTGAGCGGGGCTTTCGTGGGCCGCCCGCTCCGGCGCCGGGAGGACGAGCGCATCCTGCGCGGGCGTACGCGCTATCTCGACGACATCGATCCGCCGGGGGCCGCGCAGCTGGCGTTCGTCCGCAGCCCCTTCGCGCACGCGCGCATCGGCGGCATCGCCGTGCCCGACGGGCTCGAGGGCGTGGTCCGCGTGATCACGGCGGCGGATCTGGACGGATGGGTGCGCGACCTGCCCGTGCAGGGCGTCGAGGGCGGCGAGCTGGCGGACGATGGCCACCCCGTACTGGCGCGCGACGAGGCCCGCTACGCCGGCCAGCCGGTGGCGGCGGTGCTCGCGGAGTCCCGGGCGCTGGCGGAGGACGCGGCCGAGTTGATCGAGGTCGACTACGAGCCGCTCGATCACGTGCTCGACGCGCGCGCGTCGGAGCGGACGATGACTCGCTGGCGTCGCGTCACGGGTGACGTGGAGGGTGCCTTCGCGTCCGCCGCCCGCGTGGTGCGCGCGACCCACTCGCTGCCGCGGCTCGCGCCCGTGCCGATCGAGCCGCGCGGCGCGATCGCCTCGTACGACCAGGCCGAGGACCTGCTGACTGTCACCGCCTCGGCGCAGGACAGCCACCGCCAGCTCGCCGGGCTCGCAGCGGTGCTCGACCGCCCGGAGGACTCGATCCACGTGATCGTCCCCGACGTGGGCGGCGCCTTCGGTAGCAAGGGGGTGGTCGCCCCCGAGACGCTCGTGGCCGCCGCGGCGTCCATGCTGACCGGCCGTACCGTCAAGTGGGCCGAGGACCGCGAGGAGAACCTCATCGCCTCCTATCAGGGGCGCGGCATGGAGGCCGACGTGGAGCTCGCATTCGACGCGGACGGGACCATGCTCGCGCTGCGCGCGCGGATCTGGGCCGACCTCGGCGGCTACCTGATGCCGACGACAGCCATCCCGCCGCACACGACCGCGATGCTCATGTGCGGCGTCTACGACATCCAGGTCGCCGACGTGGAGGTGCTCGGGAGGCGCACGAACAAGGTACCCACCGGGCCGTATAGGGGCGCGGGCCGCCCGGAGGCCGCCTACTTCCTGGAGTGCACCGTCGACATCGCCGCCCGGGAGCTCGGGATCGACCGGCTGGAGCTGCGGCGCCGAAACCTGATCCGAGAGCTCCCCTACCGGACGGCGCTCGGGTGGACGTACGACTCGGGGGACTACGCACGCTGCCTCGAGCGCGCGGCGGAGCTCGCGGGCCCACCGCGCGGGGACGACAGTGAGCGTGTCGTGGGCGCGGGCTTCGGGATGTACGTCGAGCGCGCCGGCGGGCAGTTCGAGAGCGCGGCGGCGGAGCTCCTTCCGAGCGGGCGCGTGCTCGTCCGAAGCGGCTCGTCTCCTCACGGCCAGGGGCACGACACGACGTTCGCCCAGATCGCCGCCGACCGCTTCGGCGTCGCCCCCGAGGACGTGGAGTTCCGTTTCGGGGACTCGCGCGAGGTGCCGCGAGGCGTGGGTACGTTCGCGAGCCGCTCCGTGGCGATGGGTGGCTCCGCGGTCGCGCAGGCGGTCGACGCGCTTAAGGAGAAATGCGGTGCAGTCGCCGAGCGCCTGGGCGCGGGCGCCTCCCTGCGCGAGGTCGCCGAGGCCGAGCCCGGTCTGCGCGCGAGCGCGCGCTTCGAGTCCGACCTCGTCTTCTCGTCGGGCGCGTACGGCGCGGTGGTGGAGATCGAGCGCGCGACGGGCCGGCTCCGGGTGCTGCGGCTCGTGGCGGTCGACGACGCTGGGACGATCATGAACCCGCTCCTGGCGGAGGGACAAGTCGTCGGCGGCTCCGCGCAGGGTCTCGGCGAGTGCCTCGTCGAGGAGGCGGCGTACGACGAGGAGGGCAACCCCACGTTCGCGTCGTTCCTCGGGTACGGCCTTCTGACCGCGGCGGAGATGCCCGAGGTCGTGACCGAGTTCGTGGAGTCGCCGTCGCCGCTCAACCCGCTCGGCGCCAAGGGGATCGGCGAAGGCGGGGCGATCGGCACGCCGCCCGCAGTCGCGAACGCGGTGGCCGACGCGCTTGGCGGGGTGCGCGTGGACCCGCCGTTCAGCGACGAGAGGCTCTGGCGCGCGCTGCGGAAGGAGGGCGCGTGAAGCCGCCGCGGTTCGACTATGCCAGCCCCGCATCGGTCGAGGAGGCGCTCGCGCTCGTCGGTGACGCTGCGACTGTGCTGGCCGGCGGCCAAAGCCTCGTGCCGCTTCTGAACCTGCGGCTCGCCCAGCCGGAGCTGGTGGTGGACATCAACGGCGTCGCGGAGCTCGACTACATCCGCGCCGAGGACGGCGTCCTCCGCATCGGTGCGATGACCCGCCAGGTGGCGCTGGAGCGCTCGGCGGTGGTGCACGAGCGATGGCCGCTGCTGCACAAGGCCGTGCGCTTCGTTGGCCACGCGCAGATACGCACGCGCGGCACGGTGGGAGGCTCGGTCGCCCACGCAGATCCGGCCGCCGAGCTGCCTGCCGCGCTGATGGCACTCCGCGCGCACCTGCATCTGAGGTCCGCCGCCGGCGCGCGTGCCGTGGCGGCGTCGGATTTCTTCTTTGGCCCGTTCCACACCGAGCGAGAGCCGGGCGAGCTGCTCGTCGAGATCGAGGTTCCGGAGCAGCCTGAGGGGACGGGGGCCGGGTTCGCCGAGCAGGCGCGGACCCACGGCGACTTCGCGACAGCGGGCGCCGCGGCGGTGGTCGCTCCAGGTCGTTATGCCGGGGTGGCCCTGCTCGGGGCGGGTCCTGCGCCTACGCGCGTAGAGGGCGCGGAGCGCGCGCTCGTGGACGGCGCCTTGCCTCGCGAGGCAGCCGCTCTCGCGGCCGAGGATGTCGAGGACGAGCACCGGCGCGCTCTCTGCACAGAGCTGGCTCGCCGCGCGATCGAGGAGGCGCTCGCATGAGGATCCGCGTGCAGATCAACGGGTCCGCCTACGAGGGGGATGTGGAGCCGCGCACGCTGCTGTCCGACTTCATTCGCCACGGGGCAGGGCTGACCGGTACGAAGGTCGGCTGCGAGCAGGGCGTCTGCGGAGCGTGCACGGTGCAACTGGACGGGGAGCCGGTGCGCTCGTGCCTGATGCTGGCGGTACAGGCGAACGGCCGGGCGCTCAGAACGGTCGAGGGGCTGGCCGGCGAGACCGAGCTGCACCCCCTCCAGCGTGCCTTCCACGAGGCGCACGCACTCCAGTGCGGATTCTGCACGCCCGGCTTCCTCATGTCGATGGAGGCGTACCTGCGCGAGCACCCGGACCCGCGGCGCGACGAGCTCCGCGAGGCGCTGGCCGGGAACGTCTGCCGCTGCACCGGCTACCTCGGCATCATCGAGGCCGTCGAGCACGCCGCCGCCGAACTGAGGAGGGGAACGAATGGGCGAGATTGAGCGAGTCGGCTTCGCCGGCCTTGGCGCGATGGGCGCGGGGATCGCGCGTCGGCTGCTCGATGCGGACTACACGGTGGTCGGCTGGAACCGCACCAGGAGGAGGGCCGAGCCGCTGCTCGAGGCGGGCATGCGCTGGGCCGACACGCCGCGCGAACTGGCGGCGTCCGTCGACGTCCTGTTCACGATGCTCACCAACACCGAGGCGGTCGAGGCCGTCGCCGAGGGGCCGGACGGAGTTCTCTCCGGACTGCGCAGCGGCGTCGTCTGGGCGGACATCAGCACGATCTCCCCGGACGCGAGCGTCGCCCTAGCCGAACGTGTGCGTGCGACGGGCGCGTTCTTCCTCGACTGCCCGGTGTCCGGGAGCCCGGCGACGCTCGCCGCCGGCCAGATGTCTGTGATGGCCGGAGGTGACAAGGACGCCTTCGACCGGATCGAGGAGATCCTGCGGGCGATCGGCCCGAAGGTGAGCTACATCGGCCCGAATGGGCAGGCTCTCCTTGCGAAGGTCGCCATCAACCTCGCACTCGTCGTATCGGTGACGGCGTTCGCCGAGGGGCTCGCGCTGGTGGAGAAGGCGGGCGCTGACCGGAGCGCGGTCGTGGACGCCGTGCTGAAGAGCGTGATCGCGTCGCCCGTGATCGGCTACCGGGCGCCGCTCCTCGTGGAGGACACGGACGTGTTCGCGGACGTGGAGCTGCAGCAGAAGGACCTGGTGCTCGCGCAGGAGCTCGCGCGCCGTGTCGGCGCCGCGGTGCCGACCTGTGCCGCCACCTCGGAGGTGTTGAACGCGGCGCGCAGCTCGAAGAGCTCGGACCGCGACTTCGTGGTGAGCGTGCACGAGGCGTACCGCCGCATGGGAGGGATCCGGTGATGCCCGAGCCGTACCGGACAAGGATCGACGCCGTGCCCCTCGAGCGCGGACTCCGTGAAGAGGAGGGCTGGATCGACATGCAGGTCCAGTTCCTGATCGACGAGCGCAGCGCCGGATCGGAGAAGCTCGTGGTCGGCCGCACCCTGCTCCCACCGGGAGCGCGCCACGAGCGCCACCGCCATCCGAACTGCAACGAGTTCCTGGTCGTCATGAGCGGCGCCGGGGAGATCTACACGGACGAAGGCCCCGAGCCGTCGCAGGCGGGCGACGTGGTGTTCACGCCGGCGGGCCACTGGCACGGCTTCAACAACACGTCCAAGGAGGACGTGCTCCTGATTTGGGGCTGGGAGGGCGCCGGCTCGCTCGAGGCCGCCGGCTACGAGCTCCCCCAGGACGGCTTGCCTACGCGGTGACCGCGGCCTTCAGCGCGGGGGCCACGGAGCTCGCCACGAGCCCCACCGTATGCGGGTCTACCGGGGCGAGCTGGCCGAGCAGGAAGTCGCCGACGCCGAGGTCGGCGTACGCGCGCAGGCGCTCCACGCAATGCTCGGGCGTTCCCACGATCATCATCTTCTGGAGCCTCTCGGGCAAGGGGTCGCCATAGAGCTCCGCGGCCCGCTCCCGCGCCGCTCGTTCGTCGTCGTCGAGCACGGCCCGAAAGGCGAGCGACTTGCGTATATCGGCGGGGTCGCGGCCCACGTCGGCGCAGTGTCGGCCGAGCACGTCGAGCTTGTGGCGGTACTCGTCGAGGTCGTTCCAGAACAGGCTGTTCCAGATGTCGGCGTGCTCGGCGGCGATCCGGAGCGTCCGGCGCTCGCCGGCCCCGCCGATGACCAGCGGCAGATGCTCCTGGACGGGCTTCGGCTCGAGCCGGGCGTCCTTCAGCTGAAAGTGCCTGCCCTCGAACGTCGTGGTCTCTTGCGTCCAGAGGCTGCGCAGGATCCGGCACGCCTCGTCGAGCATGTCCATGCGCACGCCGATGCGCGGGAACGGGATGCCGTACTGCACGTGCTCGAGCTCGAACCAGGCAGCGCCGACGCCGAGCTCTAGCCGGCCGCCGGAGATGTGATCGATGGTGGCCGCCATCTTCGCGACCACGGCAGGGTGCCGGTAGGTCACTCCGAGCACGAGCATCGCGCAGCGCACGCGACGCGTGTGTGCGGCCATTGCCGACAGGAGCGTCAGCCCCTCGAACTGCGGCCCCGCCGGATCGCTGTGGATGGGGTAGAAGTGGTCGAAGTCCGAGACCCAGTCGTAGCCCAGCTCCTCACAGCGGAGCCACAGACTCCGGTAGTCCTCGAATGTGGTGTTCTGCGGGCCCGAGTGAACGCCGAAGCGGACGGCCTCGCCGAAGGCCTGCACGCTAGGCCTTCGCCCAGTACCGCTCGGACTCCTTGGTCTCGGCGAGCGCCTCAGCGGTCTCGAAGCCCGGCGCCATCGACGCGCGCGTTCCCGGCATCACCTGGTGGTGGTCGATGTTCAGAAGCCGGAGCCACGACTGCTGGCCGAGCGTGAGGCCGACCATGCAGCCGAGCTCGACGAGCTCCGGTTCGCTGAAATGCTCGCCCAGCCGCTCCCAGAGCGCGTCGTCGGCCTCTCCAGTCCAGACGATCGCCTCGGCGTACGCGAGGGCGGCCTTCTCACGGTCCGAGTACGAGTCGGACGACTCGAAGTTCAGGAGCTCGTCGTACTTGCCCTCGTAGAGGCCTCCCTGGCGCCCCTTCTCCGAGCGCTGGTTGCCGCAGTACTCGCACTTGACGCTGCGCGAGACGTACACGCGGCAGAGCTCCTTGAGCGAGTGGTCCAGGATGCCCTCCCTGAAGAGGTCGTTCCAGGCTTTCGCGAAGAACCAGAAGGCAGCCGGCACGTGGGCGCGAACCGCTGAGCTCTCCGGCCGCGGCGTTCCCTCGCGCGCACAGCGCTCCATCTCCTCGCGCATCTCGGGCGTCATCTGATCGAGCGGTACATAGCTGATGCGTTGTGGTGCGGTCATTGTGTGTTCCTCCTACCCGATTCTGAGCAGTCCTCGCTCGTAGTCATGTAGGCGCTCCGCGCCGTCCGCCGTAACCGCGATCAGCTCGCCGGTCTGCACGCCGGCGCTCTCGTCTGGCGTGACTACGTTCGGCTGGATCACGATCGTCATCCGCTCCTCGAGCGTGAAGTCCGGCACCTCCTCAAGGGTACGTGTCTTGTCGCCTAGTACCGGCGGGAGGTAGCCGCCTACGAAGCCGTGCACCAGATCGTCACGTGTCGTGAAGCCTGCCTCGCCGATCACCGCCGAGGCCTCGACCAACTCCGCGGCCGTGGCGCCGGGCCGCACCTCCGCCATCAGGGCGTCGAACGCGGCGTCGGCCACGTCGTGGAGCTCGCGGTACAGGGGCGGCGGCTCGTCCCCGATGGCGAAGGTCCGCAGCAGCTGGCCGGCGTAGTCCCAGTACGCCGCGCTGACCTCGCAGCTGAGCACGTCGCCCTGCCGCAGCGCGCGCGCCGCGGGCCATTGCGAGGGCACCGGTGCGCCGAAATAGTGAATGTGCGTCGTGCCGCCGCGACCGACATACGCCCGCTCCGCGAGGTCGCCCAGCTCGCGCTCGTCTGTGCCAGGGCCGGCGCCTTCGTGGACCGCGCGCACCGCATCGTCGGTAAACGTGCAGCCGATCCGCAGCCAGTCGAGCTCCTCGGGGGACTTGCGCAGCCGCAGGCGCGTGTAGGCGTCGTCCAGCGGAACCGGCGTGGCGAACTCGGCGAGCACCGCGTACGGGCGATAGCCGAGCGGGCCGATCACCGCTATCCGCGCGCCGCGCGCCCCGCGGCGCTCGAGCTCTTCGATCGCGGCTGCCATCGGCGTGGGCCCTGCCCAGCGAACCTCGGCCTCGGTGGCGACCCGCTCCGCATTGGGGATGTGGTTGTAGAAGTTGACGAGGAGGAGGTCCTGCTCGCCGGGCGTGAACAGGCAGAGCGCCTCGCGCGTGACCGGCCAGCGTGTCAGCCAGCCCACCGCCGGGCCGGCGCGGTTGGCGCCGTAGACCACTGCGTGAGCGGCGCCGGCCGCGTCCAGCTCCGTGGCCAGCGCGTCGCGGCGGCGAGCCATCTCGGGATCCGAGAAGCGCGGGTAGGGAAGAGTCTCGGCAGCGCTCGTCACAGCCGCACCACGAGCCTTCGTCCGGCCGATCGGGCTAGCCGCTCCCACGCGCCGCCGACGTCGTCCATACCGATCTCTTCGACCTCCAACGCGAGGCGTGCTCCGCCGCGTCCGGCGAGCTCGTGCGCCCGCGCCAGCGCCGCCTGCCGCTCCCGCGGCGTGCACCACGCGCCCGAGTGGCCGACGAGCGTCACGCGTCGGTTGCGCAGCGGGATCCCGGACAGCTCGGCGACCGGAGCCGACGCCTGTCCGAAGCTCACGTAGACGCCATCCTGGGTGAGCGCCTCGATCGCGGCGCGCGCCGGCGTGCCCCAGAGCGGATCGAGGACGACGTCGAGCCGCCCCGCCGCCGCCTCTGCGAAGCGGTCGCGCAGCTCACCGGCGCCGATCTGCTCGGCGAGTTCGACCGTCGCGTCCGCGCCGGCCGAACGCGCCCGCTCGAGCCGCTCGGGGTTGCGTCCGGCGGCCACGACCCGGGCCGCGCCCATCAGCATGGCGAGCTGCACGGCGATCATCCCCACGGCTCCGGTCGCAGCCGTCACCAGCACATGCGCGCCGTCGAGGGTCGCACCGGCCGCCTGTGCGCGCTCGAGGCACATGAGCGCCGTGAACACCGGCACGCCGAGCGCGGCCGCCTGCGTGTCGTCCAGGTCGTCGCGGATCGGCGTGATCGACGCCTGCGATGCTCGGTCCGAGGCATCCGGCTCCTCGGGCGCCACCGCGAACTCGGCAACCGCGCCGTCACGGCCGTAGCCCGGATGCACGTATTCCACCCGCACGCGGGTGCCCGGCGCGAACCGGTCACCATCCTCGACCACGCCGATCCCCTCGAGCCCGATCACGTACGGCACGCGCGGCGGCCCGTCGAAGAAGTGGCCGCTCCAGATGTGGAGCTCCACGGGGTTGAGCGCGGCGGCGCCGATGCGCACGAGCGCCTCGCCCCGGCGCGGCCGCGGCTCCGGCACCTCGGCCGGCGCCGGAGGATGCTCCATGGCCTCGACGACCGCGGCGCGCACGCTCGAGCGCCTGCCTAGAGGCGGACGGGGTCTCCGGTCGGGATACGGCCGTTGCCCGGCACCGCCTCACGGGCGTCGGCATCGAGGCGCGTGTTCCGGTTCGACTCGCGCTCGCGCTCGAGCGGCAGCGTGCCGCCGACCGTGTAGTACGGCTTCCCCGCGACGACGAGGTCCTCGGCCGGGAATCGGGTGATCACCTCGCAGCCGTCCGATGTGACCACAAGCTGCTCTTCGATACGCGCGGCCGACCAGCCGTCGCTCGACGGCCAGAACGTCTCCAGGGCGAACACCATGCCCTCCTGGATCTCCTCAGGGTGGTCGAGCGAGACGAGCCTGCTGAAGATCGGCTTCTCCCAGATCGCCAGGCCCACGCCGTGCCCGAACTGCAGCGCGAACGCCGCCTCCTCGTCAGCAAAGCCGAACTCGTCGGCCGCCGGCCAGACCTGCACGACCTCACGAGTCGTGACGCCTGGGCGGATCAGGTCGATGGCCGCGTCGAGGTAGTAGCGGCAGCGCTTGTAAGCGTCCACCAGCGCCTTCGACGCGCTCGCCACGGCGAACGTGCGGTAGTAGCACGTGCGGTAGCCCATGAAGCTGTGGAGAATGTCGAAGTAGGCGGGGTCGCCGGGCCGCAGCGTCCTGTCGGTGTACACGTGCGGGTGGGGGTTGCACCGCTCCCCGGAGATCGCGTTCACGCCCTCCACGAACTCCGAGCCCATGTCGTAGAGCACCTTGTTGACGAGCGCGACGCACTCGTTCTCGCGCATCCCCGGCCGCATCGCGCGGTATAGCTCCTCGTAGGCGGCGTCCACCATCGTGCAGGCGGTGTTCAGGAGCGTGATCTCGTCCTGCGTCTTGATCATGCGCGCCCGTTGCATGAGCTGCTGCCCGTCCACGACCTGCACGCCCGCGCTCTGAAGCGCGAACAGAACCGGCGGCTCCACCGCGTCGACGCCCACCGGGTCGCCGAGCAACCCGCGTTCCTCGAGCTCGACGCGGATCTTCTCCGCCACGTTCTGGGCGCGCCCCGACTCCGGCGACATCGCTCCGCGCAGCGTCGAAATGCCGGCGCGCGAGCGGCCCTCCGCGAGCCACGGGTTGTAGAGCTCGTGGTGCCGTGCGGCTGAGCCGAAGTCCCACATGATCGGCTCGTCGCCACGGGGCAGCAGGCAGAAGCGGTTCAGCTTGTCCTGCGCCCAGGTGCCGATGTGGGTCGCCGTGATGTAGCGGATGTTCGTCATGTCGAAGCAGAGCAGGGCGCCCAGCTCCGACTGGGCGAGGAGCGACGAGATTCGGCCGAGCCGCTCCTCGCGCAACCGGTCGAAGCGGACGCGCTCCTCCCAATCGACGGCCATCGTCCCGTAGGTGTGCAGTGCCATTCCTCGTCACCTCGCCCGGTTGCTGTTGCAAACGATTGCAGGGTCAGGAGCACGCGTCAACAGGGCGCGGTTGCCCATGGAGGGGGCAAGAGTCGACCCTTGACACGCTGCCGCGAGCCTGCAAACGTTTGCAGGGTGCCTGAGTACCACCTGAAGGACAAGCAGCTCGGCTGGGTGGGGACCGGTCGAATGGGGTACGCGCTTGCGACGCGGCTGCTTCAGGCCGGCTGTGACGTGGCCGTCTACAACCGCACGCGCGCGAAGGCCGCGCCGCTCGCCGAGCTCGGTGCGACCATCGTTGACGAGGCCGCCGACCTTGCGGACTGCGAGATCGTCTTCACGATGGTGGCGGGCTCCGGCGACTTCAAGGCGGTGGTCGTTGGCGAGGACGGCTTGTTGTCGCGCGCCGATGCGACGCCCGCGGTGATTGTCGACTCGTCCACGGTCTCACCGGAAGCGTCGGCAGAGGTCAGGCAGCACACGGATGCGCGCGGGCTGGCGCTGCTCGCGGCGCCGGTGAGCGGCAACCCGTCGGTGGTCGACGCGGGCAAGCTGACGGTGGTTGTGTCCGGCCCGAGCGAAGCGTGGGAGGCCGCGCGCCCCTACCTCGAGCTGTTCGGGGCGGGCGCGACGTACGTCGGCGAGGGCGATAGCGCGCGGCTTGTGAAGATCTGCCACAACCTGATGCTCGGTGTCGTGGCCCAGTCGCTCGCCGAGATCACCGTGCTGGCCGAGAAGGGCGGCGTGTCCCGGGCGGCATTCCTCGAGTTCCTGAACAAGAGCGTAATGGGCTCGATGTTCACCGGCTACAAGACGCCGGCGATAGTGAACCTCGACTTCACGCCGACCTTCACCCCTGCCCTGCTGTACAAGGACTTCAGCCTCGGGTTCGAGGCTGCTGAGGAGCACGGCGTGCCGATGCCCGTGGCCGCCGCCGCCCAGCAGGCTGTCCAGGCACTGATGGGCTTCGGATACAACGACACCGACTTCATGGCGCTGCTGGAGCTCCAGGCACGCGCGTCCTCGCTCGAGCTCGAGCCGGAGAACGTGCCTGTCGGCGACGGCCTGAGCGACGACCGTGACGTGACGCTCGCCTCGGCGCCGGACGGCGGCGTAGCGAGCCGGCGCTAGAGGAGCGCGGCCGCCTCGAGATCGCGCCGGAGTGCACGCTCCTCGGCCCGCGTGAGCGGCACGAGAGGCGGGCGAACCGGCCCCTGTGGCAGGCCCAGCGCCGAAAGCCATGCCTTCAGCTGCGCGATCGGGATGACGTGGCCCTCGAGCCACGGCGCCCGCATCCAGCGGTCGAAGACGCCGCGAGCCGGCTCGAGCCGCGCGCTGAGCTCGCGCGCCGACTCGACGTCGCCGGCGTCGGCCAGGCGGGTGTACTCGCGGATGGGAAGCTCGCTGGGCCGCTGGTAGAGCGCGAGCGCAGGGGTCGACATCAGCGCCTGGAAGCCGTGCTTCGTATGCAGATCCAGCCAGTGGCGCTCGGAAGCATCCGTGACCACGATGCGGTGACCGACGAGCTCCTGGACACGCAGGAGATGCTCCTTCGCCTGCGGGTTCTTGATCCCGCAGACGCGATCAAGCTCCGCGAGCTGGGCGATCAACTCGGGGGCGAGCGTGTAGCCCGAGTACATGGTGTTGAACAGGAACATCGGCAGCGGGGATGCCGCGTCGAGCGCCGCGTACCACGTGTATACGGACTCCGCCGGCGGGCTCGGCGGGTAGTACGGATTCATCGCGATGCCGAAGTCCACTCCGCTCGTCACCGCGTGATCGCAGAGGGCGAGCATGTCGGAGAAGACGTGGTGGCCCACCTGGGCCATCACCGCGACGCGCCCAGCCGCCTGGCGGACCACGAGCTCGTGCACGCGCTTGCGCTCGTCGAGCGACAGTGCCCAGAACTCGCCCATGACGCCGCCGCAGAAGATGCCGTCGACCCGCAGGCCGTCGACGTAGCGCTCGACCGACGCGGCCAGCACGTCCTCGTCCACGTGACGGCCGTCGGTCGTGAACGGTGTCGGGATCGCTATCCAGAGCCCCGTGACCTTCTCACGGGCCAGCTGCTTGGCGGAGGAGGGGGCGCTGACGCTCATCCGCCGGATGTTCGCAGACATTCCGAGTTGCCTGCAAACGATTGCGGTACAGTGGCCGTGAATGGCCGGGACTCAGACCGAGCGCGCGCACGAACGGCAGGACCAGCCCGGCGAGTCGCCCGCCGACTACCTCGAGCGCTATGGGCGCATGCGCCTCATACGTCGGTTCGAGCAGGAGATCCAGCGCCTCTTTCTCAAGGGGGAGGTGCACGGGACCACCCACCTGTCCGCCGGCCAGGAGGCCGTTCCGGTTGGCGTCTGCTCCGCGATCGAGGCGGACGACTATGCGGCGGGCACCTACCGCGGGCACGGCCACGCGCTGGCGAAGGGGACGGATCCCGAGGCGCTCGCGGCCGAGATGCTCGGTCGCGCGACGGGCGTCTGCGGTGGGCGCGCCGGATCGATGAACGTGATCGACCTCCGTCACGGGCTCGTGGGCTGCTTCGGCATCGTCGGCGGGAGCATCGCCGCGGCAACCGGCGCGGCGATTTCGGCCAGGCGCCAGGGGAAGGTCGCCGTTGCCTTCTTCGGCGACGGCGCCTCGAACCAGGGCTACTTCCACGAGTGCCTCAATTGGGCACAGGTGTACGACCTGCCCGTTGTCTACGTCTGCGAGAACAACTTCTACGGCGAGTTCACCCCGATGGCGAGCGTGACGGCCGGCGGCGAGATCGGCATCCGCGCCGCGTCGTTCGGGATGCAGTCGCAGGTCCTCGACGGCAACGACCTCTGGGCCGTCCGCGAAGCCGCGGTCGAGGCCGTGGGACGCGCCCGCGGCGGCGACGGCCCCACCCTGCTCGAGTGTCAGACCTACCGCCATTACGGGCACTCGAAATCGGATCCGGCGAAGTACCGCCCGCCCGACGAGGTCGAGCGCTGGCTCGCCCGTGACCCGCTCGACCTCACCCGCGTGCGGCTGCTCGACCTCGGCCTCAGCGAGGACGAGCTGGCCGAGAAGGAGGCCGAGATCGACGAGTTGATGGACCGCGCCGTAGAGAACGCGCTCGCCGCTCCCTACCCGGACCCCGGGCGGACCGGGGGAAGCGAGTTCAAGGAATGAGCGAGGCGCTCGAGTTCCGCAAGGCGATTCGTGACGCGCTCGACGAGGAGATCGACCGCGACCCGTCGGTCGTGTTCTTCGGCGAGGACGTCGCGCTGGCGGGCGGCGTCTTCATGACCACGCCGGGGCTGCACGAGAAGCATGGCCAGGAACGGGTGTTCGACACGCCGATATCCGAGCTCGCGATGGCGGGCGCGGCCTTCGGCGCGGCGGTGACCGGGTTGCGCCCGGTGATCGAGATCATGTTCGGGGACTTCATGGGGCTACCGATGGACAGCCTCGTGAACCAGTCGGCGAAGTTCTGGTACGTCTCCGATGAGCAGGCGAGCGTGCCGCTGGTGGTGCGCTCAGCGGTTGGTGCGGGCGGGCGCTTCGGGGCGATGCACTCGCAGACCCACGGCACCTGGTTCCAGGGAATCCCGGGCCTGAAGGTGGTGGGCCCCTCGAGCCCTGCCGACGCCAAGGGTCTGCTCAAGGCGGCGATCCGTGACGACAACCCGGTGATCTTCCTGGAGCACAAGCGCCTCTACTCGGTGAAGGGGCCGCCGCCCACCGAGGAGGTCGTCCCGCTGGGCAAGGCGGCGATCGTGCGCGAGGGAGCGGACGTGACCATTGTGTCCGCGCTCAGGGGCGTGCGCGACTCACTCGAGGCGGCCGAGGAGCTGGCCGGCGACGGCGTCGACGCCGAGGTGGTGGACCTCCGCTCGCTTCGGCCGCTCGACCACGGGACGGTGCTGGAGTCGGTGGCCAAGACGAACCGGGTGCTGCTCGTCGAGGAGGGTCCGCGCGTGGGCGGCTGGGCGGCGAACCTGCTGGGGATCGTGACCGCCGAGGGGCTCGAGGAGCTCGACGACGCGTGGGTCCTCACGACCGGGGACACGCCCGCTCCCTATAGCCCCACGCTCGAGGACGCCTGGCTCCCGGGTCCGGCGGAGATTGCCGCCGCCGTGCGCGAGCGGCTCGGTGTCTCCGCCGCGGCCCGCTAGCGCTCGCCGCGTCGGGGTCCACGCTCCCGTAGCCCATCACCGGGTCGGACGCACCGAGGTTCGACGAGGTCGCCGTGAGCGGAGTAGGTCGGCAGGTCGCGCCGGGCGGTGCCAGCGACACACCGCGTCGTCGGCGAAAGACTGGCACGAGGGGAGCGGGAAGCTCGCGTTCCCGGCCGCCGCAACGACAAGCGAGTCGCTGCTCCACGCGTGCGTGACCGCATCCTTCGATGCAGCGGTTTGCGATAGTCGCGCGCGTGTTCGACCACGTGACCATCCGGGTCTCCGATCGCGACCCGTCCGAGCGGTTCTACAACACGGTCCTCGAGGTCCTCGGGATCAATTCCGAGTACTCGGACGAGGATTTCACGGAGTGGGACGACTTCTCGCTCACCGGCGCCACGGCGTGGAGCCCGGTCACGCGCGGGCTGCATATCGGGTTCGGGGCGTCCTCACGCGAGCGGGTAGACGAGTTCTGGGAGGTCGGCACGGGAGCCGGCTACGAGAGCGACGGCGAGCCCGGACCGCGGCGGCAGTACGGTCCCGACTACTACGGCGGCTTCCTGCTCGATCCGGACGGGAACAGCGTCGAGGCCTTGCACTACGAGGAGGTGCGCCACGGGGTGGACCACCTCTGGATCCGAGTCGCGAGCGTCGAGGCATCCAAGCGCTTCTACGAGGCGGTCGCGCCCTACGCGCGCATCAGGATCGGCAGGTACACACCCGAGCGCGCCAGCTTCGTCGGCGACCCCGGATCATTCTCGGTTCTCCACGGCGACCACGTCACTGAGAACCTGCACATGGCGTTCCCGGCAGACAACAACGAAACCGTCGACGCGTTCCATCACGCGGCCCTCGAGGCGGGCTACCGCGACAACGGCACCCCCGGCGAGCGCGCCTACCACCGCGGCTACTACAGCGCGTACGTCCTAGACCCCGACGGCAACAACGTCGAGGTCGTGAACCACAACCGCTGACCCCTGGTGCCGCCGGCCGATGCCG
>JBKPSR010000097.1:0-22340 GCA_046735115.1 Actinomycetota bacterium
CCAACGAGGCCGCCGGCACCGCCGACCGCAACGCCACGCGCGCCGGGGATCAGGCCGGTTCCGTCGAGGAGACGGCACGGAGGCTCGCCGACGCGGCTGCCGCCGCCGAGCGCCAGGCCGAGCGCGCCCGCGATGCCGCGCAGGCGGCCGAAACGGCCGCCGGAGTCGCGCGCCAAGCCGCCGACGAGGCGGGCGCGACGTCCCACCGCCATCGCGAGCACGACGAGCTGCGCGTGATCAGCCGCTTCGAGGCGCAGAGCTCCGCGCCAGTCGTGGTTGCCGCCGGCAACGGCGCGCCGCCGGCCGAGGAGGCGCCGCCGGCACTCGCCCCGCGCAAGCCGCTGTTCGCGAAGAAAGACGAGGGGCCGAAGCGCGATCCGCGGCCCGGCTTCGACGATGTGAAGCAGCCGAAGGCGAGGATCGGGCTCGACGGCCGCTTCCAGGAGCTGAACCAGGCGTTCTCGGACCTGGTCGGCTACAGCGAAGGCGAATTCCAGCAGGCGGTCTGGCCGCCGGTCATGGATCGCACCAACCTCGACAAGCACCGCGAGCAGATGAAGGACATGCTCGCGGGCAAGATGGACTCGGCCGCCATCAAGACCGGCTACGTGCACGCCCAGGGGCTGCTCGTGCCCGTCGTCGGCACGCTCTCGCTCGTCCGCGAGAACGGCGAGCCCTCGCACTTCCTGCTCGAGACTTCGCAGCCGTAGGGCAAGCACCGGGCGGTGCCCGGTGCGCTGCCATGTCATTCTCAGCGTGGTGATAGACGACTCCCGCATGGTGCCGTGGTTCGAGCTGCTCCGGGAGGAGATCCCGGATCTCGAGCCGCTGGACGCACACACTCACATCGGTGCCAACGACCCTGACGGCTACCGCTGCACGCGTGAGCAGCTCGTGACGTCGCTCGAGCGGATCGACGCGCGCGCCTACGTCTTTCCGATGCACGAGCCCGACGGCTACGCCGCGGCGAACGACATGGTCATCGAGGAGGCCGCCGCGACGGACGGTCGCCTGTTCCCGTTCTGCCGGCTGGACCCCCACGGCGACGCCGTCACGGAGGCGGAGCGAGCGCTCGAGCGCGGCGCCCGCGGAATCAAGCTCCACCCGCGCGCCGAGCGCTTCACGCTGGACCACCCGCACTTGGCGCCCGTGTTCGCCCTCGCGGACGAGCGCCGCATCCCGATGCTGGTGCACGCGGGACGGGGCATCCCGGCGCTGGGGCGCCACGCGCTCGAGGCCACCGGCAACCACCCGGGGATGCGCCTGATACTCGCCCACGCGGGGATCTCCGACCTGGCCTGGATCTGGCGCGAGGCGACCGACCATCCCAACCTCTTCTTCGACACCTCCTGGTGGTCGCCGGCCGACATCCAGAGCCTGTTCGCCCTGATCCCGCCGGGTCAGGTGCTGATGGCCAGCGACGCGCCCTACGGCTCGCCCGTCTGGGCCGCTGTCATGACGACGCGCCACGCGCTCCAGGTCGGGCTCGACGCCGACCAGGCGCGGGGCGTGGCCGGCGGTCAGGCGCTCCGGATCGTGAACGGCGAGGAGCCGCTCGACCTCGGGCCTCCGCTCGGCTCAGACCACGTCGCGCACGACCCGCTCCTCGACCGCGTCTACTCGTATCTGATGAGCGCGATCGGGCAGGCCTTCAACGGGATCGAGCCCGCCGAGACGCTGGCCCTGGTGCGGCTCGCCTGCGACGTCGGCGCCGACGCCCCACAGGCGGCGGTCTGCCGGTGGGTCGTCGAGCTCCTGGAAGCCCGCGAGCGCTACTCGCCGGAGGGCGACGGCCGGCCCTCGCGCTTCGCCCCGGGCCTCCACTTCCTGGTCGCCGGCCTGGGGATCGTGCGCACGCCGGACGTGCCCCTCCCCGAGTTTCACGCGCTCCCCGCCGGGTAGCGAACCAGAAAGGGTCATCCGGAGCCACGCGGTCGGACCTGTGGGGGACGCCACGTGGAGACGGTTGACCCTCCTTACAGAATCAGGCCACTTCGCGGAGCGCCTCGAGTTCGCGCCGCATCGCGAGCCGCTTGAGCGCCCGCGACTCGATCTGACGCACGCGCTCCGCCGACAGCCCGAGCCTCCGCCCGGTCTCGCGGAGCGGCTGTGGATCGTCCCCATCGATCCCGAAGCGAAGGCGGATCACTTCGCGTTCAGTCTCGGGTAGCTCCTCGATCGTCCGCCTGAGGAGCTGCTCCGAGAGACTCACCTCGACCTCCTGGTCCACCGGCGGCGCCCCGCCCTCGAGCAGGTCACCCAGCGCCGTGTCGCCCTCCTCGCCGACGGGGCGGTCCAGGCTCGTCACCGTCCGCGCCGCCTCGCGCACCTCCTCCACTTGGTCGAGGGGCAGCTCCGCCTCGCCCGCGATCTCATCGTCGGTGGGCTCCCTGCCCAGCTTGGCCGCGAGATCCCGCTCGGCACGGACGATCTTGCGCTCGCGCTGGCCGATGTGCACCGGGATCCGGATCGTGCGCGCCTTGTTGGCGAGGCCGCGTTGAATCGCCTGGCGGATCCAGAAGGTCGCGTAGGTCGAGAACTTGTAGCCCTTTCGCCAGTCAAACTTCTCGGTGGCTCGGATCAGTCCGAAGATGCCCTCCTGGATGAGATCGAGCAGCGACAGCTCCTGGCCCTGGTACTTCTTCGCGATCGAGACCACGAGCCTCAGGTTCGAGTTGATCATGCGCTCCTTGGCCCCGAGGTCGCCCTGCTCGATCCGCTTGGAGAGCTCCACCTCCTGCTGCGCGGTCAGCAGCGGGTAGCGCCTGATCTCGTTGAGGAACAGCTGCAGCGCGTCCGTCGTGGCCGCGGCGAGCTCGCCGTTGCGGAACGTCGTCGGCTCGACGCCGGCGCGGCCGCAGTCGTCGCCGATGTCCACGCCCAGCGCCACGAAATGCGCCTCGAGGGCATCGAGGTCCTCGTCACCCAGCTCGAGCGCCTGGACGAGCTCGTCGAGCTCCGAGAGATTGATGCAGCCGCGCTCCTCGCCGCGTGCGACCAGCGCCGCCACCTCAGGACGTGAGGTGAGCTCCTGCGCCACGACTCGAATGCTACGCGGCGGCCGCGCCCGCTGCCGACAGCCGGTCGAGCGACCGACGCAGCAGACGCGAGACGTGCATCTGGGAGACGCCGACGAGCTCGGCGATCTCCGCCTGCGTCATATCCTCTTCGAAGCGCAGGCGGAGGATCAACCGTTCGCGCGCAGGCAGTGCCTCCAGTGTGCCGCGCAGCGTTTCTTCTATCTCGACGCGCTCGTACCCGGGCTCTTCGTCCGAGAGCGACTCGGCCAGCGTCCAGCTCTCCTCCTCACCGCTGCCCGGGCGCGGGGCGTCGAGGGAGACGGCCTCATAGGCCGTGGCCGCCTCCATTGCCTCGAGCACATCCTCCACGGGCGCGCCGACGGCCGCGGCGACGTCGCGGGGGGTGGGGGAGCGCCCGAGTTTGGAGGGCAGAGCGCCGAGCGCCTCGCCCACCTTCAGCACGAGCTCCTGAGTGGCTCGCGAAACGTGCACCGACCATCCTCTGTCGCGGAAGTGGCGCTTGAGCTCGCCGAGCATGGTGGGAACCGCATACCGCGTAAACCCGCTGCCGCGCTCGGGGTCGAAGCGGTCGACGGCCTTGATGAGCCCGACGCACGCGACCTGCACGAGATCCTCCAGAGGCTCACCCGCGTGGCGGTACCGGGCCGCCAGCTGCCGCGCCAGCGGCATGAAGCGGACCACGAGCTCGTCGCGTGCCTCCAGGTCGCCGCTCTCGTGATAGCGGGCAAGGAGCCTTTCGTCCTCGAGCCTCCTCTGCTCCGGAGACTCAGCCGCCGGCTCCCCCAACAGGACGGCTGGTGTCACGTGTCACATATCACCCTTTCGGGGAGATGTGAAACCTGCTGGGGCGTCAGCTCACGGCGGATGCGTCATCCACCATCTCGAGCCGCTCTTCCAAGCGGGTGATGGTGAACACGCGCTGAACCGGGTCCGGGCCGCGCACGATGACGACGCGCCGGCCGGCCGCGCGGGCGCGCTCGTCGGCCGTGACGAGGCACCGGAGTCCGGTCGAGTCGAGGAAGCTGAGCCGGGACAGGTCGAGCACCATGATGGGCGGCTCGCCCTCCTCCACTCGCTTCAGCTCGTCCTGGACCTTGGCGACGGTGGAGAGGTCGAGCTCTCCCCTCAGCGCCACGTGCACGAGTCCGTTGCGGTCCTCGGTCTCTACCTCGAGGATCTCCACGTGGCGGGGAACCTAGCGCAAGCCCGCGTTTCCCGCGAGTCGCCAGGCGAAGGCGAGCTGCACGCCGGCGAACGACAGCTCCAGCGCCCGCTCCGGCACGGCGTTGGCCAGGAACACGCCGGCGAGCACCCCGAGGGGCGCGAGGAGGCCGATCACGAGACCATCGCGCAGGCGGACGTTGCCGTATTCCCGCTGGCGCGCCGCGCCCACGATCGCCGCGAGCACGATCGCAACCAGCGACGTTGCGAGCGCGTGCAGCTGCGACAAATGGGCGAACACGACGAGTGCCGGCACGAACACGATCCCGCCGCCGACTCCGAGCAGGCCGCCCGCGGCTCCCGCGACGAAGCCCAGCACGACCAGGCCCGTGACGTCGACGGCGTCCATCAAAACACGAGAACCGCGGCGGAGACGACCAGCAGCACCACGAACGCGCCCGCGACGGCACGCTCCGAGATGCGCTGCTGGATGGCGGTGCCTGCGAGCACGCCGGCGATGGCCGGGGCCGCCACCAGGAGGCCCTTGGCGAGCTCCACGTTTCCGTAGAGCGCGTGCGCGCCGGCGGCCAGCGCGGCAACGACGGCGATGGCCACGAGGGACGTGCCGGTCGCCTCGCGATGGCCGTACCCCATCCAGAGCACGAGCAGGGGGACGATGATCGTCCCGCCGCCCACGCCGAAGAGGCCAGAGAACGCGCCGGCGGCGGTGGCGATGACGGCCAGGCGCACCGGGGCATACTACGGCGCGTTGTGGAGGCTCTACGCCCGCTCACGGCCGACCCGGCACAGTCGGCTCTCTTCTTCGACGTCGACGGCACGCTGGCGCCGATCGTGCACCGCGCCCAGGACGCCCAGGTCCCCAAGGAGACGTCGCTCCTGCTCGCGCGGCTGTCGAGGCGCTACGCCCGGGTCGCGTGCATCTCGGGCAGGGCGGCGGCCGACGTGCGGCGGCTGGTGGGCGTCGGCGGGATCGCATACGCCGGCTCGCACGGGGCAGAGCTGCTGGAGCCGAACGCCTCGCAGCCGCGCACCGCGCCCGACTTCCAGCGCTGGGAGCCCGAGGTCAAGGCGTTCGTCCGGGAGCGCGACACGGCCGAGTTGCGCGCGCTGCGGGTGCGCATCGAGGACAAGGGCCCGATCATGACCTTCCACTGGCGGGGGGCGCCCGACGAAGAGGCGGCCCACGCGCGCGTCCAGGCGCTCGGTGAGGAGGCCGAGGCCGCGGGCCTGTGGACCCACTGGGGGCGCAAGGTGCTCGAGATCCGCCCCCCGGTGCCGATCGGAAAGGGCCAGGCCGTGCATGAGCTCGTGGTCGGCAGGGCGGCGCTCTACGCCGGCGACGACGTGACGGACCTGGATGGCTTCACGGCCCTCCGCGAGCTCGTCGACCGTGGCGAGCTCGAGACCGCGGTGACCGTCGGCGTGCGCTCCGAGGAGGGCCCGCGCGAGATCGTGGACGACGCCGACCTCGTCGTCGACGGCATCGAGGGCATGCAGAGGGTGCTGTCGGAGCTCGACCGCTCGTGAGGTTCCGCGAGTTCCTGAGGGTCTCGGTGCTCATCTACGCCGGAGCCGCCACGGCGCTCGCCGTCGTGTCCGTCGTCGGGGCCACCCGCGCGGACTCCTCCACGCTTGTCTACGTGGCGGCGGTGTGGTGGTGCGCGGCGGTGGTCGCCGGGCTCTGGCTCGGGCGACGACCGGAGACCACCGAGGGCATCGGCCGGCTGCTCGCCGAGGCGCGCTCGACGAACTCGCTGCCCGAGCTGGAGCCGGGGTCCGTCATGTTCAACCGCCTGTGGCCCGTGGCCGTCGTAACCGTCCTGGCCGGCGTCATCGGCTTCTTCTTCCCGCAGGTGCCGGTGGTCGCCACGGGCTTCTTCCTGCTGATCGCGCTGCTCATGCGCATGCAGTCGAGCGCCGTCGCCGCCATCGAGGGCCGCGACGGCGTGGAGTTCTGGTTCGACAAGACGTCGCCGCTCGGGGCGCCGAAGCTCGTGCGACTGCCGGGCCTTCGCCGGATTGAGCCCGCCTAGCGGGCGCGGCCGCGCTTGCGCAAGCGGTCGAGCTCGGTCCACGGGCGCGTGTTGCCGACGTTGTTCGCCGTCAGCCAGGCGCGCCGTGCGGTCGCCACGCCGTAACGCATGTTCTTGAGGGTCCGCGGCCAGTGGGCGTCGCTGTCGATCAGCAGCGTCACGCCCGCCTCGGCGGCCGCGCGGGCGTACACGTCGTTCAGATCGCGCCGGTCCGGGTTCGCGTTGACCTCGAGGAAGGTGCCCGTCTCGACGGCCTTTGCGATCACGCGGTCGATGTCGATCGCGTATGGCTCGCGGCGCTCGATCAGCCTGCCCGTCGGGTGCCCGATGGCGTCCACGAGCGGGTGCTCCATCGCGCGCAGCATCCGGGCCGTCTGCTTCCTCTCCGAGAGCCGGAACGACGTATGCAGGCTCGCGATCACCCAGTCGAGCTGCTCGAGCACGTCGTCGGCGTAGTCGGGTGAGCCGTCCGGGAACACGTTCGTCTCGGTTCCCGCCAGGACCTGGATGCCGAGGTCCGGGAGCGAGCGGATCTCCTCGAGGCGGCGGAGGAGCGCGTCCGGCTGCACGTCGTCGCCGAAGCCGTGGCTGGCCGAGTGATCCGTGATCGCGATGTACTCGTAGCCGAGCTCGCGGGCCGCCTCGGCCATCTCCTCGACGCTCGCGTGCCCGTCCGACAGCGTGGTGTGCATGTGGAGGTCGCCCCGGATGTCGCCGAGCTCGATCAGCCGTGGCAGCTCGCGCCTGCGCGCGACCTCGAGCTCACCGCGGTTCTCGCGTAGCTCGGGTGGGATGTACTGCATGCCGAGGCGCTCGTAGACCTCCTCCTCGGTCGTGAAGGCCTCCGACCCACCGCTCTCGTCGTCGGAGACCCCGTACTCGCTCACGTGCAGGCCGCGCCTCACGGCCTCGGTGCGAAGCGCCTCGTTGTGCCTGCCCGACCCGGTGAAGTGCTGCAGCAGGTTGCCGAAAGCCTCCTCGGGGACGATCCGGAGGTCGACGGCGAGGCCGGAGTGGGTCACGACCTTCGCGCCCGCCTCGCCGAAGGTCGACACCGTGTCAATCGCCTGCAGGTCGGTGAATGCCTCGGCGAGCGCGGCAGCGTCGCTCGACGCGGCCACGATGTCGAGGTCCTTCACCGTGTCGGTGAGCCGCCGGGCGCTGCCCGCCAGCTCTACGCGGATCGCGGCCGGGTGGTCGCGCAGCGCGGCCACGAGCTCCTCGCCCACGGGCAGCGCGTTCGAGAGGATCGTGCGCGCCTTCCGGCGGCCGTCGGCGCCGGCCGCGAAGGCGGCGAGCACGTTCTCCTCGGCCTTCGTCCCGAAGCCGCGGACGTCCTTCAGCTGGCCGCTCTCCGCCGCCCGCCGGAGGTCCTCGATGGAGCTCACCCCGAGCTCGTCGTGGAGGAGCTTCGCGCGCTTGGGCCCGAGCCCCGGGATGCGCGTCACCTCCACCAGGCCCGCGGGGATGCGCTGCTTCAGCTTGTCCGCTGACGGGATGCTGCCGGTCTCGAGCAGCGTGTCGATCTTCTCGGCGATGGTCTTGCCGACGCCCGAAAGCTCGCCGGCGCGGCCCTGCTTGGCCAGCTCGGCCACCGACACGCCGGCCTCGCGGATCGCCTTCGCGGCGTTCCGGTAGGCGACCACGCGATAGACCACCGCGCCGTCCAGCTCGTAGAGGCTCGCCAGCTCCTCGAACGCCTCCGCTATCTCGCCGTTGCGCATTCCTGAACTAGCCTACGCGCCGCTTTGCCGGGAGCCTGGCTCATCCTGCCGACCTACAACGAGGCCGAGAACGTCGAGGCGATCGTGCGCGCGTCGCTGGGTCAGCTCGCGAGCGCCGGGGTGGAGCACACGATCCTGGTGGTCGACGACAGCTCGCCCGACGGCACCGGCGAGCTGGCCGACCGGCTGGCCCGCGAGCACCCCGAGGTACGTGTGCTCCACCGGGGTGCCAAGGAGGGACTGGGGCCCGCGTACCTGGCCGGCTTCGCGGAGGCGCGGGCAAACGGCGCCGAGCTCGTGCTGGAGATGGACGCCGACTTCTCGCATGACCCCGCCGACCTGCCCCGCCTGATCGCCGCGGCCGGCGCCGCCGACCTCGTGCTCGGCTCCCGCTATGTCCCGGGCGGCGGAGTGCAGAACTGGGGCGCGCTGCGGCGGCTCCTCTCGCGCGGCGGCTCGTGGTACGCGCGCGTGCTGCTCGGCCTGCCGGTGCGCGACCTGACCGGCGGGTTCAAGTGCTTCAACAGGCGTGTGCTCGACGCGATCGACCTGACCGGCGTGCACGCGGACGGCTACGGGTTCCAGATCGAGCTCACCTACAGGGCGATCCAGGCGGGGTTCACCGTGACCGAGGTTCCGATCCTGTTCCGGGAGCGCCGCGAGGGACACTCGAAGATGACCGCGCGAATCGCGCTGGAGGCGGTCTGGAAGGTACCGGCGCTGAGATTCCGGCGCTGACGCTATATTTTGTGAAGCGTCGCAATTCGTGGAGGAGGAGCATTCCGTGGCAGGCAACTTGGACGAGGTCACCGACAACACCTTCCAGGCAGAGGTCCTGGAGTCCGACCGACCCGTCCTCGTGGACTTCTGGGCGCCCTGGTGCGGTCCCTGCCGGATCATCGCCCCGCACCTCGAGGAGTTGCAGGCGGAGCGTGAGGACCTGCGCATCGTCAAGCTGAATGTCGACGACAACCCGCAGGTCGCCGCGCAGTACAGCGTCATGTCGATCCCGATGCTCTTGCTCTTCAAGAACGGCCAGGTCGCGCACCAGATCATCGGCGCGATGCCGAAGAGCCGTCTGGTTCAGGAGATCGACCCGGCTCTAGCCGCCTAGCGCCACGCGCCGCTCCTGGCGCGTGCGCCAGTACGCACCGAGCGCGCCGAGGATCGCGCCGCCGAGCGTGGTCACGAACGCGAGTCCGGCGTGCGGGTCCGGCAGGTGGGCCTCCGGCTCGTTGTTCGCGATCTCGTGGCCGATCAGGATGAAGCTGCCGAAGACGAGCCCGCCGATCGCGCCGCGGAGGACGGCCTCCTCGACGCTGCGGTGCTCCGCGCCGGCCAAGAACCCGCCGGCGATCGCGATCGGCCCGACCAGCACGTAGTAGACGAGCTCGCTCCATCCGAGCGCGAAGCCGCTGACGAGCCCGAACACCACGGGCACGACGATGCCGCCGAGAACCTGGAGCCAGAACGGTCGCTCGTCGAACGGCGGCGGCGGCTTCACCGCGCGAGCGTAACCGAGATGGACAGGTGCCTGCCCTCGATCTCGGCGCTTTCGGTCTCACTCTGCGCCCCGTCGAACGCGAGCGACGTGGCCAGCGTCTCGCCGGCGACGTAGTCCTCATGCGCGCGCGCCGCGGCGAGCAGCTCCTCGTCGCCCGCGAGCGTCAGCGCGATGCGGTCCTCCACGTCGAGCCCGGCGTTCTTGCGCGCCGCCTGCACGGCGTGCACGACCTCGCGCGCCAGGCCCTCGCGGCGAAGCTCGTCGTCGAGCTCGACGTTGAGCGCCACCGCATGCGTCCCCGAGCGCTCCACCTGGTAGCCCTCGAGCGGCTGGAGGACCAGGGTCACGTCCTCCGGGCCGATCTCGTGCTCCTGGCCGTTGAAGTTCAGGCCGACCCGGCCGCCCGCCCGCAGCCTCGCCGGGTCGAGCGCGGCGATCGCCGCGGCCACCTGCGGCATCTGCTTGCCGAAGCGCGGCCCGAGCGCCCGATAGTTGGGCTTCAGCTCGAAGCGCCCGAGCTCGTCGGCCTCCGACACGTAGCGCACCGACTTCACGTTCAGCTCGTCCTTCAGGAGCTGTTCAAGGCCCTCGATTGCTCCCCTCTCCCTATCAGCAGCGACCACAACTGCTTCACGGAGGGGCTGACGGACCTTGATCTTGGCGTGACCCCGAGCAGCTCTTCCAAGTTCAACCGCATCACGCACCACGCGCATGCGCCATTCCAGGTCCTCATCGCGAGGTCCTGGTTCCGGAAAATCGCAGAGATGGACAGATGGCTCTGATCCATCCAGGTTGTCGTAGATCTCATCTGCGATGAACGGCGTCAGCGGAGCCAGTAGCTTCGAAACTCCCACCAGGCATTCCCGCAGCGTTGCGAACGCGTCTGCATCGTCACCACGCCAAAAGCGGCGGCGCGACAGGCGTACATACCAGTTCGAAAGGTCGTCGATGAACTCCGCGATTGCCCGGCCTGCGAAGGTCGTGTCGTAGTCCTCCATTCGGTTGATGACACGCTCCGTTGTCGCTGACAAGCGTGACCTGATCCATCGGTCCAGATCGGTTTCTGAGGTGGCTGAGGGGTCAGCCGCCAGGTTCGCGTACTGCACGTAGAACGCGTACGTGTTCCAGAGCGGCTTGAGGAACTGGCGCACGGACTCGCCGACCGTATCGAGCGAGAAGCGGTAGCCGTCCCAGGGTTGCTTCGAGGTGAAGTAGTACCACCGGAAGGCGTCCGCCCCGTGCTCGTTCAGCACGTCCCACGGCACAACGACGTTGCCCTTCGACTTCGACATCTTCTGACCCTCTGGATCCAGGATCAGGCCGAGGCACAGGCACGTTCTGTAGGAGGCGACGCCGGACAGCAGGACCGACACGGCGAGCATCGAGTAGAACCAGCCGCGCGTCTGGTCGAGGGCCTCGCAAATGTAGTCGGCGGGGAAGCGCTGCCTGACGATCTCCTGCCGCTCGAAGGGCGCATGCCACTGCGCGAACGGCATGCAGCCGGAGTCCCACCAGACGTCGATCAGATCCGGCACACGGCGCATCTCGCCGCCGCACTCCTCGCACGTGAGCACCACCTCGTCGATGAAGGGCCGGTGGACGTCCTCGGGCGGCTCCCCGCCGCGCTCGGCGATCTCGGCGAGCGATCCGATGCACACCACGTGGTCCTCGCCACAGCGCCACACGGGCAGCGGCGTGCCCCAGTAGCGCTCGCGGGACAGAGCCCAGTCCACGTTGTTCTCGAGCCACTTGCCGAAGCGCCCGTGCTTGATGTGCTCCGGGTACCACCTGATCGTCTCGTTGGCCGCGAGCAGCTCGTCCTTCCTCGCGGTCGTCCGGACGTACCAGTTCTTCTTGGCGTAGTAGATCAGCGGCGTGTCGCAGCGCCAGCAGTGCGGATATGAGTGCTCGTACTCGCCGGCGCGGAACAGCCGGCCCGACTCGCGCAGCGCCTCGACGATGTGCGGGTCGGCCTCGCGCACGTGCATGCCTGCGAACGGGCCCGTGCGCTCGTCGAATCTGCCGTCCGCGTCGACGGGGTTGTGGATCGTCAGGCCGTTCTCGGTGGCGAGCCGGAAGTCGTCCTCGCCGAACGCCGCGCCCGTGTGGACCACGCCCGTGCCGTCCTCGATCGAGACGAAGTCGCCGGCGAGGACGGTGTGCCCGCGCGCCCCGTAGTCGGTGACGTACGGGAAGGGAGGTTCGTAGCGCAGGCCAAGCAGCTCGGAGCCCGGCATCCTCTCCTCGATCTCAGCGTCGTCGCCGAGCACGCGCTCGACGAGCGGTTCGGCGAGGATGAGGCGCTCGCCGTCGTGGCGCGCGCGCACGTACGTCACGTCAGGGTCGACCGCGATGGCGGCGTGCGGGACGAGCGTCCACGGCATCGTCGTCCAGGCGAGGAGCGACACGTCCGGCTCGTGCAGGAGAGGGAACTTCACATAGACCGACGGGTCGACCACGTCCCGGTAGCCGAGCGCCAGCTCGTGCGACGACAGCGCCGTGCCGCAACGGGTGCAGTACGGAACAACCCTGTTGCCCTCGATCAGGAGACCCTGGTCCCAAACCTGCTTGAGCGACCACCACACCGACTCGATGTATTCGTTCGTGAGCGTGTAGTAGGCGTCGCCGGTGTCGATCCAGAAGCCGATCCGCTCGGTCAGCTCGTTCCACTCGTCGATGTAGCGGAGCACCGACTCGCGGCACTTAGCGTTGAAATCCGCGATCCCGTAGCGCTCGATGTCGTGCTTGTTGTGGAAGCCGAGCTCCTTCTCGACCTCGAGCTCCACCGGTAGGCCGTGACAGTCCCAGCCCGCCTTGCGCGGGACGAAACGGCCGCGCATCGTCCGGTAGCGCGGAAAGACGTCCTTGAACACGCGCGAGAGCACGTGGTGGGCGCCGGGCCGGCCGTTCGCCGTCGGCGGCCCCTCGTAGAAGATGAACGGCTCCGCTCCCTCGCGGCGGCGAATCGACTCGTGAAAGACGTCGCGCTCGCGCCAGCGCTCGAGCACTCGCTGCTCGAGCTCCGGAAAGGACTGCGCTGTGTCGACGGGTCGGTAGCCGGCCACGGGCGTCGATTCTACGAGCGGACCCGTCCGCGCCGCCTCCTACGATCGCGGCTCAGATGTCCTCACTCGAGCTAGGCGATCCGCTCGCTCATCGCGCCCTTCAGGCGCTGCTGCGGGCCGAGGCCACGGTCAGGAAGCGCCTCGCGCTCGAGTTGGAGCGCGAGGGCGTCACCGCCGCGGGGTTCTCCGTGCTCGTCGTGCTCACCACGGCGGGCGGCTCGCTCGAGCTGAAGACGCTGCGGCGGAGGCTCGACTGGAGCAAGGCCAACGCCACGGAGGTCACGGGGACGCTGGCGGCGCGCGGCTTCGTGTCGCGGCGGCGTGACCCCGGCGACCGCCGCGTGGTCGTCGTCGACCTCGAGCCCGGCGGCCGCGCGCTCGTCGAGCGCCTCTTCCCCGCCCACTCCGAGCGGGTCACGGCGGCGTTCGGCAACTTGGACGAGTCCGAGAAGCGGACCTTCTCGGAGCTGTGCCGCAAGCTGGCGGCCTGACGCTCGCGCTCTAGGCGGAGGTGCGGGCCGCGAGCGAGATGCGTGCGCTCTGCGCTGCCTCGGGCTCCGGCACCACCACCACCTGCTCGATGCGCCCGCTGTCCACGTAGCCCTTGAGCCGCTCGGCGGCTTCGACGGGCATCGAGCCGAGCGAGGGTATCCCGTGGTCGCCGGTGACCGGCATCGCCTCGCGGTACTCGAACACCGGGGCGGCGGAGCCGACCTGGCGCACCGTGTACACGAGTCGGCCGACAACCTCGAGGGTGGCCTCGCCGCCGCAGAACACGAATGCGACAGGGTCGAGCGCGCGGATCGCGCGGACGACCCGCTCGGGCGGAAGGTTGAAGGCCAGCAGCAGCGTCCTGAACCCGGCGCGGCGCAGCCCCAGCTCGAGCGCCTGCACGTGGAGCGACTCCACGTCGAGCCGCGGGCTCGAGTCGAACAGCAGCACGCCCTGCGGGCGGCTCGCCGGCGGCACGACTCGGCGCGCGGCGTGGAGCCAGCCGGTCGCCCAGCGAAGCGCGAGCTCGCGCTCGGCGTCGCGGCCGTCGCGCTCGTCCGCCTGCTCGAGCGCCGGCAGGAGCACCTCCTCGACCGTGCGCTCGACCGAGCGGACCGCGAGGCTCTCCTCCATGATCCGGTCGGCGAGTGTCTCGTCGAAGTGGTCGAAGGCGTCGAGGAGGCGGCTCGGCGAGCTGGGCCCTTCGCCGCGCTGGCGGGCGAGCTCGATCGCCGACGAGATGTTGTGCGTCTCGAGCAGCGCGCGCCTGAGCGACTCGAGCTCGGCAAGGTCGTACTGGCGATGACCGCCCTGCGTGCGGCGCGGCTTCGGATAGCCGAAGCGGCGCTCCCAGCTGCGCAGCGTGTTGGGACTCACCCCCAGCAGCTCGGCCGCCGCATTCGTCCTGATCCCGCTCACGTCGCCTCCGTCCCGGGTCAATCGCAGAAGTGTTCCGCCATTACTTCCACGTCCCGGCCCTTTCTTGGGACGGGCATTCGCCCTTGCACGGGTTTTCGGTAGCGGCGCGAGCAACTTGAGGCAAGTTTCTGCCTCCTGGGCAGATGTTGCGCAACTCGTGCAGTCGTTCTTGCACACGCACGAGGGCGTCCGTGGCGGTTGCGCTACCGCCTCAGCGGCGGCCGAACTCGCTCGGCTCGACCGTGAGGAGAGCCGCCCGCGGCGGTCCGCATGTGGCGATCCGGGCGGCCATCGTGCCGACCGACCCGGCGGCCCCGCTGGGCCGCAGGAGGCGGACCGGCATGACCGTGGCGTCACAGGGACGCTGCGCCGCGACGCCCGCCTTGCGGGCGAGCTGATCGTCCCCGAGCGGGCTCGTGAGCAGGTCGAGGAGCCTCGCGCCGATCAGGGTCTTCTCCTTGCCGAAGAAACGCTCGCCGGCCTGGCTGACGGCGCTCACCCGGAGCTCGTAGTCGAGGATGAGGAACGCGGCCGCTTCACCGGGCAGGGCGTCGCGCGGGCAGCTGAGGACCATGCCCATGCCACAGCGGTCGCAGACCCGCTTCCTGAGCTCCGGCCGCCCGGGCGGATCCTCCGCCGGGTGGCCGCAGCGCGAGCAGAAGCGGATCGGCTTGGGGCGTCCGTCCCCTATCGGCGCCCACGACCGATCGATCCGAATCAGAGCCGTCACGCCGAGCGATCACAACACGGAAGCGCCCGCCCCGCCCCCTCGGTAAAAGGAATGCACTGGTTCGGGGCCGAACTCTGTGCGAAACCCGCGCCGATACCCTGTGGGGCAAGCTACAGGGGAGACGGATTGGCGGTTCAGCAGGAGCTCTGGGGGTCGGAGACAACGAAGGCCGTAACGAACTTTCCGGTGTCGGGCGAGCGGGTGCCAACGCCCGTCGTGCGCTGGCTCGGGCGCATCAAGGCCGAGGCCGCGCGCGTGAACGCCGAGCTGGGCCTGCTCGACGCGGACATCGCCGAGCGGGTCGCGCGGGCCGGCGACGAGGTGGCCGCCGGCCACCACGACTACCAGTTCCCGATCGACGTCTTCCAGACCGGCTCCGGCACGTCGTCGAACATGAACGCCAACGAGGTGATCGCCAACCTCGCCGGCGAGGGCGTGCACCCGAACGACCACGTGAACATGGGCCAGTCCTCGAACGACGTCTTCCCGTCGGCCGTCCACCTGGCGGCCGTGGACACGGTGGAGCGCGAGCTGCTCCCCGCGCTGCAGGACCTCGCCTCGGCGCTGTCCCGGAAGGCGGACGAGTTCGCCGATCTGGTGAAGGCCGGCCGGACGCACATGATGGACGCCGTGCCTGTGACGCTCGGGCAGGAGTTCGGGGGTTACGCCGCGCAGCTCCAGCTGGGCCACGACCGGGTGCGAGACGCCCTGGGCCGCGCGGCGCAGATCCCACTGGGGGGCACGGCCACGGGCACCGGGCTGAACACCCACCCCGAGTTCGCATCGAAGGTCCGCGAGCGACTGGGGCTCGGCTCGCCGCCGCTCGATCCCTTCGAGGCTCAGGCCAACCGGGACGGCCTGGTCGAGCTGCACGGGGCGCTGAAGGGTGTCGCCGTGTCGCTGACGAAGATCGCCCAGGACCTCGTGCTCATGGGGTCCGGGCCGCGCACCGGGTTCGCCGAGCTGCAGCTGCCGGAGCTGCAAAAGGGGTCGTCGATCATGCCCGGGAAGGTCAACCCGGTGATCCCGGAGGTCGTGCTCCAGGTGGCCGCCCAGGTGATCGGGAACGACACCGCCGTCACGGTCGCCGGCACGCAGGGCAACTTCGAGCTGAACGTGCGCGTGCCGATGATCGCCCGCAACATGTTCGACTCGATCACGCTGTTGACCTCGGCGAGCCGGCTGCTCGCCGAGAAGTGCGTGGACGGCCTGGCACCGAACGAGGAGAACCTCCGCCGGCACGCCGAGTCGACGCCGGCGATCGCGACGGCGCTGAACCCCTACATCGGGTACGACCTCGGCACCGAGATCGTGACCGAGGCCGTGAAGTCCGCCCGTACGATCCGCGAGGTCGCGCTCGAGAAGGGCGTGGACGAGGCGACGCTGGACAAGGCGCTCGACCTGCACGCGATGGCGCGCGGCTCGGAGCCGTCGCCCGACTAACGCGTCTGCCGGCTCAGCGAGCTCGTGTCAGGTTCTTCGCCTTACAGGCGTCCATCGGTGCTCCCCTGTAACGGACGAGCGGTTTCCGGATCGGGCAGGTGCGCGCGGCGACGCCGCCGCCGGCGGTGCTGCCCGCCCGGGTCGCCACCGCCGCCAGCAGGTACGGCACCGGGTCGATCGGCACCGCATTCCGGCGGAGCTCGAAGTGGAGGTGCGGGCCGGTGGCGTGGCCGGTTGCACCCACGTAGCCGAGTCGCGTGCCCCCGGTCACGCGCTCGCCCACCCAGGTGGTGATCGTCGACAGGTGCGCGTACCAGGTGGTGTAGCCCAGCCGGTGGCGGACCACGACGAGATTGCCGTAGCCGCCGGTGTTCCGGCCCGCGAACTCGGTGACGCCCACGCCGGCCGCGCCCACGCGCGTCCCGTACGGGACGGGGAAATCGACGCCCGTGTGCGTCCGGTGGCGGCCGCGGCGCGCTCCGAAGCGGTCGCCGATCGGCCCGGGCACAGGCCGCAGCAGCCGCACCGGCCCGCTTACCGGGGTCGTGCCACCCGGCACGCCTCTCGATGCCCTGCCGTGCCGAAGCGCGCGGATCGTCATAGGCCCGGCGAGCCCGTCGCCTGCGAGCCCGAACGCGCGCTGGAAGTTCCGCAGGGCCGTGTCCGTCATCGGCCCGAACACCGCGTCGATCGCTCCCGGCGGGTACCCGCGGCGGGCGAGGATGTACTGCATCGCCGCGACGTCCCAGCCGCGGTCGCCGCGCTTCATCGTCCGACTGCCAAAGGCCGGTCTGCCGCGCTTGCCGAAGGCGGCACGGGTCCGAGGACCGACAATGCCGTCCACGGCGAGGCCATGACGACGCTGGAAGGTCACGATGGCCGACTTCGTCAGCGGACCGCGAACGCCGTCGACGGTTGCGTTATAGAGCCCTAGTCGCTTCAGCGCGACCTGGACTGCCGCGACCTTGGGGCCCGCGGCGGCTGGGGCGGAAAAGACGAGCACACATCCAAGCGCCAGTGCGATTCCACCGGAAACGACCCGGTTGAAGGGCACGGCCCCATGCTTGACACGCCCCCGGACGGACGCAAGGCCTGAAACGGATCCTGCGCGATTAAAGGTCCGCCAGCCAACCTAATGGGACAGTCCCTTCAGAGATTGACCGCGACGTACTTCGTCTCGAGGAACTCCTCGAGGCCTTCCCTGCCGCCCTCGCGTCCGATCCCGCTCTGCTTCACGCCTCCGAAGGGGGCGCCGGCGTTCGAGACCATTCCCTGGTTCAGCCCGACCATCCCGGTCTCGAGGCCTTCGCATACGCGGATCGCCCGCTTGATGTCGCGGGTGAAGACGTACGCCACCAGGCCGTACTCGGTGTCGTTCGCGCGGGCGATCGCGTCCTCCTCGGACTCGAAGCCGCCCACCGGCGCCACCGGTCCGAAGATCTCCTCGTGGAATACGCGCGCGTCCTCGGGCACGTCGCCCAGGACCGTCGGCTCGACGAAGTATCCGCGGCCGTCCGGGATCTCGCCGCCGACCACCTTGCTGGCGCCCTTCGACAGGGCGTCCTCCACCAGCTCCATCACCTTCTCGCGTGAGGGCTCGTCGATCAGCGGACCGACCTTCACGTCCTCCTCGGTGCCGCGGCCGAGCTTCAGCGAGCCCATCTTGCCGGCGAGCCGCTTGGTGAACTCGTCGCGCACCGACTCCGCCACGTGGAAGCGGTTCGCCGACGTGCACGCCTCGCCGATGTTCCGCATCTTCGCCAGCAGGGCGCCCTCGACGGCGGCGTCGAGGTCCGCGTCGTCGAAGATCAGGAACGGCGCGTTGCCGCCCAGCTCCATCGACACGTTCAGCACGTTCTTCGCCGACGCCTCGATCAGCGAGCGGCCCACCTCGGTCGAGCCGGTAAAGGAGAGCTTCCGCAGCCGACCGTCCTCGATCAGCGGGCCCGTCGTCTTCCCGGACGAGGACGTCGTCAGGATGTTCACGACGCCGCCCGGCAGCCCGGCCTGCTCGAGGATCTGCGCCAGGGCGAGCATCGACAGCGGCGTCTGCTGAGCCGGCTTCACCACGCTCGCGCAGCCGGCCGCGATCGCCGGCCCGAGCTTCCGCGTCCCCATCGCCATCGGGAAGTTCCAGGGAGTGATCATGAGCGTCGCGCCGACCGGCTGCTGCATGACGAGCACCCGACTCGTGCCGTTGGCGAACTGCTTGTAGTTGCCGTCGATCCGCAGCGCCTCGCCGGAGAACCAGCGGAAGAAGTCGGCCGCGTAGATGATCTCGGCCTTCGACTCCGCCACCGGCTTGCCCATCTCGAGCGTCATGAGCGTGGCGAGGTCGTCGGCGCGCTCCACCAGCATCTCGAACGCCTTCCACAGAACCCCGGCCCGGTCGTTCGGGGCCGAATTCCCCCATTCCTTCTGGGTCTCCACGGCGGCGTCGAGCGCCGCCATCGCGTCCTCAGACGTCCCGTCCGCCACCCCGCAGAGCGGCTCCTCTGTGGCCGGGTCGATCACCTCGAGGGTTCCGCCGCCGCTGGCATCGCGCCACTCACCCCCGATGTAGAGCTTGTTCGGAACCTGCTCGACGATTCTCTGTTCTTCCGTGGCGATGCTCATGTCGCAACTGTCTCCGTTCCCAGTTCCTCAGATATAGCGACGTCGATCGAGTAGTCGATCGGCAGCACGATCAGCGAGGGCAGATCGAGCGTCAGCGCGTGGCGCAGGCGCTCACCGAAGTCGTCGGCCGAGTCGCATCGCCAGGCGGGCATGCCGAAGCCCTCCGCCAGCTTCACGAAGTCCGGGTTGGTGAAGTCCGTGCCGAAGTGATGGCCGAACTTCTTGTCCTGCTTCCACACGATCGACCCGTACTGGCCGTTCTCCCAGACCACGTTCACGAACGGCGTTCCAATCCGCACGGCGGTCTCGAGCTCCTGGCAGTTCATGAGGAAGCCGCCGTCCCCGTTCACCGTCACGACGCTGCGCTCGGGGTGCACGAGCTTCGCCGCCACGGCCGCAGGCACCGCGAAGCCCATGCCCGCCAGGCCGTTCGCGATCAGCACCGTGTTCGGCTCGTAGGCCGGGAACATCCGCCCGATCCAGAGCTTATGGAGCCCGACGTCCGAAATCAGGATGTCCTCCCACCCGAGCGCCTGGCGTATCTCCCAGAGGGCGCGCGGAGGCTGCACCGGGAATGCGTCGTCGTCCTTCGCCTGCTCGAAGCGGCCGAGCACGACGTCGCGCAGGCGCTGTGACCCGCCCTGGTGCGGCACGTGCCTGCACTCCTCGCCCAGGCGGCTGAGGATGGTGTAGATGTCGCCGATCAGCTCGACCTCCGGCATGAAGTAGGCGTCGGTCTCGGCCGGCACCGAGTCGATGCATATGACCGTCTTGTCACGGTTCGGGTTCCAGTGCTCCGGCGAGTGCTCGACCAGGTCGTAGCCGATCGCGAGCACCACGTCCGCGTCGTCGAACCCGGCCATGCTGTAGTCACCGGACTGGAGGCCGACGGCACCCAGCGCCTTGAGATTGTCGGGCGGCAGCAGGCCTTTGCCCATGAACGTCTCGGCCACCGGGATCCCGGTGGCCCGCACGAACTCGCGCAGCGCGGGAGCCGCCTTGGCTCGGATGACCCCGTTCCCCGCGAGCGCGACGGGCTGCACCGCCCCGCGCACGACCTCCGCGGCCCTGAGCAGCTCGCGCGCCGCCGGCTCGGGCTGCACGGAGCGGCGGCGCGGCAGCGGCTCGGCCTCCACCTCGCTCGCCATCACGTCCTCGGGCAGCTCGATGTGCGTCGCGCCGGGCTTCTCCGTCTCGGCCACCTTGAACGCTTTGCGCACGACCTCCGGGATGATCGCCGGGTCCGCCACGCGCGCGTTCCACTTGGTGATCGGGCGCATCACGCGCGGGACGTCGACGTACTGGTGCGACTCCTTGTGCATCCGCTCCAGGTCGCCCTGGCCGGTGAGCGCCACGAGCGGGGCGCGGTCGAGAAACGCGTCCGCTACGGCGGTCACCAGGTTCAACGCGCCCGGGCCGAGCGTGCCGAGGCACACGCCCGCGCGGCCGGTGAGCCGCCCCCAGACGTCCGCCATGTAGGCCCCGCCCTGCTCGTGCCTGACGGGCACGAACTCGATCGAGGAGCGCGACAGCGAGTCGTTCAGGTCGAGCGTCTCCTCACCCGGGATCCCGAACACGTGCTTGACGCCCTCGGCCTCGAGGCACTCGACGAACACGTCGCTGGCTTTGCGATTGGACACGGGCTCGTGACTGTAACGTCACCGTCGTGGCACCCGTGGCGCGCTACGCCAAGAGCGGTGACCTCCACATCGCGTACGCCATCCAGGGCGACGGGCCGGTCGACATGTGTGGGTGCCGCCCTGGATCTCGCACGTGGAGTGCCTGTGGGCCGAGCCTTCGCTCGAGCAGTACGCGGAGCGGCTGACGGGCTCCGGACGGCTCATCACCTTCGACCGGCGCGGGTATGGCCTGTCCGACCCGCTTGCTCGGCGCTCCGACGCTCGAGGAGCAGATGGAAGCTGGCGCTTTCTTCTGGAGCGCCGCGACGCCCTCTTTCGCCAGGCGCTCGAGGGGCACCACGGGCGCGAGGTGAAGCGGACCGGCGACGGCGTCCTCGCGACCCTCGACGGGCCCGCCCGCGCGATCCGGTGCGCCGCGTGGGTCGCCGAAGCGATGGGTACGCTGGGGCTGCAGATCCGCGCCGGGCTCCACACCGGCGAGCTCGAGTGATGACGGCGACTCGGCGGGCTGGCCGCGCACATCGCCTCGCGTGCTGGGCCACGCCGGGCCGAACGAGGTGCTCGTGTCCGGGACGGTGAAGGACCTGGTGGTCGGCTCGGGCATCGAATTCGAGGAACGCGGCGAGCGCGAGCTCCGCGGAGTGCCGGGAGAGTGGCGCCTGTACGCGGTCGGCTGAACCGTTTGGGCGCGGGCCCGACCGCTACCTTGAGCCCGTAGCCGAGTTCAGGAACCCATGCGCCGCGCCCTCCCGCTGACAGTCCTAGCCCTGCTCGCCGCCGTGCCCGCCACGGCGGACGCCGCCGTGCGCCACGTCTTCCGCGGCGCCGGCTTCGGCCACGGAATCGGGATGAGCCAGTACGGCACGTACGGCTACGCGCTCGAGGGCGCCAAGTATCCGGGCATCCTGGCCCACTACTACAGGGGGACTCAGCTCTCGACCGCGCCGAGCCGGCCGGTGCGGGTGCTGCTCCAGCCGGTCGATCCCTACATCCGCGTCCGCGGCGCCACGTCGGTGGGCGGGCGCCGGGCCGAGCCGGGCACGACCTACATCGCGAAGCGCGGCGGCGCCGGCATCGTGGTCACGAACTCGCGCGGCAAGCGTGTGGCGAACTTCGACGCCTCCGCGATCAGGTTCAGGAGCGCCGACCCCATGCGCCTGCTCGGCCCGGCCCTCAACTCGGTCTCGAACGGCCTGTACAGAGGGTCGATCGAGGTGAGCCTCGACGGCGGCGGCGTCACCTCGATCAACGAGCTCGACATGGACAGCTACATCCGCGGCGTAGTCGCGGGCGAGATGCCGAGCAGCTGGCCACTCGAGGCGCTGAAGGTGCAGGCCGTGGCGGCGCGGACCTACGCGCTCGCCACACGCAAGACGAGTGGGGCGTTCGACCAGTATCCGGACACGCGCTCGCAGGTGTATCGCGGCGTGATCGGCGAGAGCGTCCGCAGCGACGCGGCGGTGAAGGGCACCTCGGGCCGCATCCTGACCTACGCGGGGGTGCCCGCGGTGACCTACTACTTCTCCACCTCGGGCGGATACACCGAGAACGTCGAGTTCTCCTTCGTGGGCTCGCTGTCGAAGCCCTGGCTCGTGGGTGTGCCCGACCCATACGACACCGTGTCGCCCTGGCACCGCTGGACCGCCCGCTTCTCGGAGGCGGCGCTCGACCGCGCGCTGCGGGCGCCGGGATCGTTCAAGCGGGTGAAGGTGCTACAGCGGGGCGTGTCGCCGCGGGTGGTGCGCGCCAAGGTCGTCGGCACGCGCGGCTCGCGCAGGGTGACGGGGCCGCAGGTGCGCGCCGCGCTCGGCCTGCGCGACACCTGGTTCACCGACTACCGGGTGGCCACCACGGCCACCCACACGCGCTCGGCGCGCCCGGCGAGCTGGGGTGCACGGCTGTCGGCCGACGCCCTGGCGGGCGAGTTCTCGCCCGCTCCCCGTTCGCACGTG
>JBKPSR010000098.1:0-5635 GCA_046735115.1 Actinomycetota bacterium
ATGAGAATCACGACGAGGAGCTCGATGAGCGTGAAGCCCTTCTCCTCGTTGTGCATACGCTCGCGGAGCATCCGCAGCATTTGTCTCCTCCTTTGAGGTGACTCTGGTTTGGTCTTCTGCCAGTTGCCGCGGATAGCCGCCGAGGCTCTGGCTTCTCGGTCTAAATCGGCTTGCCGAGTCCGAACCTGCTGCCGCCTTCCTGTCTACTGGGCCAAATGTCCACGCAAATACCATCGAAGCAGTGCATCTGAGACGGGCACTCCTGCTGTTCGCGATCGTCCTCGGCATGGCGGCGCTGGTGGCGTCGCTGTCGGGCCCGATCGAGCAGGGGAGAGACAGCACGACGGCGAGGGAGCCCACCGAGCCGGGCCCGGCGGTCGCCGAGCCCGGTCCGGCAGCCGAGCCCGCAACGTCGCTCTCATTCGACGGGCCCGAGAACGAGTCGAAGCGGCTCCCCGCCGGCCGCGCGGCCACCGTCCAGGTGTCCGTGGCGGAGCCGGGCGAGGTGTCGATCCCCGGTCTCGGGCTCACGGAGCCGGCCGACCCGGACACCCCCGCCAGCTTCGACGTCCTGGCGACCAGCGAAGGCTCCTACGAGCTGGTCTTCATGCCCGCCTCGGGCGCCCCGAACGAGCACGCCGGAAAGCTGGTGATCACATCGGCGGCAGGGTGACCACGATCGGCGTCTACGGCTTCACCGCGGAGCGGTTCCTCGAAACGCTCCGCGACGCCGGCGTGCGGCTGCTGCTCGACGTGCGCCAGCGCCGCGGCGTGCGCGGCCCGGAGTACGCGTGGGCCAACTCCAAGCGGCTACAGGCAGCCCTCGCCGAGGCCGGCATCGCCTACCGCCACCAGCCCGAGCTGGCACCCACTACCGAGCTGCGTCGGCTTCAGTACGCGGAGGACGATCGCCTGCGCGTGGGGAAGCGCTCTCGAACCGCGCTGGCCCCCGTCTACCGCGAGCGCTACACCCGGGAGATCCTGGACCGTGTGGACCTGGGGCCGCTCGTCGCGTCCCTGCCCGCCGCGGGCACGGCGGCCCTCCTCTGCGTGGAACGCGACCCGGAGGCCTGCCATCGCTCCCTGATAGCGGCCCGACTGGCCGCAGAACACGACGTAGAGATCACGCACCTGCTGCCCTGAGCGGCTCCGCGGGGTCGGTGAAGGCGGCCCGTTCCTCAAGGGAGGTGGCGAGGCGGGCGGCCGGGGTGGCGCCCGCCTCGCCGGTTGGAGGGGAGGGGCTCGGCGTTGGCCGAGGGTCTTGTCAGGCCGCGCTCGCCGTGGTGCCGGTCTGGCCGGCGAGGTCGCGGTTCTCGGGGACGTACTTGCTTGCGATGAAGGTCGCGCCCTGGGGGTCGGAGAGGACGGTCATCCGCACCCACGGAGCGTCGAAGGGCGGAACGAGCACCTTGCCGCCCAGGTCGGAGGCCTTCGCGGCAATCGCGTCGGCATCGTCGACCGCGAACGTGACGCTCCAGTGCGGCGGGGTATCCGGCTGGTCATCGGAAATCGGGTTGATGTTGGCCACGACGTCCTCGAAGCCCGCGGGGCCGCCGGACTCCTGCACCATCTTGCGGAGGCCGGGGGTGGTCTCCTCCAGGTGGTCGCCGTAGCCGGGCAGCGTCCACATCTCGACGCCGCCGCCCAGCGACAGCGTCTGCCAGCCGAACACGGAGCCGTAGAAGGACTTCGCGGCCTCGACGTCGCGCGTGTTGAGGCCGTTGAAGTTGACGCTGCCGTGCTCGTTGACCACCTGGGCGCCCTTGTTCTGCTTCGGCTGCCACACGAAGAAGACGGCGCCCTCGGGATCGGCGAACACCGCCATGCGGCCCGCGTCCATGACGTCGAACGGGTCCATCAGCGCCTTGCCGCCCGCGTCCAGGACCTTCTTGGCGGTCTCGTCGGCGCTGTCGACCTGGATGTATGTGTTCCAGGTCGCCATCTGCGGCGCGCCCTCGGGAATCGAGCCGACGGCCGCAGCGTCGCGGCCGCGGATGCGCGCCATGAAGTACTGGCCGCCCGCCTCAGCCGGCATCACATCCTCGAGCTCCCAGCCGAAGAGGCCCCCGTAGAACTCCGCGGCCGCGTCAGGATCGGGCTGGCTCGTGTCGACCCAGCACGGGACGCCTGGGATGTATCCGTCTCGCTCGGGCACCGCTGCTCCTTTCGTCGATTCGGTCGCGGTGCACCCTACGGGTTGTTTAGGTCAGGATCTGTCCTCAATCTCCGAGAGGATGTAAAAGTCATGACGGAGACCTCCGGGCGGCTGCTTCAGCTTCTCTCCCTGCTCCAGGCGCGTCGCGACTGGCCGGGCGCGGAGCTCGCCGAGCGGCTCGAGGTGTCCGGCAGGACGATCCGGCGGGATGTCGAGCGGCTGCGCGAGCTCGGCTACCCCGTCGACTCGCTCACTGGCCCTGCGGGCGGCTACCGGCTTCGCGCCGGAACCGCCATACCGCCGCTCCTGCTCGACGACGAAGAGGCGATCGCGATAGCGGTCGGGCTGCGCACCGCGGCGCGCGCATCGGTGGCCGGCATCGAGGAGACCTCCGTCAGGGCGCTCGTCAAGCTCGAGCAGGTCCTGCCGACGCCGCTTCGCCGCCGGGTCCAGGCGCTCGGCTCGGCGATGATCGCCCCTGCCGCGGACGGCCCGACGGTGGACCCGCAGCACCTCACGGCGATCGCCGCGGCGTGCCGCGACTCCGAGCGCCTCCGCTTCGCTTACCGGAGCCGCGACGGCGCCGACACCCGCCGCGAGGTGGAGCCCCACGCGCTCGTGAACTTCGGCCGGCGCTGGTATCTCGTGGCGTGGGACCGCGGGCGCGAGGACTGGCGGTCCTTTCGCGTGGACCGCTTGGCGAGGCCGGCCTCGACCGGCGTGCGCTTCAGCGCTCGCGAGCTCCCCGCCAAGGACGCCGCCGCCTTCGTCAACCAGAGCATCGTCGGAGCGCCGAACCGCTTCGAGGCGCGCGTGACGCTGCGTGCATCGGCGGATCGGGTAGCGGGCCGGATCCCAGGGCACTGGGGCACGATCGAGCCGATCGACGCGCACACCTGCGAGTACCGCACGGGCGACGACGACCTGTGGTGGCTGACGCTGCGCGTCGCGATGCTCCCAGTCGACTTCGAGGTGCACGAGCCGCCCGAGCTGATCGAGCATCTGCGCGCGCTGACAGACCGCCTGGAGCGCGCCGCGCCGCGCCCGTCAGCCGCCCCCGGGTGATCCGGAGAGCGACGCCTCAGGGCGTGTCGGCTCGAACAGCTCGACCGGGGTGCCGACGTCGTTGACGATGTAGCGGACTCCGACCGTGGAAGCATCTTCTCGCATCCGCGCGAGCTGCTCCGACGGAGCGAGGCGGCCTACTTGATCGAGTCGTACACCTTGAACATCGGCAGGTACATCGCGATCACGATGAACCCGACGATGGCGCCGACGACCACGATCATGATCGGCTCGAGGATCGAGGTGAGCGCCTTGACGGCCGCGGCCACCTGCTCCTCGTAGAAGTCGGCGACCTTGGTCATCATCGTCTCGAGGGCGCCCGTCTCCTCGCCCACGCCGATCATCTGGGTGACCATGATGGGAAAGGCCTCCGGGACCTCCATCATCGGCGCGGTGAGCGAACCGCCCTTCTTGACGGACTCGCGCACCTCGTTCATGGCCTTCTCGATGACCTTGTTGCCCGAGGTCTTGCCCGTGATGTCGATTGCCTCGAGCATCGGCACGCCCGCGGCGATCAGACCGGAGAACGTCCGCGAGAAGCGCGCCAGCGCGACCTTCTGGACGATGTCGCCGATCTTCATCGGGAACTTGAGCTTGAGCGTGTCCCACTGCATGCGGCCACGCTCGGTCTTCTTCCAGGTGCGGAACAGCCAGACCACGCCGAACATGGATCCGAAAATCACGTACCAGCGCTGGGTCATCATGTGGGACAGCCACACGGTGAACTTCGTGATGGCCGGCAGCTCGCCGCCGAAGTCCTTGAAGATCGTCTCGAACACCGGCACGAGGAAGGTGACGAGCGCGAACAGCACGATGAACGCGAACCCGCCGATCATCATCGGGTAGATCATCGCGGCCTTGATCTGCCGCCGGAGAGCGGCGTCCTTCTCGAGCTGCTCCGCGACGCGGATCAGCGTGCTGTCGAGGATTCCTCCGGTCTCCCCGGCCTCCACCATGGCGACGTAGAGGTCGTTGAAGACGTCCGGGTGCTTGCGCAGGGAATCGGACAGGGCGAGGCCGGCCTCAACGTCCTTGCGCACCTCGATCCAGATGTCGCGCAGCTTGTCGTTCTCGGTCTGCTCTTCGATGATGTACAGCGCCCGGAGCAGTGACATGCCCGAGTTCACCATCGTCGAGAGCTGGCGGGTGGCGATGACGAGATCGTCGGCCTTGACGCGACGGAAGCGGGCCAGGATGTCGCCCGCGTTCGCCGGGACCTGCTCCTCGATGTCGACGACGATCAGGCCCTTCGAGCGCAGCTGCGCCGCGACCGCCTGCTTGTCGCCGGCCTCCATCTCCCCCTTCGTCGAGGCCCCGGAGAGATCTAGCGCCTTGAATGCGTAGGTGGCCATCGCCTACGCCGCCCTCACTGTGCCCATGAGGCGACGGAGCTCCTCCGGGGCGGACGAGCGCGCCTCGGCGAGCTCGCGGGTGATCTTGTGCTGGCGTACCAGCTCCACCAGCGAGGCGTCCATGGTCTGCATGCCGTGCGAGCCGCCCGTCTGGAGCGCCGAGTAGATCTGGTGCGTCTTGCCTTCGCGGATCAGGTTGCGGACCGCGGGGGTCGGCACGAGGATCTCGGCGCCCACGGTGCGGCCGTTGCCGTCGGCCGTCGGCAGGAGCTGCTGGGTCACGATGCCCTGCAGCGCAACCGACAGCTGAACGCGCACCTGCTGCTGCTGCGTCGGCGGGAATACGTCCACGATGCGGTCCACGGTCTGGGCCGTGTCCTGCGTGTGGAGCGTGGCGAACACCAGGTGGCCGGTCTCGGCCGCGGTCAGCGCGGTCGAGATCGTCTCGAGGTCTCTCATCTCGCCGACGAGGATCACATCGGGGTCCTGACGCAGCGCGGCCTTCAGGCCGAGCTCGAAGCTCTGCGCGTCCGCGCCCAGCTCGCGCTGGTTCACGATGCACTTCTTGTGCTTGTGCAGGAACTCGATCGGGTCCTCGATCGTGAGGATGTGCTCGTGCCTGGTGTCGTTGATCAGGTCGAGCATCGCGGCGAGCGTGGTGGACTTGCCGGAGCCCGTCGGGCCCGTGACCAGTACGAAGCCGCGCGGCTTCTTCGTGAAGTCCTCGAGCACCGGCGGAAGGCCGAGCGAGGCGAGCTTCGGCATCTCGTGCGGGATCAGGCGGAAGGCGGCCGAGAGCGCGGCGCGCTGCATGTACGCGTTCACGCGGAAGCGGGCCTTCCCCGGGATCGAGTAGGCGAGGTCGATCTGCCAGTCCGTCTCCAGGCGCTGGCGCTGCTCGTTCGTGAGAATCGAGTAGATGACCTCACGGGTGAGCTGCGGCGTCAGATGCGGGTAGTCCAACGCGTGCAGCCGGCCGTGGTGCCGGATCATGGGCGGTGAGCCTGCTGTCAGATGGAGGTCGGAGGCGTTTCGCTCCATCACCTGCAGCAGGACTTCTGCG
>JBKPSR010000099.1:0-11070 GCA_046735115.1 Actinomycetota bacterium
GACCGCGCCCACGGTGACGAGGAGGACTGGCTCCTGCGACTGCGCGCCGAGGGCGGCCGGATCGTCTATCTCGCCGACGCCGGCCTCGACCACCGCCGAACACCGGCCGACTCCCGCCTCGGCCCCCTGGCCCGAGCCGCCTACCACCGTGGCCGCGGAGCGAGATCGAGCGACCGCCGCCGCGGCGATGCACCGACCCTGCGCCGCGAGCTGCGCGTGCTGGCCGGCTGCGGATGGCACACAGCCCGCCGGGCATGTCCCCAGGGCTTGATCATGGGAGCCCACGCTGCCGGCCGCCTCGTGGAGGCACTGCGCCCGCGATGAGCCCTAACTCGGCGACACCAGATCCCGCGACGCCCGGTCCGGCGACCCCCGATCCCGCGACCCCCGATCCCGCGACGCGCGATCCCGCGACGCCCGATCCCGCGACGCCCGATCCCGCGACGCCCGATCCCGCCACGTTCCTTTCCGGCGACGCGGGCGACGTGACCGATCGCCGGCGCCGAGCCAAGCGCGCCGCGGGGGAGCTCGCCTTCACCGCAATTGACACCCTTACCGGCACCCGGGGCCGCACGACCCGACTGTCACGAGCCACACCAGAGCGTGACGTGCTCGTCCTTGGCGTGTACCGGCCCGGCTCCTCAATGCCCGCCGCGCTGCCCGCCCTTCACTCCGAGACGCACAAGGTGCGCATCGCGCTCGGCTCGACCGGCTCCGCGGAGGAGTCGCTGCGCGAGCACACGGTCGCCGAGAGGCTCAGCGGCGGCAAGTTCGAGAACCTGAACCGGCTGCTGGCGGCCGCCTCGCCGAGCTCCGCCGCCGGCGCGTCCCCCAGGCCCGCCCCCAGCCCATCGACCGGAGCCGGCCCGAACTGGCTGCTCGTCGTTGACGACGATGTGCGCCTTCCGCGGGCATTCCTTGACCGATTTGTTGCTGTCTGTGAGGCGTTTGGCCTTGATTTGGGGCAGCCGGCTCAGACGCTGCGGAGCCACTCGGCCTGGAAAGTCACGCGGCGGCGCCCCGCCTCGCTCGTGCGCGAGACCCGCTTCGTTGAGATCGGGCCCGTCACGGCGTTCAGCCGGCGAGCCGCGGCCGAGCTCCTTCCCTTTCCCGAGCTCCGGTACGGCTGGGGGCTGGATCTCCACTGGGCCGCCCTCGCGGGCCAGCACGGCTGGCGGCTCGGGATCGTGGACGCCCTGCCGGTTCGCCACGAGTCCAACCTGGTCGGCGCGGCGTACTCGCGCGAGGACGCGCAGGCGGAGGCAGCCCGCTTCCTGGCCGACCGCCCGTACCTCCCAAGCGTGCGCGCCAGCGAGGTGCTCGCGGTGCACCGCCGGGCCCGGAGGTGACGTGCGCCTGCCGAGCGCACACCCCCGCGAAGTCATCGCTCTCCCTCGAGCGGCCCGGGGCTGACGTGCGGCTTCTGTTCGTCTGCCCCGATATGGACACAGGGGGCGCGGAGCGGCACTGGGCGACCTTGATGCGCGAGCTCGCCGGCCGGGGCGCCACCGTCCGGCTCCTTACCCTCGACGGCCGCGGACCGTTCTTCGACGACGTCGTCGCCCACGGGCTGGCCGCCGAGTGCCTCGAGCTGCGACGCCGCGTGGACCCGCGCGGGCTTCGCCGGGCCCTTGGCGTGGGGAGCGACTTCCGGCCCGCCGCGGTGATCAGCCGGGGAGTGAACGGACAGCTCGTCGGGGAGGCGATCGCGCGGCGCGTGCGAGCGGTGCACGTCTACAACGAGCACACCCCGCTCACCCCTAGCGGTCGCCTCGTCCCTCCGCGCCCGCACCAGCGTGTGCTGACGCGGCTCGTGGCGAGAGCGGTGGACGACGTCGTCGCAGTGACCGAGCGCCAGGTGGCGCCGCTGGGAGCGCTCGGCTATCCGCGCCGGCGCATCGAGGTCGTCCCGAACGGGGTCTTCGCTCGCGACGCCGAGGGGATCGAGCCTTCGTCCGAGCTCGACGGTGACGGCTTCGCCGTGCTCTGCGTGGCAGGCCTGCGACCGGAGAAGCGGGTGGACCTGTTCATCGAGGCGGTAGCGGCGGCGCGCCGCGAGAACCCGGCGGTGCGCGGTTACGTGGCCGGCGAGGGACGCGAGCGCGACCGGCTCGAGCGGCTCGCGAGCGACAAAGGCGTCTCGCTCCTCGGGGCGCGCCGCGACGTGCTGAGCCTGGTCGCAGCCGCCGGGGCGGTATGCCTGCCGAGCGAGGCCGAGGCGCTTCCCATGAGCCTGATCGAGGCGATGGCCCTGGCGCGCGCGGTGGTGGCAACCGACGTCGGAGGAACTCGCGAACTGATCGTCGACGGAGTGACCGGCCACCTGGTACGGCCCGGTGACGGCGCGGCGATCACCCGCGCGCTGCTCGCACTCGCGGGCGACGAGCGGCGCGCTCGCGCGATGGGCGCCGCCGGCCAGCGCCGCCAGCGCGAGCGCTTCACCGGCGAGGCGATGGTGGACGGCTACGAGCGCGCCTTTCGGGGGGCGGTGGAACGTGGGAAGGCGTGAGGGCGTGACTGGGCGCACTGCGGCACTGAGCGGGAGGGGTTCGGTGCGCGCCTCCGATCGACAATCCTGCCTGGGGTCCCTATACGGGCACCAATCCAGGATCGTCGCGAGGATCGGCGGCCGCGGGCGGACTGCGGCAGTGAGGACGGGGGCGCGGGCGCGTGCCCCGGGCTGCAGGCCGCGGGCATGTCCTTTGCGGGCGGGATTTGGAAGTGCCTCGGCCTGACGTTCTGCTGCTCTCGCTCGGCACCACCCTGGGGTGGCGGGTCGCGGATGAGCTGCTGCTCGCGCAGCTCGAGCGAGCGGGCGCCGCGACCGCGGCGGTTTCGGTTGGGATCGGCGCGAGCGACCGGCTGCGACGCGGTTATCCCGTCAACGACCTCGTGGAGATGTACGCCGCGCGTCGCGCCGCGCGGACCGCGGTCGAGCGGCACGAGCCGCGGGCGCTGATCGTGTCTTCGACGACGGCGGCGATGCTGCTGCCGCGCCTACCGGTTCCGTACGCGATCCGGTTCGACGCTCCCGCTCGGTTGAACCGGCCCGGCGCGCGGAACCGGCTCCTTCACCGGCTGGAGCGTCGCGCCATGCGGCGGGCGCTCGTCACCGTGCCGTTCAGCGTTGCCGGCGCCCAGGCGCTTCCCGATGGGGCCGCGCGGCCCGTGGTCGTCTCGCCCCCGGTGGACCCGTCGAGGCCGCCAGGCGAGCGCATGGATGACCGCGAGCCGGTGGCGGTGGCCTACGTCCCAGATCCGAAGGCGAAGGGCCTCGACGTGGTCGTGGCCGCTTGGTCCGCGGCCGCTGTCGACGGGGCGCGGCTCGAGGTCTACGGCCTGGACTCTGACTGGGCGCGTACGCACCTCCGCCGCACCCGAGTTCCGGAGCCGGCTTCGCTCGAGCTCCGCGGCACCGTCCCGGTCGCCGAGTTCCGCGAGCGCATCCGCAGCGCCCGCGTGTTTGTCCACGGCGCGCGCTGGGAGGACTGGGGCCAGGCGCCCCTCGAGGCGCTCGCGGACGGTGCACTGCTCGCGACCGTGCCGGCCGGCGGTCCCTACGAGGCACTGAGGGTGGCTCGGCAGCTGGAGCCGTCACTCATCGCCGCAGGCATCGACCCCGCGAGTCTCGGCCGCGCAATCGCGGCGGCGTTCGACCTACCGGACGACCGCTCCGGCGCTTACCGGGAGCGCGCCGCGGAGCTCATGCGGCCGTACCGCTCACAAGCCGTGCAGGAGACCGTTGCGCGCGAACTCCTGCCGGCGTTGCTTGATTAGGCCGCCGCCGGAGGGGTGGGTCGACTTATCCCCCGAGCCGAGGGGGTGGGTCGACTTATGCACCGATTGGGGTCACAAATCGACACACCCACCGAGGACTCACCCTCAATGCTGTCGTTCGCCAACCTACGCGCCCACCACCCGCAGCACCGCCCGCTCCCACGCCTCCACATCGGCCTCCGGCGGATGCCGCTCCGTCACCGCGCGACTCCCGGCGGCCAGCCGCTCGCGCAGCTCCGGCTCCCGCACCAGCCGGCGCAGCGCTGAGGCGATCTGACCGCGGTCGTCCGGGTCGATCACGAGCGCGTTCTCGTCCTCGACCGCCACGTCCCCGACGGCCCCCGCTCGCCTCGACGCGATCAGCGGCAGGCCGGCGGCGGCGGCCTCGCGCAGCGTCACGCCGAACGGCTCGTAGGTGCTCACGAGCGCCAGCGCCCCCGCGTCCGCGTACACCGCCCCGAGCTCGGCAGGCGGCACCGACCCCGGGAAGCGCGCCGGCACGCCCAGCCGGTCCGCCAGGGCGCGCAGGTCTGCCTCGAGCGGGCCCGTGCCCCGGATCTCGAGCTCGGCCTCGCCGTCCTCGAAGCCCGCCTGTGCGAAGGCCGCAACCAGCGCACCCAGGTTCTTGTCCGGCACCAGGCGCCCCACGGCCAGGATACGCAGCGGGCCATCGGACAGCTCGGCTCGCCCCCGCAACGAGTCCACCTCCGCGCTCTGAAGCGCCACCGCGATCGACCGCGGCGATACCCCGAGCCCACGCAGCCGCTCGGCGCCCTGCGACGAAGCCGCGATGAAGCCCGCCGCGCGCGGCGCCACGAGCCGGTGGACGCGCAGCTGCAGCGCCGACAGGCCAGCGTCGCTCCAGCGCGTGAGCTCGGTGAAGAGGACGACGGGCACCGCCCGGCGTCGTCCCCAGGCGAGCGCGCGCAGCGTCGCCGGCCCGTATTCCCAGCTCACGACGCAATCGGCACGAGCGCGGGACAGCGCCTCACCCAATCCCCGCGGGAACGTGATCGGAGAGCGCCCCGCCCGGCCCCGCTGCCAACCGGACAGAATCTCGCTACCGTAGCCCTTTGCCTCTGAGAACCAGGCAGCGGGCTGATCCCAGGCCGGCTGGGTCCCGGCGAGGTACACAACATGCGGAATCACGCGCCCACGATCGGCGAGCGCCCGGAAGAGGGGCTCGCGGTAGGGGACGGGGACCGGCGGCAGGATGGCGACGCGCGGCGGCACGCCGCAACTTTGCCTGATGGCCCGGGTCACAAACGTTTAGGCGTCCCCGAACCAGGCACAATCCCTTCGATTCGGGAGGGGAACCCGAGCACTTGAAGCGACTAACTGGACACCTGCTCACGATCGGGGCGCTGGCGCTGCTGGCGCTGCCCGCGAACGCCTTCGCGAGCGCCGATCAGGTGATCCGCGACTGTGCCCGGGACGGCAAGCTCGACCACGACTACTCGAACTCGGAGCTGCGCAAGGCGCGGAACAACCTCCCGTCCGACCTCGACGAGTACTCCGACTGCCGCGATGTGATCGCATCCGCGATCAAGGGCGGCTCCGACCGCGGCCTCGGGGCGGGCAGCCCCGGCGTCGGCGCCACGGATCCGGCGGGCGAGGCGGCCGCGCAGGCTCAGGACCAGAACGACCTCGCGTCGATCGCCACCGGCAAGGACGAGAAGCCGTCCGTGAACGTGGGGGGCACGAAGCTCGAGCCGGACAGCAGCGGCTTCTTCAACGTCGGAGGGGCCGCCAACGAGGTTCCGCTGCCGCTCCTCCTGGCGCTGATCCTGCTCAGCCTGTTCGCGCTGGCGAGTGCGCTCGGCGCCGTTCGCGACCGGGTGCCAGCACTCGCGTCGGTGCCGCTTCTGTCAAAGATTCCGACGCCGCGTGTTCCGTTCCTCAAGCGCCGCAGCCACTAGGTCACTCGCAGTTCCACTGATCGTCGGCGGTGGCCTCACGGCCGTCGCGTTCGGAGCCCAGGGCGGCACCGAGCTCACGCGCACCACCGTCACCGCAGTGGCGCTGGTGCTCGCGAGCGGGCTGGCCGCCGCTGCCGCGATCCTCTGGGGGCGGACGAGAGGGAATCACGGCGCGACGACGCTCCTGCTCTTCACCTTGCTCGCCTTCTTGACCGCGCTGTCCGTGCTCTGGTCGATCGCGCCCGAGCTGACCTACATCGAGGCGGGACGGACGTTCGCCTACCTCGCCGTCTTCGGGACGGCGGTGGTGGCGGGGCGCCTGGCCCCGAGGGCGGCGCCCGCGCTCCTTCTCGGCTTCCTGATCGGCGCGGTGATCCCGGTTGCCTACGCGCTCGCCTCGCGGATCTGGCCGGGTGCCCTGGCGGCCAACGAGATCTCCAACCGGCTGGGCCAGCCGTTCGACTACTGGAACGCGCTCGGCTCCGTGGCGGCCATGGCGGTGCCGATCTGCCTCTGGCTCGGCTCGCGCAGGACGGGCAGCTCGACCGCGCGCGTCGTCGCCTACCCCGCGATGGGCGCCTCCATCCTCGCGATCCTGCTGACTCAGTCGCGCGGGGCCGCGGCCGCCGCCGTGGTCGCTGCCGCCGTCTGGTTCGCGCTCGTGCCGCTGCGACTCCGGAGCCTCCCGGTGCTGCTGTTCCCGGCCGGGGCGGCCTCGGCCGTCGCCGCCTGGGCGCTGTCGAAGGATCCGTTCTCGAGGACGCTCCAGCCGCTCTCGGCGAAGGAGGCGGTCGCCGGCGACTTCGGCGTGCTCGTGCTGCTCATGCTGGCGCTGCTGCTGCTCGTCGGCGCCGCGGTCGAGGCCACCGCGGCACGGCGCGTGCCCTCGGCCCGCATGCGGCGTCGTATGGGCGCCGTGATGATCGCGGCGGCGTGCCTCGTTCCGCTCGCCGCCTTCACCTCGGTCGCGTTCAGCGACCGCGGCATCGGCGACCGCATCCACGAGCTCACCAGCGAGACGCAGGTCGCCCCGAAGGAAGGTGGCGGCCGCGTGTTCGAGGCGTCGTCGTCGCGCGGCAAGTACTGGCGCGAGGCGTTCCGCGTCTTCGGCGACCGCCCGTTCGCGGGCGTGGGCGCCGGCGCCTTCGCGGTCGGGCGCCTGCGCCACCGCACGGACGCGTCCGTCACCCGCCACGCGCACGGGTGGATCCCGCAGACAGCGGCCGACCTGGGGATCGTCGGGCTCGTCGTCACGACGCTGCTCGGGTTCGCCTGGGCGATGGCCGCGCTCAGCGCCAACAACCTGCTCCCGCGCCGATTGATGCGCGGCGTCCGTACCGACGACCCGCTGCCGCGCCGCGACTGGGACGAGCCGCGTATCGCCCTGCTCACGGTCACGATCGTGCCGCTCGCCTTTGCCGTGCAGTCGCTGCTCGATTGGACGTGGTTTGTCCCGGCGCCGGCCGCGATGGCGCTGGTGGCCGGCGGCTACGTCGCCGGGCGCGACCCTAACTGGGCCGGCGTGTCGCCGAGCGCCGAGCCGATCCGGTGGCGGCCGAACCGCAAGCGCGTCGCGGGAGCCGTGCTCACGCTCCTCACCGCCGGCCTGCTCGCCTGGGCGATCTGGCAGCCGGAGGCGTCCGACCGGGCCACGAACGACGCGCTGGCGCTGGCCGACGAGCACAAATACGACCGTGCGCTCGAGCGCACCAAGGACGCCGAGAACCTCAACCCGCTCACGCCCGACCCCTTCCTGGTGCGCGCCGCGATCGACACGAAGGCAGGACACGAACGCAATGCGCAGGCGAGCCTCGAGCGGGCGGTCGTGAGCTTCCCTGGCGACCCGCAGACCTGGTACCGGCTCGCCGCCTTCCAGCTCGGCACGCTCGACGAGCCCGAGCAGGCGCTCGAGACGCTCAAGGGGCTCCTCTATATCGATCCGCAGTCGAACGCGGCGCGCGCGCTGTTCCTGAATGCCCGCGCCCGCCTGCGCGAGAAGACCGGCACGGCGCAGCCGGACGTCAAGAAGTAGCTCGCGCCAGGAGCGTCCCGGCACGGCGCTCGAGCGAGCGCACGGCGAAGCCCAGCCCGTCGAGCAGCCCTCGGAGCGACCGGCGGGTGAACATGCGCAGGTGCGGCGACAGCGGGTCGGGCGGGCGGACCAGCATGCGCGCAGACGGGGTGGTGAGCGCGAGCGTCCCAGCCGGACGCAGCACGCGCCGCGTCTCCGACAGCAGCAGCTGCACGTCGCGCACGTGCTCAATCGTCTCGGCGCAGAGGACGAGGTCGAAGGCGCCGTCCTCGAACGGCAGCGGGGTGTCGGGCTCGAGCTCGGCGATCCGCGCGCCCGGCAGCCGCCGGCGGGCCCGCTCGAGCGCCACCCTCGACACGTCCGCCCCGGTGAGCTCGGCGGCGTCGAGCTCCGCGGTGAGCCGCCCGTCGCCGCAGCCGATATCGAGCGCGCGCTCCGCCCGGCCCAGCGAGCGCACGAACGCGCGCAGGTGCTCGGGCGGCGGCCCAGGATCCTCGGGGACGAGCTCCCAGAGCTCGTCGTCGTAGCGGCTAGCCACGGGCGATCAGCATGAGCGTGTGCCCGAACGGAGCTAGTCGCGGCCGCGAACCGGCCCCGTCGATGCCGTGCAGCGCGCGCTGGGCGGCCGCCGGAAGCCGCCGCCAGCCGAACGTGACCGCGTGCAGCTCCGGCTCGAGCCAGGCGGCGCGGGCCGCGCGCGTCAGCGTGCGGGGCGAGAGCGGGATATCGTCGGGCGTGCCGTGCACGGCCGGCCCGAGCCCCGCTCGGTTGGCCAGCGCGAGACCCGCGCCCACCGGGTGCCAGAGTCCCGGCTCCACCGCCACGAGCGCGCCGCCCGGACGGAGGAGCCGCGCCGCTTCGGCGAACACGGGGCCGAGCGGCCGCTGGAAGACCACGTGGTGCAGCACGAGGCGGTACAGCACGACGTCGAAGGAGCCCGGCTCGTAGGGGAGCTCCCCCGCGCGCGCGACGATACCGTCGTCCAGCTCGCCGGACTCGCGCAGCGAGGCGATCATCGCGGCGTCGAGGTCCACGCCGGTCATGCGGAATGCCGGCGACGGGAACAGGTGGCGGCCGGGGTGCCAGCCGCAGCCCACCGACAGGACCTCGCCGGACCTGATCGGCAGCCTGCGGTCGAGGAGCTGGCGCTCGCGGCACATCTCCTGGTCGTAATGGACCTGGCGCGTGCCGGCGTCGCCGACCCGGTCCAGCAGGTTGTCCGCCCGGTAGGGCTCGCTCACCAAGCGCCCCGGGCGCGAATGACCGCCGGGATCGTCTTGAGCAGGATCGTCAGGTCGAGGAAGACCGACCAGCGCTCCAGGTAGAGGAAGTCAAGCCGGACGAGCTCGTCGAAGTCGAGTTCCGAGCGGCCGGAGACCTGCCAGAGCCCGGTCATGCCGGGCAGCACGAGGTAGCGCTTGCGGTGCCAGTCGTCGAGCCGGTCGTAGTCACGCTGGGGGAGCGGCCGCGGCCCGACGAGCGACATCTCTCCGCGCAGGACGTTGAAGAGCTGCGGCAGCTCGTCGAGCGACCAGCGCCGCAGAAAGCGGCCGACGGCCGTCACGCGCGGGTCGTCGCGCATCTTGAAGAGCGCCCCGCCCACCTCGTTGTGCTCCTCGAGCCGGTCCTGGAGCCCCTCCGCGCCGCGGACCATCGTCCGGAACTTCAGGCACGGGAAGCACTTGCCGCCGATGCCGGGACGGTGAGAGCGATAGAAGACCGGGCCGCGTGAGGTGAGCTTGATCGCGAGGGCGGCCAGGATCATCACCGGCGAGAGCACGAACACGAGCAGCGTGGCGCCGACGAGGTCGAACGTCCGCTTGAGCGCGAAGTCCACGCCCTCGAACACGGGCGGCTTCAGCTCGAAGAGCGGCAGCGCCTGGCCCGGCACGTACTCCACGCGCTCCATCAGGATCTCCATCGTCGAGGGCGCCACGCGGACGCGGACGCCCTGGCGGTGGCAGCGCTCCACGAGCTCGACCGCCTCCTCCTCGGGGAAGTCGGGGTCGGCGATCAGCACCTCGTCGATCGCCTCGAAGTGGCGCTCGAGCTGCTCGAGGGAGCGGAAGTCGCGCAGGCCGTCGAGGAGCGCGACCGGCGTGCGTGCCACGAACCCGTAGGGCTCGATGTCACGGCTGTCGCGGAGCGCGTGTGAGACGGCCTGGATGTTCGACCCCGAGCCGACCAGCACAGCACGGCGCCTATAGCCGGCGGCGCGGAGGATCGCGCCGCTCGCCTTCTCGAAGCACCAGCGGAAGCCCGACACGTAGATGAGCGCGAAGAACAGCGAGGCATAGAAGATGTAGTACGACTGGAACTCTTCACCCTCGAGTAGCGCGTAGAGGAGCACGATCACCGTCGTCTGGAAGAGCGAGGCGATCACCCGCGGCAGGCCGGGGCGCTGCGCGCGCTCCCGGTAGAGGCCGGAGCGGCCGAACAAAAGGAGCATCACGAGGCCACCGAGCGGGAGGTAGTCCCATGCCTGATCCCACATCTGGCCCATCTGCTCCGGATGCCGGAGCGCGGTCTTGACGATCAGCGCCGTGTAGATCGCGAGGAACAGCCCGGCCAGGTCGAGGAGGCCGAGGGTCGTGACGCGCGCGACGGCGCGGGCGACGTCGAACTTCCACAGCCCGCCGAGCAGGCGCTGGCCGGCCCGGACGTCGCGTGCGGGCAGCTCGAGCGGCTCGACTTCCTGCAGCTCTTTCAGAAGTCCGTTGGCCAAGGTGCTCCCAGTCGGCAGTAGTCAAACAGGTGGCACGCGCGAATGTAGCGGTGGTGCCGGGACGCGTGGCGAGGAGAATTCACTCGCACTTTGCGAACTCGAAGCTATACGGGTGGGGCGAGCCGGTTCAGGATCGCCCTGAACGTTGTGCTGATGACACGGCGCACCCGGCCCGAGCGCTCTGAGATCGACGCGGCCGCACTGAGGCTGATCGCTCGTCACGGTGGACAGATCCTGGCGACCGCGCGCCGCTACGCGGCGACGCCCGAAGACGCAGAGGACGCCTGCCAGCGCGGTCTCGAGATCCTGCTGACGAAGGCGCCGAGCACGAGCGAGGACGAGCTGATCCCGTGGCTCAAGACGGTGGTCAGGCACGAGGCGTTCGCCCTGCGGCGCCAACGCGAGCGCCACTCGCCCGTCACCGACGACGGCGAGCTGCGCGACCGCCCTGCCGTGGGAGCCGTGACGCACGAACAGGCCGAGCGACTCGAGCGGCTGCGCCAGGGCGCGGAGGCGCTCGGCCACCTGAAGCCGCACGAAATCCGCGCGCTCGTCCTGAAGGCCGAGGGCTTCTCCTACCGCGAGATCTGCGCGATGACGGGCTGGTCGTACACGAA
>JBKPSR010000100.1:0-8632 GCA_046735115.1 Actinomycetota bacterium
CCATCGTGTCGCGCTACTGGCACGTCGCGCCGATCGCGTCGAAGCGCTTGCGAGCGACCTCGGCGAGGCCATTGCGATCGAGGCCGACGTCACCGACCGCGACTCGATCGTCGCGGCGGCTGAGCGCGGATGACCCTGAACGAGATCCTGATCCGGCCGACGGCGCAGGCGTTCTGACGGTCCGCGGCGTCGGGTTCTGATCCGCTTCATGGAGTTCGGGGGCGAGGAGGAGAGCCTGATCGGCTCCTCCTAATCGGAGTGGCTTCGCGGCGGGCCAGGACGAGTCATCCGACTGGCCTGCTCCGGCGTATACGGGCTGTGGGCGAGTCTTTTAGGCTGGCTCGCGAGGACCTGAGGAGGTGTGTCGTGGTGAACCCAGGTGAGGTGCTGGACGTCCCTGAGCTGGGACTGCGGTTCGAGTTTCTGCGGACCTCCGCGGAGACGGGCGGGGAACTCGCCGAGTTCGAGGTGGTCGGGCAGCCGCGCGGCTTCCTGCGCACGATGCATGTGCACCCCGTGCACAGCGAACGTCACGAGGTCGTCGAGGGCGTGCTGAAGATCCGCATGCACGGGACCGATCACTTGCTCCGCGCCGGCGAGGCGCTCGAGGTCCCGCCGAACACGCCGCATTCGCAGCTCCCGGGCGACGACCGCTCGGGGCGGGTGCGCATCCAGGTGTGCCCTGCCGGGAAGGTCGAGGAGTTCGCCGAGCGGCTCGCGGAGATGTCGCGTGACGGACAGCTCCTGCGCTCCGGCTTCCCGAAGCCGCTCGCCGGGGCCGCTTTCTTTCGCGAGTTCGCGGTGGTGGGGCACGCCGCGCGGCCGCCTCTGAAGGTCCAGCTCGCGCTGGCGACCGCGCTGCTGAAGCCGGCCGAGTGGCTGCGCTCGCGGCAGGGCGAGTACGTCTTCGTTGACGAGTGGGACGTCGCCGCGCCGCCGGAGTCGGTGTTCGACGCGCTCGCCGACGCCCGCAGCTATCCGCAGTGGTGGCGGCCCGTGTACATCGATGTCGAGGCCGACGACGACGCGCCGCGCGTCGGCAGCGTCAACCGCCAGCACTTCAAGGGCCGTCTGCCGTACCACGTGCGCACGCGCTCGGTGACCACGCGGCTGGAGCGCCCGCACCTGATCCAAGCCGAGGTCGACGGGGACCTGCGCGGTACCGGCATCTGGACGCTGAGGCCGCAGGACGGTGCCACGCACGTCCGCTTCGACTGGCGTGTGCACGCCGATCGCGCGCTGCTGAAGGCGCTTACCCCGATCCTGCGCCCAGCGCTGCGCTGGAACCACAACTGGGCGATCGCCCGCGCGATGGAAGGCCTGGAGCCCTACGCGCAGGCGACCGCCCGGGCGCGATCGACCCCGCCAAGCTCAGCGTCAGCGCGAACAAGCGCCTGACCCCACACGAGCAGCGACCTTGGGGCGCCTGCTGACCGCGGCGATAATCGTTCCGCGATGCTCAGGGTGAACGTCCAGGTTCGGAACGAAGCCGTCCTCAGATTCCTTGCGGCCTTCGAGGACGACGATGAGGCGTTCCGCCGGACACTGCACCCCGAGATCGAGTGGTGCCCGATCGACGAAAACCGCATGCCGCTTCACGGCGTCGAGGCCGCTGTGCGGAATCGCAACGCATGGCTCGAGACCTGGGACGAGCACCAGTTGGATGTCGACGAAGTCGTGGAGGACGGCGACGACGTCGTGGCCTTGATCCACATAGCGGCCCGTGGCAGGGGCAGCGGGGCCACCGCCGACGTTCGGTTCTACGCCCAGGTCAAGGTGCGCGACGGCAGGATCGCCTACATCTACGACCACGATGACAGGGGCACCGCGCTCCGAGCGGCCGGGATTCCGGAAGACGCAAGCATCAGCTCAGAGCAGACTTCCGCTTGACTCACGGCGCCGTCGCGGCTGGAAGGTTCAGCGCCTGGCTCTCGAGATGTGCGAAGCGGTGTTCGCGGGCGATATCGATCGCCACGAAGCGAGTGACTGTGGTTGGCGTGCGGGCGGCGGTCGGTGGGCTGGGGTAACGTCGCGACGTGCCGGAGGAGCAGCTCAGCGGTCGGGAGCGCGTGCGCGCCGCCGAGGTCGTGGCGGCGCTGTGCTTGGCGACGGACGTCGCGGTGGGCTTTCCTTTCGAGCACGGTCTGCACGCAACGCAGGTGGCGGTGCGGCTGGGGGAGCGTCTTGGAATCGATCCGGAGACCGCGTCCGAGACCTACTACGCGTGCCTGCTCTCCTATTGCGGCTGTACGGCCGATGCGGAGATCGCCGCCGAGATCTTTGGCGGTGATGTGGAGGCTAACTTCCTGCCGGTGATCTTCGGATCGCAGCGCGAGTTCCTGGCAGCCGCCGTGCGCGCGCTGCCGGAGCCGGAGAGCCGAGCGCCGGCGCGCGCGCTCCAGCTCGCGCGACGGCTGCCGAAGGCGGCGAGGTATGGCAAGCCGCACATGGTCGCGCTCTGCGAGGTTGGCGAGATGCTCGCCGAGCAGCTCGGCCTGCCTAGCTCGGTGCACGGCCTGTTCGCCACCCTCACCGAGCGCTGGGACGGGCACGGCGAGTTGCGGCGTGCGGAAGGGGACGAGATCCCGATGGCCATGAGGATCGCCAATGTCGCCCAGGACGCCGCCCTCCATCATCTGCTGGGAGGGGTGGAGCGGGCGGCGGATGTCGTCCGCGCGCGCGGAGAAAAGGCGTTCGACCCGCGCATCGCCGACTGCCTGGCGGACAACGCGGCCGAAATCCTGGCGGGCGATCGCGAGGTGTCGGCCTGGGAGGAGACACTCGCGGCCGAGCCAGAGCCGAGGCTGACGCTGGAGGGCGAGGCGATCGATCGCGCGCTGGCGGCGATGGGCGCCTTTGCCGATCTCGTCTCGCCCTCGTTTGTCGGCCACTCGGCGGGGGTGGCGGATTTGGCCGGCGCGGCGGCGGAGCGGTGCCACCTCGGGGTTTCGGAGCGCGCTGTCATTCGGCGCGCCGCGCTCGTGCACGACCTGGGCCGGGTGGCGGTCGATGCTCGCGTCTGGAATCGCCCCGGTCCGCTGTCGGCGGATGAATGGGAGCGGGTCAGGCTGCACCCGTATCACAGCGAGCGGGTGCTCTCGCGCTCGGAATTCTTGGCGGCGCTCGCTCCGATCGCCGGGGCCCACCACGAACGACTGGACGGCTCGGGCTATCACCGCGGTACGACTGCCGCGGCGCTCACCCCGGCGGCTCGCCTGCTTGCCGCCGCCGACGCCTACCACGCGATGACCGAGCCCAGACCGCACCGCGAGGCGCTTGTACCGGAGCTCGCGGCGAAAGTGCTCACCGAGGAGGCCCGGCACGAGGGGCTCGACGGCGACGCTGTCGCCGCGGTGCTCGAGGCGGCGGGCCAACCGGTAGCCAGGATCGAGCGTCCATGCGGGCTGACCGAACGGGAGGCCGAGGTCATCGGCCTGCTGGCGCGCGGGTTGCAGACCAAGCAGGTCGCCCGCGCGTTGGGCATCTCCGCCAAGACCGCCGACCGCCACATCCAGAACGCCTACGGGAAGATCGGCGTCTCGACCCGAGCAGCGGCAGCGGTGTTTGCCATGGAGCACGGCTTGGCGGCATGGGGAGAACTCCCGATAGCGCCGACCGCGAGTCGCTCGTAGCGTCGACCTGCCCGAAACAGCAGGATCGCCACCAAGACGAAGGAGCGACTCATGGAGACCGAACTGGATCGGAAACTCGCGGACGCACAGGCGACGCTGCTCGCCCGCTTCGCGCCGGATACCCGGGTCCGCAGCATCCGCTGGTCCCAGGGCGAAACGCAGCTCTTCGAGCTCGGCACCGGCCCGCCGCTTCTCTACGTCCACGGTGGGTTGAACGGTGCATTCGAGGTCGTACCCGTCCTCTCGGCCCTTGCGGAGAAACACCGCGTGCTCGCGGTCGAGCGGCCGGGTCACGGGCTGGCTGACCCGTTCGACTACCGCGGCGTCGATCTGCTCGACCACGCCCGGACGTTCCTGCGCGACATCGTCGATGAGCTCGAGCTCCCGACCGTCGACGTGGTCGCCAACTCGATCGGCGCGCTGTGGTCCGTCGCGTTCGCCATCGACGCCCCCAGCCGCGTGTCGCGCCTCGCGCTCGTCGGCGCGCCGTTCGGGGTCGTACCAAGGCCGCCCCTCATGATGCTTCCGCTCGGATTCCCCCTCATCGGCCAGCGGCTGGGCAGGCATCTCTTCTCGACTGCGACGCGCGACGGCTGCCGGAAGTTCTGGGGACAGGTCATCGTCAAGCACCCCGAACGAATCGACGACCTCATGCTCGACGTCGACGCCGCGAACTCCCGACGCAACGCCGAGAGCATGATCGGGCTGATCAAATGCATTGCCGATTGGCGCCACCTTGCGTACCGACGCGAGCTGATCCTCGGCGAGCGCTGGCGAGAACTGGCGACGCCGACGCTCCTCGTCTGGGGCGAACACGACGCCTTTGGATCTCCGGAGAAGGGTGAGGCTCTCGTCGCGACGAACCCGAACCTTCGGCTCGTACGGGTTGCCGGGGCGGGGCACCTTCTGTGGACCGACGCCCCGGAGACCGCCGTAGCCGAGATCGAGCGTTTCCTGGCCACAGACCGACGGATCGGAGTGGAGGCCGCGGTCTAGTCACGCCGCGATCGAGGTTGCCGATAGCTCCGGGTGGATTCGAACCACCGACCTCACGATCATGAGTCGTGCACCGCCGGGTAAGGGGGGCCCGTGCAGGCGCAGGAGGTGGCAAGACACCTGCGAGCCAAACGTTTCCTAGAAGCTCCCAGTTGCCAGGTGGAGCCGCCCGTGCACACACTGGTGTACCCGTGGTGGACCCGCGCCGAGGCGGGCCCATGCACTCGCTGCCGGCCCGAGCCAGGCCTGGCACCACGTCGTGACGAGCGCGGGATCATCCGCTGGAGCCGTCCGAGACCCTGCTCCCTCGCGCGATTTGCGGAAGCAGCAGCGGCCCACCTGAGGTGCCTGCTGTTCGTCCGGGGCGGAAGCCGCCGCCGAACCACCGCCCCGGGGAGTGTTCCTGTCAGTCCTCCGGCTGGACCGCCGGGAGATCCTCGACGTGTGCGTCTGAGGGTTGCGAGTTGCTGGAGCCCGGCGCCGGCTGTGGCACGAGCAACAGGTGGCTGGTGGTAACGGCCTCGGCTACGTCGATCAGCTTGCGGCCCGTTCGTCGGGAGTGGAAGCGAAGTAGCTCAAAGGCCTGGCGCTCGTCGATTCGATGCCGCTCCATCAGGATCCCCTTGGCGCGCTCCGTAAGCGCGCGGCGGCCAAGCGCGCCCTCCAGGCGGTGGAACTCCGCGAAGCGACGCAGGACGATGTCGACGGCGCCTTGGAGCTCCTCTGGATCGCTGTGGGTCACGTAGGCGAAGATGCCGCGCTTCGCCGCTTCGTTCACGAACCCTGGGTCCTGGGTCTCGAGGATCGCGATCACGGGGCAGGCGGCCTCCTGGACGATCTGTGAGATCAGCTCAAGCGCATGCTCGGAGCTCTCGCCCAAGCCGACCAGCGCCACATCGGGCATCGCCTCGGCTGTTGCCGCCGCGACTTCGGAGACCTCGAGGCTACGCGCGATCACGTGGTGACCCATCGCGGCCACCAACCCCGTGGTGGTCTTGAGGCGTTCGTTTCGCTCGTTGGCTATCAGGACGCGAAGCGGATCGGGCGCTTCGGGACTCATAAGCGGGGACAGTCGCTGATGCTTGATTCTAGCCGCGTCGGGCGCCTCGGAGTGGTACGCTCAGATGAGCTTCGGACCCCAGTATCACGGTCCTGGCGACCTCGATCTCAGCGCCCGATCGAAAGCATTGCTGGCCCTAATCCCTCCGGCCGGCGAGGAATCCGAGGCGCTGGAGGTCAGACATGGCAGTAACCGACTCGACCGGTCTGAGGCGATCCAATCGTCGTGTCACGCCGGGAGCGAGCCACAGGTTCGTCGCGGCGACCGAGCAGCTTGAGAACGGGGCCCCCGTGGTCTCGGTCCTGGGAGAGGTCGACCTCGCGACGGTGCCGGCGTTCGAGCAGACGCTGCTGTGCGCGGCCGAGGAGGGAACGGGCGAGGTTATCGCCGACCTGACGGGCTGCAGCTTTCTCGACTCCAGGGGGCTCGGGGCGCTGCTTGCCACGAGGGGCCGGCTCGAGCGCTCGAACCGAGGGCTGGCGCTCGTACTGTCGCATCCGAGCGTGATCAGGATCTTCGAGATCACGCAGTTCGACGAACTGTTCGAGATCTACCCCACGTTGGGCGCGGCCGTCAACGGCAACGGCAACGGCAACGGCAACAACCATGCCTAGCTGGCGACAGCGCGAGTCTGAGACGCAGGCCCGCTCCCGCGAAGTCAACGAGTCGGCGGCACGGGCGCGTGGCAGCCCGACTACCGACGAGGGGATGAGTCCCTTTCGCTGCGAGTGCGGCGACGACGCCTGCAGGTGCGCGATCCGGCTCACAGCCGGGGAGTACGAGGCGGTCCGCGCGTACGCCACACGCTTCGCCATCGCCCACAACCACGAGAACCCCGAGAGCGAGCAGGTGATCGAGGAGCAAGAACGCTTCGCCGTCGTGGAGGTGGTCTCCGGCGACGCAGCGAAGCTGGCCCGAAGAAGCGACCCACGTCAGCGGCATGGCCAGAGCGCCCCGCGATGAGCGCGGCGATGGAATCAAGTGGAGCCCGACTTCGCTCAGCGCCGGAGATGGTTCCGATCGAGCACGAGATGTCCGATCGTGTCGTGCGGACGATTGTCTTTCTTGGGCCGCCCGCCGCGCTCGTCGTCGCGGGATCGCTGGCGTGGGGCGGCGCCCTGCACTGGCACGACCTGCTCGTGCTCGCGATCTTCTACACGCTCACCGGGCTCGGCATCACCGTCGGCTATCACCGGCTCTTCACACACCGCAGCTTCAAGACCACGCGCACAGTGCGGGCGCTTCTCGCGGTGCTCGGCTCAATGGCGGTCGAGGGGCCGCTGACCGAATGGGTCGCGACCCATCGCAAGCACCACTGCTTTTCAGACCAGCCAGGCGACCCTCATAGCCCCCACACCGACGATGCGCCGGGATGGCGTGGCGCGGTGGCAGGACTCGGCCACGCGCATGTCGGCTGGATGCTCCGCGGCAAGGAGATGGCGAACCCCGGTCGCTATGCAAAGGATCTGCTCGCCGACCCCGACCTGCGCTTCATCAGCCGCACCTTCCCGCTCTGGGTGATGGTGGGGCTGGCCCTTCCCTTCGGCCTTGGCTTGGCACTGACGGGCTCTGTCTCGGGAGGGCTGACGGGCCTCCTATGGGGGGGAGCAGTGCGTGTTTTCCTCTTGCATCACGTGACCTTCAGCATCAATTCGCTCTGCCACTACTTCGGCCGGCGACCGTTCTCGACCCAGGACCAATCGCGCAACCTCGCGTGGCTCGCCCCGCTCACCTTCGGCGAGGCCTGGCACAACAACCACCACGCCTTCCCCACCTCTGCCCGTCACGGACTCCGCCGCTGGCAGCTCGACCCCGGCGCCTGGCTCATCGCCAGTTTGGAGCGCTGCCACTTGGCCTGGGACGTCGTCCGTATCGCCCCCGAGCGCCAGCAGGCCAGAGCCGTGCGCAACCCGCAGCTGACCACGTCCAGGCTGGAGACCAATAGATGAAGATGCTGAAGGCTCTACGCAAGCGCCGCTCTATGGAGGCCAGGCGTGACACCGAAGCGGCAACGAAGTCACCCGGGGAGCACCCCGTCCCCATTTCCGACTACGACCAGCTCGGCGACAAGCAGGTCAGCGGCCAGCTCGCTCAGCTCTCTCAGGTCGAGCTGGCAGCGGTTGAGGCCTATGAGCGCGCCCACGGAAGCCGGCCCGTTGTGCTCGACAAGCTGCGCTACATGCAGGGCACCGAACCCCTGCATGGCTACGACACTCTCACGACTGAGCAGATCGCCGAAGCGCTCGCCGGCGCGGACGCGGAAACGGTCCGGGCCGTGCGGGACTACGAGCGCAAGTTCGCGCATCGCCAGTCAGTGCTGACTGAAGCCGCACGAGTATTGCCGACCGCGCGGGCGAGCGCACGAGAGGAACGCGCGCGTGAGGCCAAAGCCTCGCTCCTCCGCGAGGGCTACGCGGAGCGAGAGCGAACCGCGCCCGACCCACCGGAGTAACGCTCCTTTCACAGAGGGTCGCTTGTCGTGATCCTCGGGCTGATCCTCGCGCTTGCTTCGGCGGTCGCCACGAACCTTGCCTTTCTGTTCAAGCAGCGCGGCGCGGTGGTCGCGCCGCTGATCGAGGTCCGCCATCTGCTGCGCAGCGCCGTCAGTCTGTTTCGCTCCATGGTTCTTGGTCGGCTGGATCGTGGCGGTCGTGGCCTGGGGTCTGCACGTCGGTGGCGGCGGCGCCAACGCCCCGGAGCGCGCCTCGCTGAGCGCGCTGATCGCCGTCGAGGGCGCGATCTTCGCGGTCGGCTTCGCGCTGGTGAGGGTCTCGACCCGCCGCCGTGTGCTTCCGCGCGTCGCAGACCTTCCTGCCGAGCCTGACCGAGCTACCGGGCTTCAGCGGCTATTCGCTCATCGAGGCCGGCAACGGCGTCATGAGCTCGATCAGCTACTTCGACACCTCGGAGCACGCTGACGAGGCGACCCGCCTCGCATCCAACT
>JBKPSR010000101.1:0-67172 GCA_046735115.1 Actinomycetota bacterium
ACCTCGCGCATGGCTGCCGGATGTCTATGAAGGACCCCAGGTCACCGCCCTCGTCAGTGATGCGGTGGCCGACGACCTCGGCCTTCCACGCGGCCTGCCGGTCGCGGCCGGCGGCGGCGATAACGCCGCCGCCGCAGTCGCCGTCGGCGTGGTCCGCGAGCGTCTGATCTCGAGCTCCATCGGCACGAGCGGGGTGGTGTTCGCGCACCGCGACTCCTTCACGCCGGACCCGTCGGGCCGGGTGCATGCGTTCTGCCACGCCGTCCCCGGCGCCCACCACCTCATGGCCGTCACGCTCTCGGCGGGCGGCTCGCTCAATTGGTGGCGCGAGCGGTTCGCGGGCCGTGCGGACTTCGAGCCCCTAGTTGCGGAGGCGGCCGACGTCGAGCCAGGTGCCGAGGGGCTGCTGTTCCTCCCTTACCTCAGGGGCGAGCGTAGCCCGCACCTCGATCCACGGGCCAGCGGCGCCTTCGTGGGCCTCACAGCTCGCCATGGCCGCCCCCAGCTCACACGCGCGATCATGGAGGGAGTGGTCCTGTCGATGCGCGACGGCCTCGAGGTCATACGCGCGCTCGGCACCGCCGTCGACGAGGTACGCGCCACCGGCGGTGGCGCCCGATCGCCGCTATGGCTGCAGCTGCAGGCCGACGTCTACGGGTGCCCCATCCGCCGCACCAGCGTGGATGAGGGGCCCGCCTACGGCGCGGCGCTCCTCGCGGGCGTCGCCTCCGGGGTCTTCACCGATATCGAAGCGGCGACGTCGAGCGTACGCGTGCGTGACTCGATCACCGAGCCGGACCCGAAGCGCGCCCGCCGCTACGACGAGCTCTACGCGACCTTCGCTTCGCTCTATCCCGCGCTGCGGGACGCGATGCACGCGCTTGCGCGACAGTGATCGTGTGCCCGGGATCACGCGCCAGGGCCGGTACCGCGTCGAAGCGCGGATAGCGGAACCGACTTTTTGCAGGTCTTCTGCGAGAGCCGACGCGGGGACTCGACCCCGGGCCCCCTCCTTCCCATGCAGAAGGGGGACTTGCTCCCGCGGGGCTCAATCCCGCTTGCCAAGTGGGACTGCGACGGATCACTACCTCCCGAGACGGTGTTCCCGATGGCGCTCGATACGGGCCCGGACCCCGTGATCGGCGACGGAGCGACCCGACCGTGCCGAGCTGCCTGACGCCGCCGCCGTCGCAGCCGGCGCCTCGGGAGCTGTACCGGGATCGGACGAGGAGGCCAGGGCGCCCAGAAGGTCGTGGGTTCGAATCCCACCAGCCGCTCTCGGAAAGGCCTGCATTTGCAGGCCTTTCTCGCGTACGCAGTCACCTTGTTCCTCTGCACCCGGTCGGACTGACTTCGGACTCGCGGTCCGCCCGATCGTCGGCGGCTTCAAGGAAAACGCCCGGTTTGCAGGCCGATTCTCGCTCATCCGAACTGAAGTCATTCTGCAGGCCTGCAGAAGGTCGGGTGTTCGGCCCCCTGCGGCCGTGACCCCAACTCCTGCTGCAACGGCACGATCCTGCGGGCAGCGCCCGCCGGCGCGATAACCAGCGGTCGCGGTCTTGGGGGCAGTCCGGTTTCAGTCCGGAAACCGCGAGGTCAACGTCGCCCGCTCGCGACCCGGCGAGCTATGGCCCAGAGCCCGTCAGCTTTCTCCGCAGGACGGCGTCCGAGGCAGCGGTGCGGTCCCATCACGGGGAGCTTGAGTCGCGGCAGTCACACGTTAGATATCGGCGAGGCGAGATCGCGTCTCGCCCACACTGCGGGCCAGGGTCGCGCGAGGATCTCGGCGAACGGCGCCTGCGCTTCAGGAGAGTCAGGACAGAAGGGTCACGATCAGCGCCGCCAGGACGCATAGCCCCAGGCCGCCGAACCCGATCACCATGTCGCGCCCTGCGCCGCCGTCGCCCATCGGTTCCATGGGGTGGGTTTCCCTTTGGTTGGTCTCTTCGGAAGCTTGCCGGGAAGCGCTTTCAGTCATCGCGATTCCTCCTATACGTGACTCTTGGCCGCGCGGGCATCGACCAGCCGCAGAGCAGGGCCGCGTGGGCGTCCCGCAGAGCCTGTGTGAGTGCTGCCGGGCCGAGTGGGGCGTAGACGGGCGACGCGCCCTCGCACAGGAGCCGCTGGACGAGAGCTATGCCCTGAGGGCTCGCCTCTAGGTCCGTTGCCCCGAGGTCTAGGGCTAGTGCGATCACGTCGCTGCGGGCCGCGAGGACGGAGCGCCGGTGGATGGGGACCGCGGCGCTGATTGGTGGGGTCGGTGCGTCCGCCTTCTCGACCAACGTAAGCAGGGCCGCGGCCAGCTCGCGACGATGCAGGCTCGAGCGAAGTTGGTCGGCGCGCCGGCTCAGATCGTCACTTTCGTCTGGCTGCGCGCCCGCGGCAAGACGACGATCCAGAGAGCTGCGGCGCAACCGCGTGCGCACTGCCGCAACCGGCGGCTCGATGAAGCCTGGTCGCACTACCCGATCGTTGCGCCACCGAGGTCAAGACCGCATCAAGGTCGCGCGGATCGGCATTCAGATCTTGTAAAGCCGGTTAGCGCACCGGTTAGTGCTTCGTCACCATTCCTGTATGCGCGCGAGCGAGCATCGCGGCGTTGCGAGCGGGCTGTTGGCTGCGGTCATCTCCGTCACGGCCATCACCGCGGCGATCTACGGCTTGCGCGAACTCGTGCCGGTGCTGTCCACCGGTGTGGTCTACATGCTGGCGGTCTTGTTGGTCTCGAGTGGCTGGGGCCTGTGGTTCGGTCTACTCACCGCCGTCTTGAGCGCCGCGGCATTCAACTTCTTCCACCTCCCTCCGGAAAACGCGTTCTCGATTGCGGAAGGTGAGAATTGGCTCGGGCTGGCGATGTTCCTGGTCGCGGCCGCTGTGACAAGCACGCTGGCCGGCGCCGCACGTGCGCGCGCACGGGAGGCGGATCGCAAACGCGCGGAGGCGGACCTGACCGCCGAGATGGCCAGGCTGTTGCTCAGCGGCGAGAGCCTTGAGCACTCGCTTCAGAGCGTCGGTGAACGAATCGCCGATGCGTATCAGCTGCCATCGGTCGCTGTGGACCCGGGGTGGCTTGCGAGCGACGAGCGGAGGCGGGCGCTTCCATTGATTGCCGATGGGAACCGCGTCGGGACGGTGATGGTCCCCGCCCATGCTGACGAGGCTGCGCTTGAGGCGCTCGAGCACCGAGTCGTGCCTGCCCTTGAGACGCTGCTCGCCGCGGCGCGCCGCCGCGACCAGCTCGAGGCTCAGCTGATCGAGACGGAGACGCTGCGCCGCGCGAACGTCGTCAAGACGACACTGCTTCGCTCGGTCTCGCACGACCTGCGCTCGCCCCTCACGGCCATAGCGACAGCCGCGGGCGGTCTCCAGTCGCCGACGCTCTCGGACGAGCAGCGGCGCGAGCTCGCCTCCGTGGTGATCGCGGAGAGCGCACGCCTGGAGCGATTGGTGCGCAATCTGCTCGATCTCTCTCGTCTCCAGGCCGGCGGCGCCGAGCCACGCGCCGACTGGTGCTCCATTGAGGAGGTGGTGCAGGCCGCGGTCGACTCGGTCCCTGCTCGCCTCGGGACGTTTGACATCGAGCTCGACCCTGATCTCCCTCTGTTGCGCGCAGATGCCGCGCAGCTGGAGCGCGCGCTCGCGAACGTCATGGAGAACGCCGCCCGCTTCACCGGCACACACCCGGTCACGATTCGCGGTCGGCTCGTCGGCCAGGACGTGCTCCTGCGCATCACGGACCACGGGCCAGGCATCCGCCGGGAGAACCTGGAGCGAATCTTCGAGCCCTTCTACCGCACCGACAACAATCACGACGGCTCCGGCCTTGGCCTGGCGATCGCGCGCGGCTTCGTCGAGGTGAACGGCGGCGGGATCCGAGCCGAGTCCGCGCCCGGGCAGGGAACGTGCTTCGTCGTGCGGTTCAGGGCGCCGGCGAACTCCCTCGCCGAGGAGCCGACAGCACGGTGAGCGGCGAGCGGACCGTGCTCGTCTGCGACGACGAGCGGCAGATTCTTCGGGCCCTGCGGGTGATCCTGCACGACGCCGGCTTCGAGGTAACCACGGCCGCTACCGCGAAGGAGGCGCTCGACAGCGCGGCGCTGGGGCGCCTGGACGCAGCGATCCTCGACCTAGTGCTGCCCGACGGCGACGGCGTCGAGGTTTGCCGGGCGGTCCGCGAGTGGAGCGACATGCCGATCATCGTCCTGTCGGCCGTCGGCGAGGAGCATCAGAAGGTCCGCGCCCTCGAAGCGGGCGCCGACGACTACGTCACGAAACCATTCGGACCCAACGAGCTCGTGGCGCGGCTCCGCGCCGCGCTGCGCCGGGCCGCTGCCGATGCGACTGATGACCCCGTACTCCGCGCGGACGGCCTCGAGCTGGATCAAGCTGCGCACCGCGTCACGGTCGACGGCGACGACGTGCATCTCACGCCAACGGAGTTCGACCTCCTGCGCAGCCTGATGCGAAACCGCGGGCGGCTGATGACGCACCGCGCCCTTCTGACCGACGTTTGGGGCGCCGGCTACGAGCACGACACACAGGTGCTCCGCGTCCACCTCGCCAACCTGCGTCGCAAGATCGAAACGAGTCCGCACTCACCCAGGCGCATAATCACCGACCCTGGGATCGGCTATCGCTTCGCCGACGAGCAGGACCACGGGTCCGAAGCGCGGCCAGGCCAATGAGCCAACGCCCAATGGCCCGGTATCGCCGCTAGCAACGGAAGCTCGAGGGGTGCTCGGGACGGTGCCCGCGCGCGCAGCCTGGCAGCGGGAGCCCTTGGGATGAGTCGATCAGGCGGAGGCCTGCATCTCCTCCATGTTCTTTGTGACGACCTCCAAAGTCCGGCCGAGCTCCTCGGTGGGCTGAACGCCACGACCTCTGTCCCGGCGAACAGGACCGGAGTGTGGCCCGGGCCGACGAAATACGCGTCGCGGGCCCTTGATGACGTATCCCATGTGCTCGCACTGGCACTGGTCGTCGGGACGCCCCATGAAGAACGGGGCCAGGTCGGCGTCCTGCGTATAGGTCTCGAAGCCGACCGTCCAGCCGCCGTCGAAGTGCTCGAAGCCTCCCTGGCGATCACCCGCTCGACCTCTTTGAGCTCTCGCTCGAGGAAGTCGATCTGACGCGCGTCGACCGTCTCGCGCTCTTCGTCGGGCAGCTCGAGCTCCTCAAGCCAGCGGCGACCGGGCGAGTCCGAACAGGTCGCTCACCTTGGGCTTTGCGACGACACGCCGCATTAGCGCCCCGTGCACCTCGTTCTTGGCCCGCGTGCGTGCCTTCACGACCTGGGAGCGCCGCGCAAGCCGCCGCCGCAGCGCCCGCGTGCGCGCATCGGGGCAGCCACAGCCCCTCGAGCGAGCCCGCCGCCAGCAGCTTCGCCAGCGTGCGCGCTTCGAGCCGGTCGGTCTTCGCGCGCGCCTGGACGCGACATGATGCGCCCGTTCGTGACGATGCCGCCCGAACTGATGCCCTTCCGTCATGGCGGCATGGGCCCTCGTGCTTGACCCTGACGCGCCGGCTTATCGCCAACATCTTCTAGCCCACCTCGCGCAAACCGAATCGTTTAGCCGGCGTACCGACCGGGCAACCCACCTAGAGTGGACGCTGCGTACGTACCGAAAGGGCGACCACCTAGAGTGGGCGCTGCGCTTGGAGCCGCCAACCAAGCACCATCGATCACCCGGGGCAGGGGAACGCCTCCGATGCTGCCACGCCAATCGTCGGGCACCGAGCAGATGGCGCTGGCATCGGTCAACGTCAGGTGGTGGGCGTTGGCCCTCGTCTTCTCGCTGCTGGCATGGATTGGCCTAATTCTCGCGAGCATCGCTCTGCTCTAGACCGTCCTCGCGGTGCAGCTTGGTCGGCCCCGGGCTTCTGACGGCCAGGGTTCAGGAGTTGCGGGCAAACGCCGGCAGCCTCCGGGATCCTCTCTCTACCTGCTGAGGGGTCAGCCCTGGCCCAGTAGTGGCCCAAACATGCTCGTGAGGGATCCCGATACCTATGCGGAACGGGGCCCCGGAATCGCCCGCAATCCGTGCCTGTAAGCGGGTTTCTTGTGATGCGTCGTCCAGGGTCGTTTCGGTGGGCGCTGCGTGCCATGCAGAAGGTCGAGGGTTCGAATCCCTTCAGCCGCTCTTCGCCGAATCAGCGCGCCTCGATCAACGACCAGTCAAGTCCCCAAGGACGCGGCCCAGGGGCATTTCCGCGCCCCGGGTCTGGAGGCCGTGCTTCAGCGCGGCGCCGATCTGCCTCTGGACGGACGCGCGGCTGCCCCACGCAGACGGCGGCGGCGCGCCCGGGTTGAGCGCGCCGCCGCCTGTGGTTGGGGGCTATGCGGTAGCGCCCTCCTTCGGCCGATGGAGCTTCGCCTTCAGCTCCTCGACCTTGGCGTGTGCGTCTGCCTTGGACTGCTCGACGCGAGCCTTATGCAGCTCCTTGCGAGCCTCGTGCTTGGCCTTCCGCTGCGCCTCCTCGGCCGCGGCGATCTCCTCCTCGACGTCGACCGCCGGCCGGCGCAAGACCTCGCCACCGAGGCGCGCCATGGCGGCGTCGATGACGTCGGAGCTCTGCTCGGTGACCTGAGCGAGAAGCGCGGTCCTGGTCGGCTCGACCTGCTTCGAGATCTCGCCGAGGACCGATTCGGTCGTATCGACCTCATCGATGTCGAACAAGGATCCGACGAGCATTCCGTACGCCCCGCCGAGCAGCATGCCGAGCGGGCCGCCGATGATCCCGACCAGCAGTCCGATCATGCCTCCGCTGGCCGTGCCGACGTACGGGTCCTCACCGACATCGCTCTTCACCTCGATGCGGCCGTCGCCGTCCCGCGTGACGACGGCGGCGCCCGCGATCTTGATCTGGTCTTGGGAATCGAGCTGCTTCAGGTCGGTGAGCGCCTGGTAGGCGTTCTCATCGTTCTTCGGGTCTTCGCCGAAGGTCACCACCAGCACGTTGTCCGGTGAGAAATAGTCGGGGGTCATAGGGACCACCTTTCCTGTGGGTGTTGTCAGGGACGGTCCCAAGGCTCCCGCCGGCGCGCGTGAGCGGTCATCACACACTTCATGTGATTGTGGGACAGTCTCTCTCGGGCACTTGGCCGAGACCCATCAGCAGACGCGATCCCCGCCCGATCGGTTCGTTACGCGACCCGTTCTCTTCGAGCGGCTCTCAGGCGCGCCGCCGGGCACCGTCACGCTCGTCTGCGCACCTGCGGGGAGCGGGAAGACCGTTTTGCTGCGGTCGTGGGCCGCGTCGATCGAACAGGCCGTCGCGTGGGTCACGGTCGAGCGCGGTGAGCACGACTCGCAGCGGTTTTGCCTTCAAGTGATCGACGCCCTGGCCGTCGCCGCCGGCGACGACGTGATCGAGCGGGTCAGTCCGGCACCGAGCTTCGCCGGGGCCGTCGTGGTAGAGCGGCTCCTGGCGCAGTTGGAGCGGCTGGAGGAGCCGGTCCAGGTGGTGATCGACGACCTGCATGAACTCCACTCTCAAGACGCGCTCGCTTGGCTGGAGATGCTGCTCACGCGGCTGCCGGAGGCGTTGCGGATCGTGCTGGTGACGCGGGAGGAGCCGGCGCTCGGCCTGCACCGCCTGAGGCTCGCGGGTGAGCTCACGGAGCTGCGCGCCCCTGAGCTGCGCTTCTCGCTCGACGAAGCCCTCGCGATGTTCCGCGCCAGTGGGGTCAGTCTGTCCGACACCGCGGTCGCCTCGCTCCACGAACGCACCGAGGGCTGGGCGGCCGGTTTGAGGCTGGCGGCGCTCTCGCTCGCCGCCCATCCGGAGCCGGAGCGGTTCGTGTCGGAGTTCTCCGGCAGCGAGCGGACCGTGGCGCGCTACCTCCTCGCCGAGGTGCTGGAGCGCCAGCCGGCCGAGGCGCGCGACCTCCTCCTGCGCACCTCGATCCTCGAGCGCGTCAGCGGGCCGCTGGCCGATTCACTTACCGGCGGCACCGGGGCCGAGGCGATCCTCCAGCGGCTCGAGGACCAGAGCGCGTTCGTCACTGCGCTCGACGCCGCCCGGACCTGGTTCCGCTACCACCACCTGTTCGCCGATCTGTTGCGGCTCGAATTGCGACGCCTCGCGCCGGCCACGATCCCGTCGCTTCACGGCGCCGCTGCCGCCTGGCACGAACAACAGGGCGAGATCGTCGGAGCCGTCCGCCACTACCAAGCGGCCGGTGACTGGCCCCCGGCCGCGCGCCTGCTCCTGGACAACTACCTCACGCTGACGATGGCCGGCCGGGGCGAGACGCTCCAGGCGCTCCTTGGCGAGTTCCCGGCAGACGCCCACCCGGGCGATGGAAATCTCGCGGCTGCGCTTTCGATGGACCACATCCTCCATGGCCTGCTCGACGAGGCCGCCGCACGATTGGACGTCGCCCGGCGCCTCGCGGCGGCAACCCCACCGGAGAGAAGGCGCGTCTTCCACGTTTACCTGGCCATCCTCGACGTCGAGCTCGCCCGCCGAGGCGGTGACCTGGCCAGGGCTCGCGAGGCGACGCGCGAACTGGAGGCAGCGCTCGGCGCTGCGACAGTGGGGGGCGAGCTGCCCGTTCCACCGGATTACTGGGCACTCGCGCTCATGAACCTGGGCATCGCGGAACTGTGGGCCGGGCGCCCCGAGGACGCACGGCAGCACCTCGACGATGCCCTCAGCCGCACGCGCCGGATCTCGCAACCGTTCATCGAGATCGGCTGCCTGGCGCACCTCGCGATGGCGGTGCCCCTCAGCGGGCGACCGCTTCCGCTGGCGCTCGAGCTGAGCGAGCGGGCAATCGCGATCGCCGAGGCGCATGGCTGGACCAACCAGTCGATGACGACCGGCGCGTTCGCGATGGCCGGCATGGCGCTCGTGCGGATGGGACGGTTCGCGGAGGCGGAACGTCATCTCTCCCGGGCGGAGGAGTGTCTACACGCGGCCGCCGACCCCGGGACGGAGGTCGTGGTCCACCATGCCCGCGGCATGCTGAACTTTGGGGAGGGGCGCTTCGACGAAGCCTTGGCGGAGTTCACACGCGCGCAGGACCTGGAGCGGCTGCTCGCCGGCGAGCACGTGTTCAAGGTCGACGTGCGGGGCCGGGCACTCCAGGTACGCGTGCGAATGGGGGACACGGAACCCGCGCAACTCGAGCTCGCCGGCTCGAGCCCGGACCAACGCAACCGCGCCGCAATGCGCATAGCCCTGGCGGCCGTGGAGCTCGAACACGACAACCCCGAAGGCGCGGCCGAGGCGCTGGCGCCGGTGCTCGATTGTTCCGCTCCCGCACTGTCCCACCGTTGGGCCCGAGTCGAGGCACTGCTGCTTGACGCCACTGCTCGCGATCGCCTCGGCGACCGCCGCGCGGCCGAGGAGTCGCTCGAGGCGGCGCTCGACCTCGCCGAGCCAGAAGGCCTGATCCTGCCGTTCCTGCTCTGGCCGAGCCGCGACCTGCTCGAGCGGCACCCGAGACACCGGACCTCCCACGCGACGCTCGTCTCGACGATCCTCGACGATCTGGACGGGCGCACCGCTCCTCGGCGCGGGCCGGCGGCGCCGTTGCGCGATGAGCTGAGCGAGGCCGAGCTGCGCGTTGTCAGGTACCTGCCGAGCAACTTGACCGCGTCCGCCATCGCGTCGGAGCTCGTGGTGTCCACAAACACGGTCCGGACGCACATGCGCCACATCTACGCGAAGCTCGACGCCCACTCACGCAGCGAAGCCGTGGCGCGCGCGCGCGAGCTCGGGCTGGTTGCACCGGGAACGGTGCGGCGCTGACACTAGCCTCCGGCGGCCGACCAGCTCAGCTCGAGCTCGAGCTCGACACGCTCGCCGTTCGACCTCAGGCACTGCTCGAGATGCAGGTCCGTTTCGATGGAGACCGTGATCCGGCGGCCCGCTGCGATCAGCTCGAGCGGGCCGCCGGCGGTCAGTGCGTACGCGATGTCGATCAGCCGCTCAGCGGCCTCTTGACGTGACAGCCGTTCGTGGTGCTTGAAATCCGTCACAGCTCCTCGTGCACCGCGCGGAGCTGGAATGCGCGCACCATCGTGGTGATGCCCTGCATCAGCGCCCAAATCCCGGCGAACACGAGGATGACGTACGCCTTGTGGATGAAGAACTGGCCCGAGGTCCAGAAGGCGAGTGCGGTCATCAGGATCCCCGTGATCAGCCCCAGCCACCAGAGCGGGTTGATCGCGCGCTCGAGAAAAGCGCGAATCATCCACCAGACACCGACGATCAGGAACAGAAAGCCGAGGGTGTCGGCCAGGCCGGCGAACGTGTCCGTCGGGCTGGCGAAGCAGACGAGCGCCGACACGGTGAACAGCCCGCCGAACAGCGCCCAGACCCAGCGCCCCGGCACGTCGAGCGTCGACAGCGCGATGTTCTCGACGCCTAGAGCCAGGAACATGAGCCCGACGAGGATGCCCACGGTGGTCACAGACGCCTGGTCGAACTGAAGAATGACCAGCGCCACGGCCACCCATGCGATCCCGGCGGTCAGCAGGACCCACCAGTAGCCGGTGGCTTTGCGTACCGCTCCGCGCACAGACGGGATGGAAGGTGTTGCGAATTGTGGTGTTGCAGCGTGATCGCTCACGATTACCTCCAGGGTGTGGTGTGTTGTCGCGACCGATGATCCGGCGCCCATGTGTGAGCCGTCGTCACACGCTTTGCGTGATTGACTGCAGTCAGGCCGGCTGCTGCTGCTCGGCGAGGTCGGCGGCCGCGATGCGAGCCCTCCTGGCCGCCGTGAGCTCCTCGACGAGAATTTGGAGCGCCGCTGCGATCGGCACGCCGATAATCGCGCCTATGAGGCCGAACAGCGCTCCGAATGCCAGCACGCTGACGAGCACGGTGAAGCCCGACACGCGAGCCGCCCTCCCGATGATCGTCGGCTGCAGGACGTAGTTCTCGATCTGCTGGTAGACCACGATCACGATCGCGAAGACCACGAGAGCCTCGAGGCTGACCGACAGCGCGACGACCCCGATGATGACTCCGGCGATCGTCGCCCCGACTGTCGGGATCAGGTCAAGGAGCCCCGCGATCAGCGCGAGGGCGAGCGGGTGGGGCAAACCGAGGATCGCCGCGGTGATCCCGTAGACGGTCCCACATATCACGGAGATGGCGAGGTTGCCGAGCATGTAGCGCGAGGTCGCCTGGATGATCCGATCAGTGACGTCCAAGTAGCGCTCCCGCTTGTCGCGGTACATCAGACTCCCGATCCAATCACGGACGCGCGGCTCGTCGATCAGGCCGAACATCGTCAGGAAGATGACCGAGAAGAACAGCGCGACCGCCCCGAAGGCCGACACGCCGACATCCGCGACGCCGCCCGAGACCGTGGCTACTCCCCTGGTGATGTCGGTCGCGTGCTCTCTCAACGTGTCGAACGGGCCACTGCCACCGTTGATGAAGTCGCCCACGTCGCTGTGCCTCGCGTGATCCACGATCTCGGGCAGGTCGTCGCTGAACCCCTGCACGGCGTCGCCGACCGCCTGCGCGAGCACGAGCAGGACGATGGCGAGGGCGACGACTATCGCGAGGACGAGCACTGTCGAGCACAGCGCCCGGCTCCAGTGGAAGCGCCGCTCCATGGCGGTCGCAACCGGCGAGAGAACGGCGACGCTGAACACGGACACCAAGATCATGAGCAGGGCGCTTCCGATCGACGCCAGCGCTCCGCCGACGGCGACGATTCCGGCCGCCACGAGCAGGGTCCGGACCGATATGGACACCACGACGTCCGGGCGCCGGGTGTCGATCTCACGTTCGATGGCCGTCGAGGAGGGTGCCATGGGGCGAGGCTCCCCCCTGGGCGTGTGAGCCGTCCTCACACACTTCTGACGATTGGCGCGATCACGCAAACCATGTGATGACCGCTCACCCCGGTCGCCCCCAGTCTGTCCCCCCATGGAAACCGCACTTTGGACAACACAGCTGCTCCTTGCAGCCATCTTTCTCGTCACCGGCTTGACCAAGCTCTCGCACCCGCGGGCGCAGCTCGCGGCGGGCCCGATGGGCTGGGCCGCCGACGTGACCGATCTGGAGTTCCACGCCGTAGGCCTACTCGAGGTGCTTGGGGCGCTCGGGCTGGTTCTGCCGGGCGCACTGGGCGTTGCGCCGCTCCTCACCCCGCTCGCCGCGGTGGGTCTCGCGATGACCATGATCGGGGCGATCGTTACGCACATGCGCATGGGCGAGGCGGACCGCCTGGCCGTGCCGGTGGTCCTCCTCGTCCTCACGTTGGTCGTCGCCGTCGCGCACAGCCTGGGCTGACGACGGGCTCAGCGCTCGTCACCCATGACGAGGCGGCGCACGAGGAGAACCCACAACAGCGCGGTGACGGCGACGGGAACCGCTAGTCCCAGCAGCCAGAAGGCGACCTGCGTGTCGATGTGGTCGACCATCCACCCGAAGTTCATGCCGAAGAACCCTGTGATGAACGTGAGCGGGACGAAGATGGTCGCAACGACGCTTACCAGATAAGCGCGCTCGTTCAGCTGAAGATCGAGCACGATACCCATCGCGTTCGACGCGGCATCGATCGATTCCAGCAGGCGATCAGCCTGCTCGTCCAGCCGGTCCAGGTAGCGCTCCTCAGGCTCGTCGAAGCCGGTCAGCCCGCCGATGTCCAACCCGACCCGCTGGAAGACTGCCTGCTCGGCTCGGACCCAGCGCCTCATCGTCGCGAGCCTGGCTACGGGCGTCTGCAAGCGCTCCCTCGGCACACTTCCACCGCCTCCGCCCGCCAAGCTCGCGGCGAGGATGTCGAGACTCTCCTCGACCTCCTCGAGCGCATCGGAGACGCTGACCAGCATCGCGTCGAGGACCGAGTAGACGACGTACCCCTTCTTCCGTCCCTCCGGAAGGTCGATAGCCAGAACCGCCGGAAGCGCGACCCGCTCCTCGTGAAGCGTCAGCAGGTAATCGCTGGTCACGACCACCTGGACCTGTATGGGTGTGAGTCGGTACGCGGCCTTCTCGGCCTGACGGTCCATCGCGACATAGCATCGGAGCACAAAGGCGACGGACTCCCCGTCGGCGTGGACGCGCGACGGACCTCGAACCGCCCGCTCAGGGACCCCGAGCGCGTCGACCAGCTCGTCGCGGCTCGTCTCGCTGAGCGACGCATCGAGCCAGAAGAAGCGCCCCTGAGCGCGCAGTGCGGCAATACGCTCTCGGTCGCCGGCGTCAAGCCCGGTCAGCACCTCCGTCACGGCCTCTGAGAGTAGGGTTGCGGGAGGACGGTCGCCGCTCGATCACGTGGGATGTACGACGACCACTTACCTCGACGGGACTTCCGCGTCATGACAAGCGGTAGACGGGACTTCCGCGTCATGACAAGCGGTAGCGCGACGCGTTCGCTCTGCAGCGAGCTCGAGGCGCCGGTCCTCAATCAGTCGTCAACCGCCGTAAATCGGCGCGAAATCCCGAAGCACCCCACTTGTGGCGGGGGGCAGGAAACCGGCCGGAGACAACTGCATTTCGCACGAGGCGGCACTCGCCAGCGAGGGCGCCCCGAGCTTGCGGGCGAACCGCCGCCTCGCCTCGTGATAGCTGTGGTCGGGCCCGAAGAAGCACTCGTACGCACGAACCATCTCCTCGGCTCGGTAGGCCCGAAGCGGTTTGATCCGCTCGTCGCGGGCCCGCCGCCGGCGTTTTGCGTCGAGCTGGTCGCTCAGATGCGGGTCTGAGGCCAGTCCCCGTGCGAGGGAACGGATCTGGTCTTGGAAGCTGTCCGCGGTTGAGCCGAACGCAGCGTCGAGCAACCCGATCTCGACGGCCTGGGCGGTGCCCAGGGGTGTGAACGGCGGTCCGGTGAGTCGAGCGGTCATCTTCGCGCCGACGCGGCGAGGCAGCAGGTAGGTCCAGTACTCGGACCCGTAGAGACCGCCCATGTGTCCGTAGTAGGGATTCAGCACCACGTCCTCGCGCGCGTACACCCGGTCGGCCGCGAGCGCGAACGGCACGCCCCCGGCGGCGGCGTCGCCGATCAGGGCTGATACGACCAGATGGGATTCGGTCTCGACGATCTCGCGGACGACGTCGTTGATCGCGTGAAGGTTTCGCCACGACTCCCCGGCCGGGTCGTCGGCCGCCTCGATGACGTTCAGGTGAATGCCGTTCGAGAAGAAGTCCCTGCCTCCCATCAGCACGATCACCTTCGTCTGCCGGCGCGAACGCGCGTACAGGTAGGCGGCGCGCAGCCGCCTGCACTGCTCGGTGCTCATCGCCCCGTTGTAGAAGTCGAAGTGCAGATATCCGACCCCGGCGTCCTCCTCGTAGAGGATCTCGCGAAGGGTGTGCTCGGCTCCCGGCCAGTCGTGCAGGGGCCCAGCGACCTCCCGCACCGTGACCGGGCGGCCGGCTAGCTTGAGCGCGAGCGTCGCGGGGAGCTTGAAGTGGGTTTCGTGCGGGCCTGATTGCCTGAGGTGAGTGACCCAGACGGCGCCGTCGACGGTCGCCCGGCAGATGGCCCCGTTGCGCTGCGCGATGATCTCGCCCGGAGCGCCCCGCAGGCCGCGCTCGCGGTGGACGCCGAACAGGTGGCAGTCGACGCCGGCGATCTCGTCGAGAACCCCTGGGTGACCCTCTGCTGCCCGGACCTTGCGGAGCACCGTCTCGGTGGGGTCCGCCTGCCAGTCGATCGCGCGAACGTCCTGCTTCATCAGCGGTCGTGCCCGGCCTACCGCGCGCGCGTCGTTCTCAACGAGAGCCTCGGGCGCCCCACCTTCGAGGACCTTGTGCACCGCCTCCATCAGCGCGTCGATCGCAGTCCGGCGGACCTCATGCCGGTAGAGGCTGCCCTTGCCGGACTCGCGCATCGGGAACGTGCGGCTGGCCCAGACATCGCCGGCGTCGAAGTCGCCGTTGGCCTCGAGGACCGTCACACCCCAGTCACGGGCGCCAAGCTCGACCGCCCAGTCGAGCGACGAGGGACCGCGGTCACCCATCGGCCCCGGGTGGACGACAAGGCAGCGACGCGTCGACCAGATCGACTCCGGGATCCGCTTCTTGAGCATCGGACAGACGACCAGCTCCGGGCTATGACGCGCGACGGCCGCCTCCATGTCCCGCGCGCCGTCGACCACCGCGACCTCCACCAGGTGTCCGAGCTCCGTGAGCGCGATGAACGCGCGCTGGCTGAGGCTGTTGTGCGCAGAGACCAGAAACAGGATTCGACGGGATGTGGGAATTTGAGCCATGCCCCGGTGACGCCGCGCGCACCGCCTTCATTCCTGTGCGATCGCGCACAGATCCGGCGCGCGGACGCCACGACCGCGCGCGCCGCGACCTGCACGCCGGCCGCGCATACGTTCACGTGCACGCAGACGTTCGAGGATCTCGACAAGAGACCGGAGGGCCCGACCAGCTGTCCCGTGGGGCCAGGGCGGGATGCGGACTAGCGGTCCACCATCCGCTGGTTCGCCTCGCTGTAACGCGCGCCTCGGGCCTCGAGCTGTGCCTCCTCGATCTCGCGGAGGTCGTCTTCGGTCAGCTCGACGTCTGCGGCCGCGAGGTTCTCGTCGAGCCGGTGCAGCTTGGTCGCCCCGGGATTGGAACGATCCACCGCTTCCGCGCGAGCAGCCAGGCGAGTGCGACCTGCGCAGGGGTTGCGCCCTTGCGATCTGCGATGCGCTGAAGCAGGTCGACGAACGCACGGTTGGCTTTGCGCGCGTCCGGGTCGCTGAAGCGCGGCACGGTGGTACGAGGTCATGGAGATCTCGGCCGACAGGGGGTTGCGGCTGGCTATCTTCAGCGCCGAGCCAGGGACGCGTTCGGCCGAGGCACTCGACCTCTTGGAAAGCTGGATTGCGAAACCCGACTCGGTCGCGGCGCGCCGGGGCCAGTAGGTGTCCGAAGTCGCGGAGCCGCCGGTCGGGACACACAGTGCGCCCGGGCATAACCGGAAGCGCTCCTAGACTTCTGGGTGCGGCAACAACTGAGAGGAGGAGCGCATGGCAGGCATCTCGCTCGGCGGAATCATCGTCATCATCGGGATCATCCTGATGTTCATCTGGAGCTTCCTGGGCGGGCTGATCGTCGTGCTAATCGGGCTGATCGCGTTCGGGGGCTTCGCGCGCGGCCGGTGGTACTGACGCGGGGCTAGCCCTCGAGCAGTGTCAGGTCGACCTGGGCCAGGCGCTCCGGGTCGGCCAGGATGTCCATCGCGACGACCCTGCCGTCCCGCACGGTGAACCCGGCGATCGCGAACAGCTTTTCGTCGCGCATCGTGACCGTGCCGGCGGCGCCATTGACCAGCGCGGGCCGGATGTCCAGGTCCAGACGCGAGAACATGAGCGCCTGCCGCGCCACGTTCTCCGCGCCGCGAACCTCGCGCGCGACGCCCTCGGGCCAGGGCCCCTGGTCGGATCTCAGCACGATGTCCGGGTCGAGCACGGCCACGAGCGCGTCGAAGTCGCCCTCGCGTGCGGCGGCGAGGAAGGCGTCCACAACCTCGCGCTGAGCGCCCACGTCGGCGTCCGGGTCCGGGGCCGCGCCGCGCACCCTCCGGCGGGCCCTGCTGGCGAGCTGTCGCGCGGCGTCGGGCGAGCGGTCCAAGATCCCGGCGATCTCGTCGAACGGCACAGCGAACATGTCGTGCAGCACGAACGCGAGCCGCTCGGGCGGCGACAGGGTCTCGAGCACGACGAGCAACGCGAGCCCGAGCGAGTCGGCCAGCACTGCCTCGTGCTGCGGGTCGGTCCCGTCGGCGCTGTCGACGATCGGCTCCGGCACATGCACGCCCAGCGGCTGCTCGCGGTCCGCGTGCCGTGAGCGCAGCATGTTCAGGGACACCCGTCCCACCACGGTGGTGAGCCAAGCGCCGAGGTTCTCGATCGCCTCGGCGTCCGACCTGGTGAGGCGGAGCCATGCCTCCTGGACCGCATCGTCGGCCTCGCTCAGCGACCCGAGCATCCGGTAGGCCACTCCGCGCAGCCGAGGCCGCTGCTCTTCGAACCTCTCAACCAGCCAGTCGCGCTCGTTCACGGTCACATTCCTCCGTCGGCCTGGGTCATACAGATAGACCCCTGACAGCCCACGGATGTGACAGTGCAGTGAGGAGACGAGATGCGAGTTTTCGTCACAGGAGCCAGCGGCGCCATCGGCACGCGGCTCGTACCCCAGCTGATCGATCGGGGACACGAGGTGATCGGCACCTACCGGTCCCCCGGAGGCGAGCAGCGCCTGCGGGCGCTCGGGGCGACGCCAATCCAGCTCGACCTGCTGGACGCCCGCGCAGTCCGCCAGGCGGTGCTCGGCAGCGAGCCGGAGGCGATCGTCCACGAGGCGACCGCGCTGGCGAACGTGCGCTTCTCGAGGAACCTCGACAAGAGCTTCGCCGAGACGAACAGGCTCCGGACCGAGGGCACCAACGCGCTTCTGTCCGCTGCACGCGAGGCGGGCGTCCGCCGTTTCGTAGCTCAGAGCTTCGCCAGCATGCGCCACGCGCGCGAGGGCGCCTGGGTCAAGACCGAGGACGACCCGCTCGACCCGAACCCCATCGCCGGGACGCGCGAGTCCAACAGCGCGATGCGCCACCTCGACGAGGCTGTCACCGAGGCCGGCGGGATCGCGCTTCGCTACGGCGGCTTCTACGGCGCCTCCAACGACGGCCTCGTCGAGCCCGTGCGGAAGCGGCAGTTCCCGATCGTCGGCGACGGCGGCGGCGTCTTCTCCTTCATACACCTGGACGACGCCGCGGCGGCGACGGTGCTCGCGCTCGAGCCCGAAGGGCCCGCCATCTACAACATCGTCGACGACGAGCCCGCCCCCACGCGCGAGTGGCTCCCCGTGCTCGCCCAGGCGCTCGGCGCCAAGCCGCCGCGCCACGTCCCGCGCTGGCTCGCGCGCCTGATCGCCGGCGAGGCCGCGCTCATGATGGGAACGGAATCGAGAGGCGTCTCGAACGCGAAAGCGAAGCGCGAGCTCGGATGGACGCTGCGCCATCCCAGCTGGCGACAGGGCTTCGCGGCCGTATACGCACCGGCGGCCGCGGGCCCGTCGCCTGCGGGAGCGGCTCGCGCTCAGGCCGCGACGACCTCCGAGAACCTGTCGAGGTAGAGCGACCAGCCACCTTCGCCCCCGACGCCCTCGCGCGTGCCCTCCCAGCCGTCGCCGTGACGGTCGAGATTGCGGTGCTCGAGCTCGACTCGGGTGCGCTCGCGAGACTCGGCTGTGAACCGGACTTCGATCTCGCTGGTCCGGTCGGGATCCATCTCGATCTGCCACTGGGTGTTGATGTCCCAGCTGAACACGACCCGGTTCGGCGGCTCGTACACGAGCACGCGCGCCCAGCGGCACTCGCTGCCGTCCACGCCGCGGTCGTAGATGTGCCCGCCCACGTGTGACTCGAAGACCGTCTCGGCGATCGGCGCGTCGAGCAGGTTGTGGTCGGGCGGCTTGAAGCTGCCGAAGTCGTCGGTGAACACCGAGAACGCGCGCTCGATGGGCGCGTCCACGACGACCGAGTGACGGACGGCCGTATCCGATGCCTGCGTGCTCATTCGCTCTCCTTCATCGCTCGTTCGACGGCCGACCTGTAGCCGGCCAGTGCTTGGTCCCAGAAGTGGTCGAGGTAGGCGCGCAGCGCCTCGAGCCCGTCGGGATCCACCCGGTAGATGCGACGCGTGCCGAGCTGCTGGTCCGACACGAGCCGCGCCTCCTTCAGCACCTTCAGGTGCTGCGACACGGCGGGCCGGCTGACGGGCAGCTCGCTCGCAAGGTCGCCGACCGCCCGCGGGCGCTCGGCGAGGCGCTCGAAGATGTCGCGCCTGGTGGGATCGCCCAGCGCCGTGAGGGCGTCGGCTCGGTAAGTGACCACGAACGGTAAGATGCCACTTACCGACGGACATGTCAAGCGCTAGTCCGCCAGGTCCGCGATCACCTGCGCGTTGTGGCGGTGGCCCACGGTCTCGTAGCCGATCACGGTCACCCACGGGACGAGCGACAGCACCAGCAGGCACCACTCGATCGAGACGTCGGCCGCGGCCATCGCCAGCGAGGCGCCGAGCAGCACCGCGGACGCGCCGATCAATAGGAAGTGGAGGCGATCGACGGTGCGGCTCAGGTACACGTAGAGGAGGTAGACCGCGAGGACGTAGATCGCGAGTGGGATGGCGGTCGTGAGCAGGGTGTCCAGCACGCCGAGCTCCGACTTGTCCTCGACCAGGTAGGCGGCCACATGAAGGCCTGCCCCGGTCGCCACCACCGCGGCGAACAGCGGTATGTGGCCGTAGCCCCAGCCGAACGAGCGGTCCCGGCGGCGCTCGAGGATCTCTCCGCACGGCATGACGAAATAGATCCACCACATGCCGAAGGTGAGCGCGACGCCGGCGAAACCGACCACCGCCGCCTCGACCGACCATCCCTGCCCCTCCGGGCCCACGATCGCCCCGAGTGCCGCGATCGTCCCGAGGATCGCCTCGCCGAGGGCGATGATCACGAGCAGGCCGTACCGCTCGGCGATGTGGTGCGGGTGCCAGGGCGTACCGCCCTTCCGCGTCTCCGCGACGACCGGCCCGCCCAGCTCGATCAGCAGCAGCACCGCGGCCCAGGCGAACATCGCGCCGACCGATGTCCTCGCGAGGGCGAGCGCCACCCAGCCCGCCTGCGCCACCAGGATGGTCACGATGTAGGTCCTGCAGGCGGGGGCGCGCTGCGGATCCTGCCGCGCCGCGCGGCCCCACTGCGCGACCATCGCCACGCGCATCACGACGTAACCCGCGACCAGAACGCCGTTGTCCACGTGGTGGCCCGCGTCGATCGAGGAGAACACGTCCGCGATCCCGAGCGCGAACACGAGGACGCCGACCATCTGGACCAGGGTCAGGAGCCGGAAGACCCAGTCGTCGGTGTCGTAGGCGGACGCGAACCACGAGAAGTTGATCCATGCCCAGCTGATCCCGAACGCGACGAAGCCGAACGCGAGCAGGCTCGTGCGGATGTGGTCCTCGGCGAGGTAGTGCGCGAGCTGGTCGGCCGCTGTCCCGAACGCGACGACGAAGGTCAGGTCGAACAAAAGCTCCAGCGGAGTCGCTGCGCGGTGCGCCTCGTCCGGGTCACGCCCGGTCATCCGCGCCACCCGGTGGGCGAGTGGTGATGCCATGAGCGGAACTATCGCGGTCGGCCGGGTGACAAGTCACGCCCTTGCCGCAGGGCAAGAAAGGCCTTGCCCAAGGGCACCTGTATTGGGGTCTCCGAGCCCATTACGCCAGCGCACGCCGAGGAGCACGATCCAGGCCTGCGCAGCGGCAGGCACCGCTCGCTTCCCCCAGTCCCGGCCCGGGCCTGGATCATCTCGGTCGGCTTCACCCCGGATGGGAGCGGCGTCGTCTCGGCATCGTTTGACGGCGCTATGCGGCTGTGGGATCCCTCGTCCGGGGCGATAGTGGACACGTTCGGCGGACACTCCTCGGGCTCCAACCAGAGCATCGCGCCCGACGGGCGGACGCTCGTGGCCGAATCCGACAGCGGCAGCGTCGCGGCGTGGGACCTCTCGGGCGGCCAGCGTCTGGGCAGGACATTCCGCTGGGGCTCGCCCGAACTGGGCTGTGCCGTCACGCCGTGCTTTGTCGTGAACCCGCAGAGCACGCTCATGGCCACTAACCAGGCCGACGGGAGGATCGCGCTGATCGATCTCCGCACCCGGCGCGTGATCGGCAGGCTGCCCTCGAACGGTGGAGCGGCGGCAAACGCCCTGGCCTTCTTCCCGGACGGCCGTCGGCTGGCCACCGGCGATGCCACCGGGCGCGTTGCCGTCTGGGACGTGCGCGCCCGTCGCATACTGAGCACGGCGCGCTTCAAGGACCCGTCTGGTTGGTGGCCGTGAGCCCCGACTCAAAGCTGCTGGCGGCTCAGACGCATGCCGACGGACGCTCCGCGTCGCGGGTGGAGCTGCGCGCGCTCGCCTCCGGGAGGACGCTCTGCGCCAGGGACGTCCCCCATGGCCACGGCGGGCTGCTGTTCAGCCCGAATGGCGAGCGGCTCGCCGCGCTCGGATGCTGCGAACAGGGCTCGACGATCCGGGTGTGGGACGCGCGCTCGGGCAAGCGCTCGTATCGCCCACGAGTGCCGGGCACCGCCCGCTCGATCGCCTTCTCGCCCGACGGGCGCTACCTCGGAGCCGGGACCGCCGACGGCAAGCTGGTGCTCTGGCAGGCCGACGACGGCGAACAGGCAGGACCGACGTTCAAGGCGGCAGCCGGAGCCGCGAGCCCGATCTCGTTCTCGCCCGATGGCCGGCTGCTGGCCGTGAGTGGCGAAGACGGCACGGCATCGCTGTGGGACCTTGACTCGCGGAAGCGCCTCGGCGAGAGCTTCCCGATCCCGCAGGCGGCGATCCCGGTCGCGCAGTTCGCGGGCAACGGCGACCTCGTGATCGTGAACCTCGCCGACGCGGCGGTGTGGCCGACCGATCCAGACAGGTGGGAGCGCTTCGCGTGTCGGGCGGCCGGAAGGGACATGACTAAGGCGGAGTGGAACGACATTCTTCCCGACCGGCCGTACCAGCACGTCTGCCCGTCGTAGCGCCTGGGCGTCAGCTCACGGTCTGAACCGGCACCTCGTAGAACTCGACGGACACGCGGCGCTCGCTCGCACCGGGGTTCATCGCGTTCAGCGCCTCGTCGCCGCGGCGCATCGCCTCCTCGCTCTCGAAGAGAGTGACACCTAGGCCCTTGCCCGTCTCACGGTTGACCAGCATCAGCATCTTCGCGCCCTCGAGCCCCTCGGGAGTCTGGCCCTGAACCTCGTCGCGAACCATGCCGATCGCATCGTCGACCTTGGACGGGTCGCTATCGAACGTCGCCACGCGTGCGTACACGTCTTCGCCTCCTTGGTGAGCGGACACAGGCTGTCCGACACCGCTGATTCTCACCTATCCGAGCCGGAGGAGACCAGCCTGCGGGGCTAACGCCCTGAGCGGCGCCCCATCAGCTCGTCCAGCGGCCGCGTGTTGAGAACGTCCGCGGCGGTGGCCCAGCCACGGCGGGCCGTAACCACCGAAAGCGTCATGTTGGCGAGCCCGCGCACCGAGTGGGAGTCCGTCGAGCAGACGATCTGGACGCCAGCCCTGAGCGCCTCGCGCACGTGCTCGCCGCGGAGATCGAGCCGGTCCGGGAGGCCGTTGACCTCGAGCGCCACGCCCTGCTCGAGCGCGAGGTCGAAGACGCGCTCCAGGTCGAGCGCGTTCTCGGGCCGCCGGTTGATGAGCCGGCCCTTCGGATGGCTGAGGCAGCTCACGTGCGGGTTCAGCAGCGCCGCCTCCACGCGCTTGGTGAGTTCGCGGCGCGGCATTCGCTGTCCCCCGTGGACGCTCGCCTGCACCCAGTCGAGCTCGGCGAGGACGTCGTCCGGCAGGTCCAAGCGGCCGTCGGGGAGGATGTCGCACTCGATCCCGCGGAGCACGCGGAAAGGCGTCAGCAGCTCGTTGGCGGCCGCGATCTCGTCGCCCTGGCGGCGGACCTCGTCGGCGGTCAGCCCGCGAACCGCGCCCACGGCCGGCGTGTGGTCGCAGATCGCCAGATACTCGTAGCCGCGCTCGCGGGCGGCGCGGCCCATCTCCTCGACGGTCTGGCGCCCGTCCGACCAGGTGGTGTGGCAATGCAGGTCGCCGCGGATCGCGTCCACCTCCACCAGCGGCGGCGGCTCGCCGCGGAACGGCTCCTCGCGCAGCTCCGGCGGGCACCACGGGATCCCGAGCCCGCGGTAGACCCCCTCCTCGTCGGGCGCGTCCGGCAGCGGCTCGAGCGCCGCGACGTACTCCGCCGCCCCGGTGGCGCGCACCAGCGCCGTCCCGAACCGCCCTGGCTCGGCAGCCACGAGCTCGACGGGCACGCCCTCGACGGTCACGCCGACCGCCTGCCGCGGGGCCCGGTCGATCACCGCGACGATCTGGGGCAGGGTCGCGAAGCGCGCGACCACATCCTCGGGCTCGGACGCCGCGCAGACAACCGCCAACTGCTCGCACGAGTCGCGGCGGCGACGCACGTCGCCGGCCGCCTCGCCGCCGAGCGCGGCCGCGATGCCACCCACCAGCTCCCAGGCGCGCGGCAGGAGTAGGCCCCGCGGTGGTCGCGGGTCGCCCCCGCGGGCGAGCGCCTCGAGCAGCCGCGCCTCCGTCTTCGGGCCGATTCCGGGAGCGCTTGCGAGCCGGCCGGCCGCCGCCGCCTCGCGGAACTCCCCGGCGGTGCGGATGCCGAGCGCGCGCGCCAGCTCAATCGAGCGCTTCGCGCCGAGCCCGAGGTAGCGCCCCAGGCCGACGAGCTCGGGCGCCACCTCCCGCTCGAGCTCGTCCAGCTCAACGATCCGGCCGGTCTCGACGAGCTCCCGCAGCCGCGCCTCGATGCTCCGCCCGATCCCGCGCAGCTGGCGCACCCGCCCGGCCCGCACCAGCTCCTCCACGGACACGCCCGTCGCGCGGATGGTCTCCGCGGCACGCCGATACGCGCGCGCCGTGTACGGGTTCGCCTCCACGAGCTCGAGCAGCGAGGCAAAGGCGTCGAGGCGATCGGCGATCTCGGCGTTCTCCACGGGGCTACATCCTTGTGGACAGGGGCTAGCCGCACCTGAAGAGGCGGGAATACCGGATTGGAGAGCCGTCTGTGCGGCGGGATGCTGCGTGGCGTGAAATCGACCACGAGCCTCTTTCGCCTGGCCGTCGCGCTGATCGGCCTCCACATCGCCGACGACAGCTTCATCCACCCCGAGCCAGGCACCTCGGCGGGCGATCACCTTGTCAGCGGGCTCGTGCCGCTCGCCCTGCTCGCGCTCGCCGCGTGGGGCTTCCCGCGCCTCAGCGGCGCGTGGCGCGGCGCCCTGGCCCTGTTCATCGCCCCGCTGGGTATCGCCACCGGGATCGAGGCGGTGCACTACGCCAACCAGGTCGGGCCGTCGGGCGACGACTTCACCGGCTTCCTTGCGATCCCCGCCGGGCTGCTCCTGATCGGCGTCGGTGGCGTGACGCTCTGGCGCACGCGCCGCACGGAGGGCAACCGCCCGTGGCGCTATGCGCGCCGCGGCCTCCTGGGCGCCGCGGGCTTCGTCGTGGCCTCGCTGGTCGTGCTGCCCGTCGGCTTCGCGTACGTGACGACGCACACCGCGCGCGCCGTCGTGCCCGAGAACCAGTTGGGCGCCGCGTACGAGAACGTTTCCTTCGAGACGAGCGACGGGCTGACGCTGAAGGGCTGGTACGTCCCCTCGAGGAACGGCGCGGCCGTGATCTCCTTCCCCGGCCGCAAGGGCCCGCAGAAGCCCGCGCGCATGCTCGCCCGGCACGGCTACGGCGTGCTCGTGTTCGACCGCCGCGGCGAGGGCGGGAGCGAGGGCGAGCCGAACGCCTTCGGATGGGACGGCGACGAGGACGTCAAGGCCGCCGTCCGCTACCTGCAGCGGCGCCCCGACGTCCACGCCGGCCGTATCGGCGGCATCGGCCTGTCGGTGGGCGGCGAGATGATGCTCGAGGCCGCGGCGGAGGACGACGGGCTCAGGGCGGTCGTGTCCGAGGGCGCAGGCGCTCGCGCCTACAGCGACGAGGTCGACGAGGGTGAGCTCGAGGGCAGAGGCGGCACGGAGAAGCTGTTCGGCGCCGTGCAGATGGCGGTCAAGACGGGCGCGATGTCCGTCCTCACCAACCAGACGCCGCCGGCCAACCTCGCGGATCTCGTCGGGCGCATCGCACCGCGCCCGGTCATGCTCATCGCCGCCCCCAACTCGAAGAACGGCGAGAAGCTGAACCGGCGCTACTACGCCGCCGCGCAGGAGCCGAAGACGCTCTGGGAGATCCCAGAGTCGAAGCACGTGGGCGGCATCGACGCGCGGCCCCGGGAGTACGAGCGGCGTGTCGTCGGCTTCTTCGACGACGCCCTGGGCTAGCCCCCGGTTTGGAGGACATCGGCGGGCAGGCCATACTTGCGCCTGCCATGGAGGCCGAACACGTAGACGTCCTGATCGTCGGAGCGGGGCTGTCCGGCATAGGGACCGCCTGCCATCTCGCGGCGAACTGCCCGGGCAAGACGTACGCGGTCCTCGAGGCGCGCGACGCCATCGGCGGGACCTGGGACCTGTTCCGCTACCCCGGCATCCGCTCGGACTCCGACATGTTCACGCTCGGCTACTCGTTCCGCCCCTGGAGCGAGGGCGCGGCGATCGCGGACGGCCCGTCCATACGCAACTACGTCCGCGAGACCGCGCGCGAGCACGGAGTCGAGGACAGGATCCGCTTCCAGCATAGGGTTGTGCGCGCGGACTGGTCGTCCGAGGAGGCCCGCTGGACGGTCGAGGCCGAGCGCACGGACACCGGCGAGAGCGTGAGCCTCACCTGCGACTTCCTGTTCGGCTGCACCGGCTACTACCGCTACGACGAGGGCTACCTCCCCCACTTCGACGGAAGCGAGCGCTTCCAGGGGCCGATCGTCCATCCGCAGCACTGGCCCGAGGGGCTCGACTACGACGGGAAGCGCGTCGTCGTGATCGGCAGCGGCGCCACGGCTGTGACGCTCGTTCCGGCCATGGCCGAGCGAGCCGCGCACGTGACGATGCTGCAGCGCTCGCCGAGCTACGTCGTGACGCTTCCGGCCGAGGACCGGCTGGCCGGGCTCCTCCGGCGCATCCTGCCCGCGAAGGCCGCCTACGCGCTGGTCCGCTGGAAGAACGTCCTGTTGATGATGGCGAGCTTCAACCTGAGCCGCTGGAAGCCGGACTTCATGCGCAGGGTGATCCGAAGCGGGGTGATGAAGCGCCTGCCCGAGGGCTACGACGTCGACACCCACTTCAACCCGCACTACAACCCCTGGCAGCAGCGCATGTGCCTCGTGCCGGACAGCGACCTGTTCGAGGCGATCGCGAACGGCAGTGCGTCGGTCGTGACCGACGGCGTCGAGACCTTCACCGAGACCGGGCTGAAGCTCAGCTCCGGCGAGGAGCTCGAGGCGGACGTCGTCGTCACGGCGACGGGGCTCAACGTGCTCCTGCTCGGGGGCATCGACGTGTCGCTCGACGGCAAGCCAGTCGACTTCTCGAAGACCGTGGCCTACAAGGGGACCATGATCTGCGGCGTGCCGAACCTCGCACTGACGCTCGGCTACACGAACGCCTCGTGGACGCTCAAGTGCGACTTGGTGGCGCAGTACGTGTGCCGGCTCATCAACCACATGGACGAGCACGGCTACGACGTCTGCACACCCGAGCCGCCCGACCCGTCGGTGCCGACCGAGCCTTTCATCGACTTCAACTCGGGCTACGTGCTGCGCTCGATCGACACCCTGCCGCGCCAGGGCGCGATCCGCCCGTGGCGCCTGCACCAGAACTACTTCCGCGACGTCCGTCTGCTGAAGCGCGGCCCCGTGAACGACGGGATGCGGTTCTCGCGCCGCGCAGTGCGACGCCAGCCGCTCGAGCAGGCGGCGTAGGCTAGCCTCGAGGGCATGTGCCGCAACATTCGAACGCTCCACAACTTCGAGCCGCCCGCCACTGAGGACGAGATCCGCGCGTCGGCGCTGCAGTACGTCCGCAAGATCAGCGGATTCACGAAGCCGTCGCAGGCGAACGCCGAGACCTTCGAGCGCGCCGTGCACGACGTCTCAGCGATCACCGCGCGACTGCTCGACGAGCTGGTCACGAACGCGCCGCCCAAGGACCGGGAGGTCGAGGCCGCCAAGGCCAGAGCCCGCGGCGCCGCTCGCTACGCCGCCTGAGCGGCGCTCACGCCTTCGGCACGACCCTCATCACCGGCTCCGGCTCGAAGGGCGGGGTCGGCGTGAAGTCCACGTCCTTCGGCGGCGGCCCCCATCGCTCGGCGCAGTCGAGCAGCTTCTTCGTCTGCGTGACCGCCGCACCCGCCCAGTCCCCGCGGCCCGGCGTCAGCCCGCCCGTCTCCAAGGCGCTCAGGAACGCCTCGCTCCGCTCCTGGAACTTGGCGAGACCCTCCTGTTGCAGCCACATGAGAGTGTCGAACCTCACCTTGCAGTGATTCAGCCACTCGGGTGAGGGCGGCTCGGGCGGCACGGTCATCGGAAGAGCGCGCGCGAGCTCTTCGCCGGCCGCGAACCCGCGCGTCATCAGCGCCTGAACCTTCGGGGGCGCCATCTTGAGGTTGAGGCCACCCTCGCCAACTTTGAAGCGGACCTCGCAGACGCGCTCCCGGTAGCCCTGCAGCTCCGTCTGCAGGTTGTCGCGCCAGTTCTGCATCGTGTCCTTGATCTGTCCGGCAAAGGCGCCCAGGTCGTGGACCTCGCGGTAGCCGCCGAGCCCGTCTTGGCCGTGCATCACCACGAGCGGCGCGCGCCCTTCCGGCTGCGGTCCCAGGTCGATGCCGAACGTCGGCCGCCGCGGGAACCAGGCGTCGAAGAAGTGCACCGGGAAGTTGGACGCGATGCCGCCGTCGGAAAACAGCGAGCGCCGGTACCTGCCGCCGATCTCCTGGTGGAGCGGCACGGCCGAGAGGAGCCCCGGGAAGCTGAGGCTCAGCCGGATCGCGACGAGCACCGGCAGCCGTTCGGCGTTGATCCGGAGGTACTCTTCCGAACTCGCGGGGTCCCTGACCGCGTCCTCGACCATGCGCTGAACAACCGGCGCGGGGAAGAGCGCCCCCAGCTCGCTCTCCTTGAAGGAATACGCGGCAAGGTCCGCGGGGCAGCGGAGCGGCCGGGCCCGGCTCAGGTCGGTCGTCATCGTCTCGAAGCCGATCGCGCCCGCCTCGTCCTCCCCCTGCAGGTCGGCCACGGTCAGTACCTGCGCCGGGTCGTCGGCGTCGAGTCCCGCTGCCGCCTGTACCTGGCGGTGGAGCCACGGCGTGAGCGCATCCTGCTCCTCCGCGTAGCCCGGCTGGTGCGTGCCCGGGCACATTCCGTAATGCGATTGCCGCAGCGAGCCGACCGCGCGCCTCCCGAGCAGCCCGAAGGCCGCGGCGACCATCGCCATCGCGAGGAGGGCCAGGAACGGGATGCCCGCGAGCACGGTCACGACCACCGCGAGGGCCGGCGACATGCCCTGGAACGCGCCCACCACGAGGGCTAAGAAGGCGGCCACGACCACCAGCCCGGTGACCCAGACGACCGGTACCCGCCTGAGTGCGGCCAGGGCGAGCCGGGCGGCCCGCCGCCAGTGCGAGTCGCCCGGATGGTCCGCCGGCAGGAGCGCGAGCTCCATCAGTGGCTTGGCGTCGTCGGTGGCCTGGAACAGCCCGGTGAGGACGCCCGGCTCGCCGAGCTCCCTGCTCACCTCCCGGAGCTGGGCAAGCCCATTCCCCTCGCCGTGGATCCGCCCGTACTCGCCGGCGGCGCATACCCCCGCGGCGATCGCGCCGGCGGAGGTGCCTCCGAGGGCGGCGAAGCGGAACCGCTTCGCCAGGGCGATCACGGCGCCGGGGTAGACGACGCCGCTCGTGATGCCGCCTTTCATCACGAGGTCGCACTGCGGCAATGCCAGCGCATCCGCTCCCGTGGGAAGGGATGTGGCCTCCCTGTCCAGGTCTAAGTGGTCGCCGGGCCCGGCTGACGCCGTCGCTGTGGACACGCTTCACCTCCGATCGGCAGGACGAGCCCACGCTAGCCCGAACCTGAGCGGTGTGGAAGCGCGATTCGGTTTCCGTGCAGCCTGAGACTTACTCGTAGTGCAGCGCCTGGAGCACGTTGAGCCGCGACGCGCGCCGCGCCGGCAGCACCGCGGCCAGCACTCCCGCGAGCATCGACACCAACGCGAAGGCGACGATGATCGCCACCGGAAGTGCAAAGGTGACGTCGAGATCGTGCAGTGCCCGGGTCACGACGGCCGCGAGCAGGATCCCGAGCGGGATACCGAGGGCGGCTCCGATCAGCGCGGTGATGACCCCCTCCCACCGGATCATGCGCCGCGTCTGACGGCGCGTGAGGCCGACGGCCCGCAGCATGCCCAGCTCACGCGTGCGCTCGAACACCGACAGCGCGAGCGCGTTCACCATCCCGAACAGGCTGACCACGATCGAGAGGGCGAGCATGACGTAGAAGATGTTCAGGATCATGTCGAGCCCGCCGGCACGTTCCTCGATCCAACCCGACTTGCTCCGAACGACGGTGCCGGGGTAGGGGTCAAGAGCCTGTTCGAGCGCCGCTGTCTGCGCCGAGCTCACGCCCTCGTTCGTATCGACGAAGGTGAACAGGTCGCGCGGACGCGGAAAATGAGTGTCGAACGCGCGCTGAGCGATTGTCACGTCGCCCAAGAGGGGGTCGAGCTCCTCGGCAGGAGGCTCGTAGATGCCACGCACCTGGAGGGGCAGCCGCTTCCCCTGCGGGGTGGTGATGTCGAAGCGGCTTCCAACCTTGAGGTCATGGTTGTCCGCAAACGTCTTGCGCACCACTGCACCGTCGGAGCCGAGCGACAGGAGCACGCTGTCGGAGCCCTTGTCCCAGTGGTAGTCGTAGACGTGTGTGATCGTGCCGGGGTCGACCCCGGTGATGCTCGAGTCCGACCCGAATGCCGATGCCTGATCGTTGCGCACGCTCGACGCCACGGCGACGCCGGACACGTCACGTACCGCCTCGCCTGCGCTGGCGGTGAACGGGTCGTAGCCGTTGTCGGAGGTGACGACGTAGTCCGATCGCACCTGGTCCTTCATGGCGTTCCGGTCCGTGCTCTTCAGGCCAGCACCGAGTGTGGCCACGAGCGTGACCAACGTGAGACCGATCATGAGCGCCCCGGCGGTCCTGGCCGTCCGCGCCGGGTCGCGCGTCGAGTTCTCGCGCGCGAGCTGGCCCGGCGCTCCACCAAAGCGCTCGCCCGGCGCGCCGAGCGCGAATGCGAGAGGGCGCACGAGCCGTGCCGATACGAGCGCGACCCCGACGAACAGCGCGATACAGCCGATGCCGATCAGCGCAAGCGCGCCGCCGGTGTCGAGCCCGCCGAACAGCCCGACCGTGGTCGCGACAGCCGCGATCGCGAGCACGACCGTCGCCGTGACCGGGTGGCTCGCGACCCGCGAGCGCGGCAGCGTCGCGCCCTCGCGCACCGCGGCGATCGGCGGGATGCGCGTGGCCTTGCGCGCGGGCGAGATGGTTGCCAGGACGGTCACGCCGACGCCTATGACGAGCGACACGATGACCGTGCGCGTCTTGAACACCGTGTTCTGACTCGGCAGGTCCACGCCGATCGCCTTGAAGACGGCGTCGAGTCCCTTCGCGAGCAGGAAGCCGAGGACGAGACCCGCGACTGCCGCGAACAGCCCGGTGATGAAGCCCTCCAAGAGCACCGCGCGCATCACCTGCTTGCGCGATGCCCCGAGCGTGCGTAGCGTGGCCAACTCACGCACGCGCTGCGCGAGCGTCATCGACAGCGTGTTGAAGATCACGAACGAGCCGACGATCAGCGCAATCGCGGCAAAAGCCAGCAGGAAGTACTGGATGAACTTGAAGGCGTCGTTCGTCTCCTTCGCGTCCGCCTCGCTCTTCTCCGCGCCCGTCTGAACGACCGCCGACGGCGGCAATAGCGGCCTCGCCTGCTTCGCGAGCTCATCGTCCGAGACGCCGGACTTCGGCGCCATGAAGATCTGGTCCAGCTCGCCGGTCTTGCCGAGCAGGTCCTGGGCGGTCGGGACGTCGAAGACCGCGAACGTCGCGCCGCCGATGGAGTCGACGGAGCCAAACTTCGCCACGCCCGAGACCCGGAACTCCCGCGTCGGCCCCTCGGCCGAGACGGAGATGCGGTCGCCGACCTTGTAGTGCTCGTTCTTCGCGGTTCCGGCGTCGATCACCACCTCGCGAGAGGAATCGGCCCACGACCCGGACGTGAGCGTCATCGGATTGAACCGCTCCTTGTCCGGCTCGAAGCCCCAGCCGAAGTTGGGCGCCTGGCCCGTGCCGATCTGCTTGCCGTCGCGCCCGATCAGCTTGGCGAGGTCCGTCGTGCCGCTGACGTCGTAGATCGCGCCGGCGGCGCTCGCAACCCCCGGCAGCGCTTCGACCTTGGGCACGAGCGAGTCGGCCACCGTCGCCTTGCCGCTCGCCGCGCCGCTCACGACCTCGCGGCCGGAGATCACGGCGCCCGTGTCCTTGTACGAGTCGTCGTAGAGGCCGTTGAATGCCTCCTTGATGGTGTCGGTCAGGACGTACGTCCCGCTCACCATCGCCACGCCGAGGACCACCGCGAGAGCGGTGAGGGCCGTCCGCAGCTTGCGGCCCCACAGTCCCTGGATCGTCGCCGCCATCATCGGTGCCTCAGCTCCTCCATCGTCTGAAGCACGTCGTGCTCGCTCAGGCGTTCGGCGTCCTCGACTATGCGGCCGTCCGCGAGGAACAGCACGCGGTCGGCGATGGCCGCCGCGCTGGCGTCGTGCGTGACCATCAGGGTGGTCTGGCCGAGGCTGTCGACCGACGTTCGCATCACCTCGAGGATCTCGTCGCTTGTCGACGAGTCGAGGTTGCCGGTGGGCTCGTCGGCGAACAGGATCGTCGGCCGCGAGACGAGTGCGCGGGCGATCGCGACCCGCTGCTGCTGGCCGCCGGAGAGCTCGGCCGGCCTGTGCCGGCGGCGGTCCTCGAGACCGACCTTCGCGATCACCTCGTCGACCCAGTCCTTGTCCGGCGTCTCCCCGGCGATGGACAGCGGGAGGACCACGTTGGCCTCCGCCGTCAGCATCGGGAGCAGATTGAAGAACTGGAAGATGAAGCCAATCCGGCGACGACGAAGGAGCGTGAGCTCGTCGTCCGACATGTCCGTGATCTCCTCGCCTCCGACCCACACGCGGCCGGTCGTCGGAACATCGAGCCCGGCGAGGATGTGCATCAGCGTCGACTTGCCGGACCCGGACGGGCCCATCACGGCCGTGAATTGCCCCTCCGGAACGCGGAGCGAGACGCCCCTAAGGGCATCGACAGCCGAGTCCTCCTCTCCGTAGCGGCGCGTTACGTTCCAGGCGGCTACGACAGCACCGATCGTCACTGCCTCCGGCGCAGGAGCGTGGGCGGTGGACATTGAGGCCTCCTTGCGATGCCCGGGTGCGAGTCCGGCGTCCCACCCACCGTACGCCTCTCGTTACCCCGAAACAACCCCCGTTACCGAAACGGACTAACCCGTAGTTCGAGCGTCTCATCCGGCGCCAGCAGCATCGTCAGGCCGTGGCGGGGGTCGCGCGGCGAGCGGCGTTGCTCGCGCAGCACCAGCGCCGACCACGGCCGCCCCTCATCCAGTTCCGCCGCCAGCTCGGCGGCCACCTCGCGCGGCACCCAGCCGACCTGCGCGCCGCCTGCGTGGACGGCTATCGCGTTCGGATCGTGCTCGTTGCCGGGATCGCGGCGGAGCTCGAGCGGTCTGCCTGGCGCCACCGCGTCCGACTCGAGCGCTTCGGCGTGGTGCCGGCCGGCGCCTGCCACGCCGACCACCCGCAGCCCGCGTGCGGCCAGCTCGGGCGCGTCGCGAGCTAGATAGCGCCCCGAGCTGGTGTCGACGAGCTGGTACCCCGCGACCCAGACCTGCCCTCCGTCCTCGGGGTACCAGTAGCGCTCGTCGTAGCCGGCGTCGACAACCACCGGCCGAACTTTGTCAGTCGAGGCGCGCCTTCAGGAGCGCCTTGCCCTGCTCCGCGCCCTTGCGGCTCTCTGCCTGGGCCTTGCGGAAGAACTCGGCGAGCTCGGAGTCGTTCTCGCGCTCGGAGTCCTGGATGTACTGATCGAGGCGCAGCACGTTGTCGAGGCATGCCTCGGTGAACCAGATGATGTTGTAGGTCTTGTCCTTGGTACCGGTGACCTGGCCGGTCTCAGTGGTAGCCATTTGGTGAGGCCTCCCTCTCGATCGGGTACGTGGGATTCGTACCCGTGCTTGAGGGAGCCGAACGTGACCTGGAAACTCGCCGAAGTGCCCGCTCCGAGCCCGCCTCAGCAGCCCCAGCCGTCGCCGTCACCCGCGCCGCAGCCGGACCCGAAGGGCCCTGAGACACCGGACGAGCCGATCCGCCCCGAGCCCCAGCCGGGACCGCCCGCCGAGCGCTACGGAACGTCCCTCGGCGGAGGGTCGTAGGGCGCCGGCTCGTTCTCGTGAGGACTGCCGCCCCGGAGATGGGGCGGCTCCTCGTCGTCCGGACGCTCGTCCGCCGGGACGCCCCGCTCGCCGGGCGGGCGGTAGTCCGTGCCCGTCGTCGAGGGGAAGGTGAAGTGCTGCTCCACGCCGAGCGCGGCGAGCGCATCCACGACGCGCTCGATGGCCAGCGCGCGCGACTCCGCCTCGACCCGTAGGTCGAACAGCCCTCCCTCATCTGGGGCGCCGACGTCGGCCTGAAGCGTGCGCGCCAGCTCGGCGCGGGTGTCCTCGCCCGTATGCTGGTCGGGGTCGAGTATCTCGAGGGTGATCTGATGCGTTGTCACAGGCCGTCCCTACCCGGGTAGGGAGTACGAATGCACTCCGAGACGCCAGCTCCGGGTCCCGGCCCGAGCCCCTCGCCGGGGCCCGATCCCGGAGACCCGAGCCCGCCCACGCCTACGCCGGACCCCTCCCCTCTGCCGCAGGAGCCGGTCCCCCAGATCTAGCGGCGCCGAAGCAGCCTGAAGCGCACGCGATCCGGCGCCGAGACGTTCACCGGCGACGGTGCGCTACGCCAATGCTTCATCCAGGGCCTCGTTGACCAGCTCGTCGGCGCGGGCGTTCTGCTCGCGGCGCACTGGGCGCACTGCCCACTTGTGAAAGCCGCGTAGCTCCTTCATCGCTTCGGTGAACAACGGCTTCAGGCCGGCGTGCTTCACCTTGTATTCGCCGCCGATCTGGCGGGCCACCAGTTCCGAGTCGTTCACCACCTCGACCTCCTCGGCTCCCAGGTCGCGAGCCAGCTCCAGTCCTAACAGGAGAGCGCGGTACTCCGCAACGTTGTTGGTCGCGTCGCCGATGTAGAGCTTGCGCTCCGCGAGCGGCTCGCCGTCGGGGGTGCTGGCCACTGCGGCGATCGCGGCGGGGCCCGGGTTTCCGCGCGCGCCGCCGTCCACGTGGACGACAACCTTCACGAGACTACGCGGGCGGCTCGATCGGCGGGAACGACCCTTTCGGGCGCTGGCGGCGCCGGTCCTCGAAGGAGGCATGGTCGCCAGGCTTCCCGCCCTGTGCCCGGCGGTCGATGATCACCTCGACGTGGGGATCGTCGCGGTAGTAGTCGGCGAGCTTGTCGTACAGCTCGCCGGCCAGTGCCTGCGGGACCACGCAGTAGATCACTTCTCGGAACCTCCGTCGTCGTGTCCCGACACGACGCGCCCGTCGTCGTCGAGCCGCGCGTTCCAGCCACGCAGCGACTCGTCGATCTGGTCGATCTCCTCGCCCTTGTCGAGCATCATCACCGGGTCGGCCTCGTCCCCCAGGTCCACGCGGTAGCGATACCACGAAAGCTCCCACGCTACGAGCACGGACACCGCGCTCGCCTGGTTCGGGTCGGGCATCGCGCTGACCCAGGGCGGCCCCAGCGTGCGGGCGAGCCCGGCGACCGTGCGCTGGTGCCCAGACCCGTTGAAGAGCTCAAGCGCCCGCTCGACCTTGACCTCGGCGGTGGTCGGCACGGCGCGCACGTGGCGCGGCGACTGCGGCCGGGAGCGCGGCCGCGGCGAGGCGGCCGGAGGCGCGGGCGTTTCCTCGGCCGGGTACTCCTCGGGCTCGACGCCGTTCGCGCCGCCGTACATGGCCTCCTGCTCGGCGAGGCGCGCCTCATCGGATCCGGGCGCCAGCGACGAACGCCGCTTCCGCAGCCGCCCGAGCACACCGCGGCGCGGCTCGTGGCGCGGCACGCGCGCGGGCATGTCGCCCGCCGCGGACTCGCGGATCCAGCCGAGGTGCTGGGCGCGCACCGCGCACAGGTCGCAGACCTGGCGGCGCTGGCCGCCGGGCGCGAGGTACCACTCGGCGCGCTCTCCCTTCAGGATCGTGCGCCCACACACGTCGCAGCTGACGGCGTCGTGCACTGGCCGGAGCTCCTTCTTCACTCCGGTGAGGATAGTTCAGGCCTTCACGGCCTCCTTCTCCTGCTGCGCCTGTTGCACGACCTGTTGCGCCACGTGGCCCGGGACCTCCTCGTAGCGGGCCAGGTCCATCGAGTACTCGCCCTGTCCGCCGGTGATCGCCCGCAGGTCGGGCGCGTACTCGAGCATCTCCGCCATCGGCACCTCGGCCTTGATCTCGGTGACGTTCCCCTTCGGCTCCATCCCGAGCGGCCGGCCGCGCCTCGAGTTGAGGTCGCCGATCACGTCGCCCACGTACTCCTCGGGCACGGTGACCGTAACGATCATGATCGGCTCCATCAGCGTCGGCTGGGCCCTCTCCATCGCGTCCTTGAACGCCATCGAGCCGGCGACCTTGAACGCCATCTCGGACGAGTCGACGGAGTGGTGCTGGCCGTCGAAGAGAGTCACCTTGACGTCCTGGACGGGATAGCCGGCCACCGTCCCCGTGCGCATCGCCTCGCGGACGCCCTTTTCCACCGCCGGGATGAACCCGCCCGGGATCACGCCGCCCTTGATGGCGTTGACGAACTCAAGGCCCTCGCCGTCCGGCCCCGGCGCGATCTCGATGTGGCAGTCGGCGAACTGCCCGCGCCCGCCGGTCTGCTTCTTGTAGCGCGCGTGCGCCTTCGCCGAGCCCTTGATGGCCTCTCGGTAGGGGACGTGAGGTGCGTGCAGCTCCACCTCGGCGCCGAAGCGATCCTTCATCCGGTCGACGAGCACCTCCACGTGGATCTGCGTCAGCCCGGCGAGGATCTGCTCGCCGGTCTCCAAGTCGCGATGGAAGTCGATCGTCGGGTCCTCCTCCTGGAGGCGGCGGATCGCCTGGCCCATCTTCTCCTCGTCGCCCTTGGCCTTCGCCTCGATGGCGAACGCCATGACCGGCCGCGGCATCGGGGGGAGCCTCAGCGGGCACTCCATGTCCTTCGCGGCGAGCACGTCGCCGGCGTGCGTCTCCTTGAGCTTCGCGACGGCGCCGATGTCGCCCGGCCCGAACTCGTCGGCGTGCTCCGACTCCTTGCCCTGCGGAATGAGCAGCTGGCCGATCCGCTCCTTCACGTGGGCCCGGCAGTTGTGCACCTGCGAGTCGTGCCCCAGCACGCCCTGGTACACGCGGAACAGGTTCACGCGGCCCGCGTACGGGTCGGCGAGCGTCTTGAACACGAACGCGACCATGTCCTTCGACTCGTCGGGCTCGAGGTCGACGCCGTCGAGGTCGATCGTGCCGCGCTTCGCGGGCGAGGGCAGGTCCTCCACGAGCGCGTCGAGCAGCCGGTTGATGCCGAGGTTGCGAGTGGCCGCTCCGCAGGTGACGGGGAACAGGTGGCCCTCCGTGACCCCCTGCTTGAGCGCGCTGACAGTCTCCTCGTGCGAGATCTCCTCACCCTCGAGGTAGCGCTCCATGAGCGCCTCGGAGACCTCGGCCACCTCGTCCATCAGCTTCTCGCGGTACTCCTGGGCCTGCGCGCGCAGCTCCTCCGGGATTTCGATCTCCTGGGAGTTCTCGCGACTCGCCCCGTCGTAGCGGTAGCCCTTCATGTCAATGAGGTCGATCACGCCCTGGAGCTCGTGCTCCTTGCCGATCGGGATCTCGGTGGCCACGACGTGCTGGCCGAACGCCTGCTTCAGCGAGTCGAGCGTGCGGAAGAAGTCGGCGCGCTCGCGGTCGAGCATGTTCACGAACAGGGTGCGGGCGAGGCCCAGCTCGGAGGCGCGCTCCCAGAGGCGGCTGGTGGTCACCTCGGCGCCCATTACGCCGTTCACGACGAAGACGGCGCCCTCAACGACGCGCAGCGCCGCGAGCGCGTCCGCTATGAAGCTCGGCTCGCCAGGTGTGTCGATCAGGTTGATCTTGCGGTCGTCCCAGCGGAACGAGGAGAGGCTCGCCGAGATCGACATCTCGCGCGCCTTCTCGTCGGACGCCGAGTCCGAGACCGTCGTTCCGTCAGCCACCGAGCCAAGGCGGTTGATGGCGCCCGCTTCGAACAGAAGTGCCTCGTTCACGGACGTCTTTCCGCTGCCCCGGTGGCCCACCAACGCCACGTTGCGGATCCTCTTCGGCGATTCGTGCGCCATCCCACTCCTTCCCTCGAGGTGCGAGGGGCCAGCCTACTCAGGAAAGCAGGGCTGCGCAGCGTGCACCGCCCGCTGCTTGCCTCACTGCAGCGCCGCCTCCAGCGACTCGTGGACGGGCGCGGCGGTGTGCACCTCGGTCAGCTCGATCACGCGCCGGAGAGGCGACTCCGGCGGCATGACGAGCCGCAGCTGCTGGCGGCGGCGTGCGAGCCGGCGTGAGACGTCGAACAGCACCTCGATGGCGGCTGAGTCGAGATAGCGGGTGCCCGTGATGTCGAGAACCAGCACGAGCGCGTCGTTCGGCGTAGACGCAAGCAGCTGGTCGCGGACGTACTCGGCGTTCGACATGTCCACCTCGCCGCTCAGATGGGCCACCACGTGGCCGCCGCGGCGCTCGAGCACGATCTCCGCCGGGGCGCTCACGCGGCGCGATCCTCGCTGATGCGCCTCCTCATGCGGATCAGCGTTCCGGCGTCGTGGCGCTCGACGGCCACCTCGTCCATGAGGTTCTCGATGATGCTGAGGCCGCGGCCGCGGTCCTCGCCGCGCTTCTCGCGCCAGCTGCCCGAGTCGCGCACGGTCGCGGTGAGCTCGCCCTCCTCGAACGACACCTCGACCTCGTAGGTCGCGTCGCCGGGCCCGTATGCGTGCTCGATTGCGTTGCCGGCCGCCTCGCAGATCGTGAGCGTGATCTCGTACCGCTCCACCTCGGTCGCGCCGGTCGCGTGGAGGAAGCGGGCGAGCCGCCGCCGCAGCTGGGCGAGCGAGCCGGGCTCCGCCGGCAGCGTCAGGTTCACCTGCGACTCCGCCGTCGGAAGCGGCCGCACCGCCAGCAGAGCGACGTCGTCCCCGGGCTCGGCCTCGCCCAGCACTCCCTTCAGGATGCGCTCGCACAGGCCGTTCAGGTCGTCGCCGGCCACCCCGGCGACTTCCGCGAGCTGGTCGAGCCGTTCGTTCAGCGGCGTGTCGCGGCGCTCCACGAGCCCGTCCGTGTAGAGCAGAAGCGATGCGCCCGGCGGGAGGACGGCGGTCGACTCGCGGAAGACGGCGAGGTCGGCGGCTCCGATCGGCACCGAGCGGCCGCCTTCGAGGAACCGCGACCCATCGGGCGCGATCACGAGCGGCGGCGGATGGCCGGCGGCGCTGAACGACACCTCGCCCGTCTCCCGGTTGAGCACGAGGTAGAGCACCGTCGCCATGACCTGCTCGACGCCGCTCATCACGAGCCGGTTGATCCGAGCCACCACCTCCGCCGGCGAGGCCTCGACCATCCCGTATGCGCGGAAGGCGTTCCGTAACTGGCCCATCGAGGCGGCGGCGCGCAGCCCGTGCCCGGCCACGTCGCCCACCACGAGCGCCACCCGGCCGTCGGGGCGCTCGAGCACGTCGTACCAGTCGCCCCCGATAGCCGCGCCGCGGGCACCGGGCAGGTAGCGCGCCGCCATCGCGACGCCCTCGATCGGCGGCAGCCGCTCTGGCAGCAGGCTGCGCTGGAGCGTCTCGGCGATCCTGTGCTCGCGCTGATAGACCTCGAGCAGGCGCGCCTCCATCGTCTTGCGGTCGTGGATGTCGATGGCGGCCCCCACGTAGCCCACGAACTCGCCACCGACGTAGCGCGGCACGCCGCGGTCGTCGATCCAGCGGTACTCGCCGGAGTGGTGGTGGAGCCGGTACTCGCCCTGCCAGGGCCGGCGCTCCGCGAGCGCATCGGCCCAGGTGGAGAGCACGAGATCCACCTCTTGCGGGTGCACGCCGAGCGCCCAGCTCGCGCCCATCTCCTCCTGGAAGGTCGTCCCGGTGAAGCGGAGCCAGCCCTGGTTGACGAAGGTGATGAGCCCGTCGATGCCGGTCGTCCACATCATCGCCGGCGCCGTGTCGGCGAGCTCGCGGAAGCTCGCCTCCGACTCGCGTAGCGCCTGCTCCATCGCGCGCCGCTCGTGGATGTCCGTCGCGGTGCCCACGTAGCCCACGAACTCGCCACCCGAGTAACGCGGGGTGCCGAGCTCGAGCACCCAGCGGTAGTCGCCGGACGCGGCGTGGCGCAGCCGGTACTCGCAGCGGAACTCCTCGTGGCGGCTGGACGCGTCCTCCCAGAGCGCCTGTGCCCCCTCGCGGTCCTCCGGATGGGCGGTCGCCGCGAATGTCACGCCGACGCCGGTCGTGGCGCCCGTGTAGCGCTGCCAGGCCTTGTTGACGAACGTCATGTCGCCCTCGGCGTCGGTCATCCACATGAGCGCGGGCGTGGTGTCGGCCAGCTCGCGGAACTGGGCCTCGCTGTCGACCACGAGGTCCTCGTGGCGCGCTCGGTCGATGGCGGCGCCGAGCACGCCGGCGAGACCGTGGAGGAAGACCGACTCGTCCTCGGCGAGCCGCCGCTCGCGGCGGCTGAAGACCTCGAGCCAGCCGAACTCGCGGCCGCGGACCTGGATCGGCACCGCGTACCTGCTCTCGGCCTCAAGATCCTGGATCAGCGGAGCGGGCCAGCTCCCCTCGATCCGGTGTATCGGCAGCACGCCTCCGAGCACCCCGTCCGGCAGGCCGACGCCTGCGCGAGCGAGCATGCCCTCCCCGTCGCCCGTCAGCTCGAGCACAGCGACGTGGTCGACCCCGAGCTCGCCCGCGGCCGCCTCGGCGGCGGCCTGGACCAGCTGGTCCGGCTCGGTGCCCTCGAGCGCGCGCCGGGCGAGCTCGGCCAGTGCCGCCTGCCGGCTGGCGGCGGCCCGCAGCTCTTCTCCCTGGACGTGCGAGCGGCGGCGGAGCATCCTGCCCGGGCGCCGCTAGTCGGCTTCGCCGATGGGATCGCCCTGGAGGCGCGACTTCAGCCTCAGGACGGCCTTCGTGTGAAGCTGCGAGACGCGCGACTCGGTGACCCCGAGCACCTCGCCGATCTCCCTGAGCGTCAGGTTCTCGTAGTAGTAGAGGGCCACGACCAGCTTCTCGCGCTCCGGCAGCCGCGCGATGGCGTCGGCCAGCCGGTCCTTCATTTCGGTCGTGTCCATCTCCGTGGCGGGGTCGAGCGCCTGGGGATCCTGGATCGTGTCCAGCAGGGAGACCTGGTCGCCGGAGGCGTCGGAGACGGTCCAGAGCTCGTCGAGCGCGACCACTGACGAGTTGGAGATGCGGACGAGCGACTCCTGGAACTCCTCGACGGATACGTCCAGGACGTCGGCCATCTCCTGGTCGGTGGGCGCCCGGTGCAGCTCGTGCTCGAGCTTGGCGTTCGCGCGCTCGATCTCGCGCGCCTTGGTGCGCACGGAGCGCGGGACCCAGTCGAGCGAGCGCAGCTCGTCGATGATTGAGCCCTTGATGCGGGTGATCGCGAAGGTCTCGAACTTGATCTCGCGCTCGGGCTCGAAGCGCTCGATCGCCGAGATCAGGCCGAGCAGCCCATAGGAGATCAGGTCCGCCTCCTCGACGTGCGAGGGCAAACCGCTGGACATCCGGCCCGCTACGTACTTGACGAGCGGCGCGTAGGCGAGCACAAGTCGCTCACGGGCCTTCTCGTCCCGATCGTCCTTGTAGCGGCGCCAGAGGTCCCTTAGCTCAATCGCCTTGAGGTTCGTCTCCATACGAGTGGTCGTTCACGCGCGTGGGTGAGAGCGCGCGTACGCCTTCTTGAGGCGTTTCGACTCTACCCGAGTGTATGTCTGGGTCGTGCTGATGCTGGAGTGTCCCAAGAGCTCCTGGATCGTGCGAAGGTCCGCCCCGCCCTCGAGCAGATGGGTGGCGAAGGAATGGCGCAGGGTATGTGGTGAGACGCCCGCGCGGCGCATCTGCAGCCGCAGCCGCCTCCTGATGTCCGAGGTCGACAGCCGCCGACCCGTCTTCGACAGGAAGAGCGCCTCGCTCTCCCCCGTGTCGAGCGCGGTGCGGCCGCGCGCGAGGTAGCGCTCGAGCGCGCGCCAGGCGTGCTCTCCTACGGGAACGACGCGGGTGCGACCGCCCTTTCCCTCCACGCGAACCTCCTCGGCATCCGCGTCCAGGTTCTTGACGTCCAGGTTCACGAGCTCCTCGGCGCGGAGCCCGGCGGCGTAGGCCAGCTCGAGCAGCGCGCGGTCGCGCAGGTCGAGCGGGGTCGAGCCGGGGATGCGCTCCAGGAGCTCCGCAACCTCATCCGGCTTCAGCACCTTGGGCAGGTAGGCGTCCTTCTTGGGGCTCGACACGAGCTCGGCGGGGTTCGCCTGCAACTCGCCGCGCTCGACGAGGTGGCGGTAGAAGGTGCGGATGGCGGCGAGCTTGCGAGCGACGGTGGACTTCATGGCGCCCCGCTCCGAGACCACGCCGGCGAAGTGTCGTAGCTCCCGGTAGGTCAGGTCATGCGGCTGGAGCTCGCGCGAGGACGCCCACTCGGCCAGCTGGGCCAGGTCCACCCCGTAGGCGCGGCGCGTCTTCTCGCCCATGCCCCGGGAGAGCTGCCAGTCGTCGAAGCGGGCGAGCGTGTCGCCCCAGCTAGCCTCGACCGGAGTGGGTGTCTTCTTCGTCAACACGGAGGACGGGCGGGTTGCGACGCGGACTCAGCTCGTCGAGGCCGGGCTGGCCGACGACCAGGAGCAGCCCGTCCGGCCCTGGCACCCGATCCAGGGCCCGAGGGACGCCTCGACCATGTGGTACACGGTGCTGCGAAAGCGCGAGCGCGGCATCTTCATCGGCACCCTCTGCATTCGACATACGGAGCGCCGGAACCTGCTTGCGGAGCAGGGCTGGGAGGAGATCCCCGTCGAAGAAATCCGCGTCTAAAGACATCGCTCCGCGCCGGGCACCGCCCGGCGCCTCGCGCACTACGGGCATCGCTCCGCGCCGGGCACCGCCCGGCGCCTCGCGCACTACGGGCATCGCTCCGCGCCGGGCACCTTCCGGCGCCTCGCGCACTACGCGATGTAGATCGGGGCTCCGACCGGAACCTGGTCGTAGAGCTCGATCACATCGGGGATCGACATCCGGATGCAGCCGTGCGAGGCGGCGTGGCCCAGCGAGTAGGTCTCGTCGGTGCCGTGGATGCCCGCGCCGTTGAAGATCCCGAGCCAGCGCGCCTTCAGCGGGTTCTCGGGCGTGCCGCCCGGCACGACCGTGCCGGCGAGCGAGCCCGCCCACGCGCTGTTCGGGACCGACCAGGCCGGGTTGATCGCCTTGTTCTGGATGTGGTAAAGCCCGGCCGGGGTGTCGAAGCCCACCGCGCCGACCGCCACGGTGTACGCCTTCTGGAGCTTCAACCGCTTGTAGAGCAGCAGCTTGAAGTTGTTGCGGTCGGCCACGAGGACGACGGGATACTTGTCCGCGAGCTGCGCCTGGGTGACCTTCGGCTTCAGCACCCGCACCGGCGCCCTTACGATCCGGTCCTCGCCCGGCACGGTCAGCGACTGGGCGATCTTCTGCTCGAGCGCGGCGGCCCTGACCTTCCGCCCCTTCTGCTCCTTCACCGTCTCGAGTGACGGGAAGCTGACCTCGGCATCGCGGGCCGGCCTGTCCAACTTGGCGCGGACGCGCTTCACGAGGTCGCGCACCGCGCTCTCCGAGTAGTGGACGCGCGCCGGTACCTGAGCGTCCTCCTCGCCTCCGGTGATGTCGCGGGCGACGCGGCTCAAGATGCTGCCGTCACGGCTCACGGCATGCGCCTCGTCGACCATCCCGCCTACGTCGGCCTGCACGCCGGCGTCGTGAGCCGAGAGGGTGAAGCGGGTCGGGCCCCGGCGCACGGTGATCGGCTTCTCGAGCGGCTCCTGCAGCTCGCGCTGGACTAGCCGGCGGGCCTCGGCCGTGGTCATCCCGCCCACGTCCACGCCCGCGATCGTCACGCCGTTGGCGATCAGGTCGTCGCGCGAGCTGTCGTAGGCAAATGCGGCGACCGCGCCCCCGATCAGGACAAGGAGGAGGACGGCCACGAGGATGAACCAGCGGTGCCTCATGGGGGATGAGCGCTCAGGGTACCTATGGACCCGGCGTGCGACGGCGGTTGACAGCCGGATTGCGCTGGAACGGCATCGCGGTGCACCGCGCACCGCCCGGTGCGTTGCGCAACTACACCCGCGAACCGCGGCGCGCCAGCACCGACTCGATGGCGCTCAGCACCCTCGCCCGATTGGCGTGATCGCGCTCGTAGTTGCGCAGGGTCTCGAGGTCCTCGTGCTCGAGCGAGGCCAGCAGGGCGATCACCTCCTCGGCGGCGAGGTCGTCGTAATGTTCCGGCGGCTTCGCGGAGGAAGTCCGCTCCGCTTCTTCGCGCGCGCGCTCTGCAGCCGTCTCCGCTGCCCGCGCCTCGGCCTTCCGCTCAGCTCGCTCGGCCCGATCGGCCGCCCGGCGCGCCGCCTCCTCGGCTGCGGCCGCGCGCCGCTCAGCCTCAGCCGCGCGGTCCGGCACGTCCTCGGCCGGGTCCATCCCCGAGCTGTCCGCGAAGCTCGCGAGCAGCCGCTGGAGCTCCGATAGCTGGGCCCGGCTCAGCCCGGGCATCGTCCGGTCGCGGGTGTTCTTCACGTGCGGGCTCCAGCGGAGGAAGTCCTCGACCTCGCGCTCGTAGCGGTACGGCTCCTGAGCGCCCCTGACCACCGGGTGCAGCCGCAGGTGCTCGCCGAGCTTGACCACCGTCTCGCGGCTCGTGTGCTGGTAGTGGAACCCGACCACCTTGAAGCGTCGGTTGTCCACCCCGCGCCCGAAGCGCATCTGCTCGAGCGCCTCGGGCGGGATCTCGACGCCGAGGCGCCGAGCGACCGCCGCGGCGATCCCGGTCCCCCATGGCGGCAGGACCGGCGCGTAGGTCTTCCCGAGCAGGCCGGCCACCTCGCTGAGGGCGAGCACGCCGTCGCCCGCGACGTTGAACGTGCCGGGCACGCGGTGCTTCACGGCGTGCTCCAGCGCGTGCACCACCTCGTCCTCGTGCACGAACTGGTAGCGCGGGTCGAAGCCGAGGATCATCGGCACCACGGGCAGCGAGAAGAGCTTGATGTGCGACGTCTTCACGGACGGCCCCAGCACGTTCGCGAAGCGCAGGACGGTGACCGCCGTGTCGGGGTGGCGCTCGGCGAACTCGATCAGCGATGCCTCAGCCTCCACGATGTCCCGCTCGATCCCGGTCCGCGGCGGGTGCGGCCGGCGCATGGTCTCGTCGAAGAACGCCGGGTCGTCCTGGTGGCAGCCGTAGAAGTGCGTCGACGACTTGAACACCACCTTCTTGACCGGCGAGTCCGAGCCGCTGCAGGCGGCCAGGATGTTCATCGTTCCCATGACGTTGTTCTCGTGGGCTCTGGATGAGGGCATGACCGCGGAGTCCACGACCAGACGGGTGTCCACGACCGTGTCGATCTCGGCCGCCTCCACGACGCGGCGCAGCAGCGCGTGCTGCGCACCCACCTTCACGTACTCGGTGCGCTCGAGCTCGACGTGGGGCTCCTCGTTGTCGACGCCGATCACCGCCTCGACCTCGGGGAACGCCTCGAGCGCCTGAGCGAGCCTCCCGCCCCAGTAGTGCGAGATGCCCGTGACAAGGATGCGCTTCGAGTCCACGCCGCTACCCGAACCAGACCGACTTGCGCTTTGCGAGCATGTCCCAGAGGCCCTCCTGGATCCGCGCGCGGACCTCGTGGGCGACGGTCTGCACGAGCGCCTTGTCCTCGTGCATCCCCTCCTCCTCGAACCGGATCGGCTCGAGGAAGCGGAGCTTGAACTTGGCCGGCAGGTAACCCAGCATGCCGAGCAACCCGAAGTGCGGGAACGTGGGCGTGACCGGGAAGTAGAGGAGCCCGGTCAGCCGCTGCATCAGTCCCACCTGCGCGAACACCGGGGCCGACTCCTCGGCGCCCACCACGCAGATCGGCACGATCGGGGCCTGCGCGCGCATCGCTGCCTCGACGAAGCCGCCGCGGCCGAAGCGGCGCAGCCTGTAGCGGTCCTTGTAGAGCTTCTCGGTGGCCTTGCGGCCCTCGGGGAAGACCAGCACGAGCTGCTCCTCGTCGTACAGGAGCCGGTGCACGTTCGCCGGGTGTGCCGGGACGCAGCCGATCTTCGGCAGAAGCGTGCTGAAGCCTGGATAGCCCTTGAAGAAGTGCTCGACCGTGATGTTCACCGGTCGCGGGTGCGGGTGCTCCTCGCGGACCGCCTTGGCAATCATCGCGGCGTCCGGCGGCAGGGCCCCGGCGTGGTTCGAGACCAGGAGCGCGCCGCCGCTCGACGGGATGTTCTCGATGCCCTCCACCTCGGCCCGGAACCAGTAGCGGTAGAAGAAGTCGGCGACAAGCCGGTCGTAGATGCCCTCAATCCGCTCGGAGCGGCCCCAGTCGTTCAGCTGGCGCTCGGGTTCGACGCCGGGGAGGTGCCGCTTCAGCTCCTCGGCCGGCACGAGCGCGGTCTCCGCGGCGTCGCGCTCGCGGATCGAGAGGGTTGTGCGTTGTCGGTCGGCCATCGGCGCCCGATTCAAGCAGGAGCCGCGTCGAGGCGGTCGAGGACGGGATCGAGCGCGAGCTTGAGACGCCTCCAGTCTGCGGCGCCGATCACGCCGTCCGCCTCGACGATCTCCTCGTTCCAGGGGTGGATGATCGTGGCGGCCACCATGCCGTGGGCGCGGGCCTTCGCGATGTTGACGGGGCTGTCGTCCACCAGCAGGTCGATACCCAGCTCCACACATCGGGGGACCTTGTCGAAGGAGCAGTGGAGGTCGTCCCACGGCATGCCGATCGAGTCGAGCCAGGCGGCGGTGGCGTCGTACGTGCTCCGGCGCCGGTGGCTCGTCACGTGGATCCAATGGCCGGCGTCGTGCCACTCCCGAACGGTCTCTACGGCGTCCGGGTAGGGGACGCCGCCCGCGATGTTCTCGTCGGAGTGAGACTCCTCGACGCAGTGCACGATGGCGTCGCGCTCCAGCACCGTGATCCCCCAGTCGCGCTGCTCCTCGTAGGGCAGCTCGACCCCGTAGCGCTCGCGCGCTATCCGCTGGAGCAGGTCCCAGTAGTGGTGCAGCGTCGAGTCGATGTCCAGCGCGATCCGGGCCACGGCTCCGTACAGTAGGGAGCATGGGACGCCGCATGATTCGCCCCGGCGCGGCCCCGACCGCTCCGTGGCACTACCGCGCCGCGGAGAACGACTACGGCGCGACCGCAAACCCGGACTGGCGCGAGACCGACTGGGCGCGGGAGCTGAAGACCATGGACGTGGACGGCACGCCGATCAACTACGTCGACGTCGGCTCGGGCGACGAGGAGCCCGCCGTCCTGGTGCACGGGCTCGGCGGGCAGTGGCAGAACTGGCTCGAGAACATCCCGCGCCTGGCGCTGGACCGGCGCGTCGTGGCGATGGACCTGCCCGGCTTCGGCCTGTCTCCCGAGCCCGCCGTCGACGACATCAGCATCCCGGGCTACGGCCGCTGCGTGAACGCGCTGTGCAACAAGCTCGGCTTCGGCCGGGTGAACCTCGTGGGGAACTCGATGGGCGGCTACGTCGCGGCCGAGGTCGCGATCCAGTTCCCCAAGCGCGTGGGACGGCTCGTGCTCGTCTCGGCAGCGGGGATCTCGAGCGCCGAGACGCTGCAGGCCCCGATCCTGACGTTCGGCCGGGTGGCCACCGCGCTCGCGACGAACACCGTCGCCAGGCACCGGAAGCTGGCCTCGCGGCCGGTCACGCGACACGCGTCGCTCGCGTTGGTGGCGCGCCACCCCCGGCTGCTGAAGCCCGACCTCGCCTACGAGGGCTTCTTCAAGGGCACCGGCAAGGGCGGCTTCGACGACGCGCTGCGGGCCGCGCTCGACTACGACTTCCGGGACCGGCTGCCCGACGTGAAGGTGCCGACGCTGATCGTCTGGGGCGAGAAGGACTCGATCATCCCCGTGCGCGACGCCGACGAGTTCGAGCGCCTCATCGAGGACAGCCGCAAGATCGTCATGCGCGACACCGGCCACATCCCAATGGCCGAGCGGCCGGTGACCTTCAACGACGTGCTGGTGGACTTCCTGGCGGAGACCGGGCCGGCGGAGGAGAAGGAGCCGGCAGAGGGGGAGTCGCAGGCGGCCTAGCCCCGGGTCACCTCCTTTGGCGGCTACGAATCAGCGCTCCGATGCGAGCGGACGCAACCGCGGCGAACAGCATCACCGTCGGGCCAAGAGCCGCAAGCGTCTCTTCGACCGGGACCCCGCCGACGTGGGCGATCGGCGCGGCCGTCACTGGAAGATCTCCGTCGTGCAGTCTCCTCCTTGGAGCCGGACCTCGTGTGCACGCGCGGGCCCGTCGGGTCTGTCGTGGAAGTCCACGAAGAAGTCCCGATCGACCTTCATGCCACCGGCCGGGTCGCAGTCGACCTTGAGGAGCCAGGAGCGCAGCTCGGGGTAGAACTGGTTGTCCCAGCTCGAGTAGAGCGAATTGGTGACATAGAGCCGTCGCCCGTCCAGGGACAGCTGGACCATCTGCGGCCCGCCGCCGAGCTCGCGGCCGGCGTCGTTTGGCCTGCCGAGCAAGCCGCCGAGCCATAGCCGACCGGTCAGCCTCGGGTTGGACGGGTCGGAGACGTCGTACTGGCGCAGATCGCCGTGGAGCCAATTCGAGAGGTAGAGGAGGCGGTCGTCCATCGAGAGCACGAGGTCGGTGATCAAACCCGGCACTCCGCCTGGCAGCGGCCAGCCGTCGAGCTCCTCGTTCTCGACCTCGATCACGGCCTCGGCGCTGAAGGCGCCGTTCGTGCGGTGGAAGCGGAGAATGTTGCTCGCCAGCGTCGCGCCCGCGAAGCCCTCCTCCGAGTCCGGGTCGTGGAGCCAGCGCACCTCCAGCGGCAGGAGGCCCTTGTCGCCCAGGTCAAGCGTCTGAACCAGGCGCCGCTCGGCCAGGTCCCAGAAGTGGAGGCGCCGCCCGTATCGCCCCGCGGCAACGTCGTCGATCTCGAAGCCGGGCTCGTAGGCGTTCGGCTCCCCGAACTCCGATGACACCAGCACGTTCTTGCGCGGCTGGTACCAGAAGTCGTAGTTGAGCGGCGGGCGCTCGCGGCCGTTCTCCCAGCGCCCCTTCACCTCGAAGCTCCGTGCGTCCAGCACGGCGAAGCCCCCCGCGCCCGCTCCATCGCGGTCACCGAGCATGCTCACCACGACGTCGTCGCCGGGCATGCAGTGGACGGTGTGAGGACGCGTGTAGCCCGTCTTCTCGGCGAGCTCTTCGGCCTCGACCACATGCTCGATCCGTGGCCGTCGCGGGTTTTCTGCGACGTCCAGGACGTAGATCCGAGATGAGCGAAAGCCCGGCACGATCAGGTGCGACCGGTCGGGCCCGTGGCACGCCGAGCTGCAGCGGTTCCAGCCGAAGTGGTGGAGCTCGTCGCCGACGCGCGGCATCGGCGTCTCGTGCACGATCTCGCCGTACGAGCCCGACCCCGGATCCGCGTCGACCACGGCGACGAAGTCCGGCCGCTCTACGCCCGTGCCGCGGTGCAGGCAGGTCACGTACAGGAGCTTCTCTGGAGGTGCTTCCGCGGCCTCCGCAGGAGAGTCGTAGAACGAAGCGGGTCGATCCGACGCCATGCGTCCTCCTCACGATTGGTGGAGCTGTCGGGAGGAGAATCGAATCTGGGCGTTTCCGTCCCGTTGGCGGGGCTTTGGGGAGACTTTGGGGCTGGGTCGGCGGTCAGACCTCTTCGGCCATCGCCAGCAGGTCTTCCCGGGACACCTTTCCCGCCATGCCGGGATGGACCTCGTCCATGTGGCGGTTGGCTTCCTGCACCAGCTCGTCCTCCGTCTCCCCACGAGAGACGTGGCCGCAATCGCAGGAGATCACGTAGGCCATGGTTCATTGTCGCGCCTGCGGTTTGACGCTAGCTTGGCGCTGTGTCCGACCGGGAGCGCGACCGAGACGGGACACGGATCCAGCTCTGCGGGCGCTTCATTGCCCGCGTCGGCGGCCGGCGAATCGAGCAACAGCTGCCGGGCCGGCAGGGGCGCCTCCTGCTCGCTTACCTGACGGTCAATCGCGATCGAGTCGCCGGCCGCGATGAGCTCGCGGAGGCGCTGTGGCATGGGGAGCTTCCCGCCGCTCCCGGCCTGGCGCTCTCCGCGCTGCTGTCCAAGCTGAGGCGACTCCTACCCGACGGCGCACTCGAGGGCCGCAGCCAGATCCGCCTGGAGCTTGGAGGCGGCGCGAGGGTTGATGTCGAGGCGGCGCGGGAGGGGATCCATCGCGCCGAGGCTCTGGTCGCGGCCGAGGACTGGTACGGAGCGATTGGCCCCACCCTAGTGGCGCACAACATCAGCCAGCGGCGCTTCCTGCCGGGCGAGGAGGGCGAGTGGATCGATGAGCTCCGGCGCGAGCTGGCGGACATCCACGTCAGGGCGCTGGAATGCACGGCGCGCCGAAGCCTTGGGCTCGGGGGAGCCGAGGTCGCTGTGGCCGAGCGCACGGCGCGGCGCCTGATTGACATCTCGTCATACCGGGAGAGCGGCTACGCGATGCTGATGGAGGCGCTCGAGCGACAGGGCAACATCGCCGAGGCCCTGCGGGTGTACGAGCGTCTCCGCGGCCTGCTCCGGGAGGAGCTGGGCGCCGCCCCCTCCCCTACCGTGCAGCGAGTGCACGAGCGCCTGCTTGCTCACAGCTGACCGGCCTGGGGCCTAACCCGTGACGGCGCCCTCGGCCGCCGAGCCGACCAGCTTCCTGTATTTGCCCAGCACGCCGTTCGTGTAGGCGGCCGCCGGTGCGTGATAGTCGGCAACCCGCTCCGCGATCTCATCGTCCGGCAGCTCCACGTTCAGCTCGCGGCGCTCGACGTCGAAGACGACCGTGTCGCCGTCGCGGACCGCGGCGATCGGGCCGCCGTCGGGCGCCTCCGGGGCCACGTGGCCGGCCATGAAGCCGTGGGTGGCGCCCGAGAAGCGGCCGTCCGTGAGGAGGGCAACGCTGTCGCCGAGGCCCTCTCCCACGAGCGCCGCGGTTACGTGCAGCATCTCGCGCATGCCGGGGCCGCCCTTCGGGCCCTCGTTGCGGATCACGACGACGTCGCCGGGCTGGATGTCCTTCGCCATCACCGCCGCGAACGCGTCCTCCTCGCACTCGAACACGCGCGCGGGGCCACGGTGCTCCGTGCGGTCGTGTCCGGACAGCTTCACCACGCAGCCCTCGGGCGCGAGGTTGCCGCGCAGGATCGCGAAGCCGCCGTTCGGCTTGATCGGGTCGCTGACTGGCCGCACGACGTCCTGGCCGTCGGCCTCCTCGGCGGCATCCGCTACGGCGCCGATGGTCTGGCCGGTCACGGTCAGCTCGTCCTCGTGGAGAGCGCCCAGCTCCTTCAGGCGCCTGATCACCAGCGGGACGCCGCCCGCGTGGTACAGGTCGGTCGCCACGTAGCGGCCGCCCGGCTTCAGGTCGCATAGGAGCGGCGTCTGCCAGGCGATGCGGTCGAAGTCCTCGAGCTCGAGGTCCACGCCGGCCTCGTGCGCGACCGCCAGCAGGTGCAGCACGAGGTTCGTCGAGCCGCCCGACGTGGCGCCCGCCGCAATCGCGTTCTCGAGTGAGCGCTTCGTGATGATCGCGCTCGGGCGACGGTCCTCCCTCAGCACCTCCAGCACGAGGCGCCCGCACTCCTCCGCCACCTTGCCCTTCTTGCCGTCCTCCGCCGGGACCATCGAGCTGCCCATCGGCGAGATGCCGAGCACCTCGAACGCCATGGCCATGGTGTTGGCGGTGAACTGGCCGCCGCAGGCGCCGGCGCCCGGCGAGGCGTGGTCCTCGAGGTCGGTGAGCTCCTCGTCGGTGAGGTCACCCGCCGCGTGCGCGCCGATGCCCTCGAATACGTCCTGGATCGTCACATCCTTGCCACGCCACTTCCCAGGGGCGATCGAGCCGCCGTAGAGCATGAGGCCGGGAACGTCGAGGCGGGCGAGCGCCATCACGCAGCCCGGGATCGTCTTGTCGCAGCCCGAGAGCGCGACGACCGCGTCGAACATGTGGCCGCGCGCCACGAGCTCGATCGAGTCGGCGATCACCTCGCGGCTGATCAGCGAGGTCTTCATCCCCTCGGTGCCCATCGTGATGCCGTCCGAGATCGCGACCGTGTTGAACTCCATCGGCGTGCCGCCGGCCGCCCGAACGCCCTCCTTCACCTTCTCCGCCAGGCGGCGCAGGTGGAAGTTGCAGGGCATAGTCTCGGTCCAGGTGTTGGCGATGCCGACGATCGGACGCTGGAGCGCCTCGTCGTCGAACCCGATGCCCTTCAGGTACGCGCGCGCCTGGGCGCGATCCGGGCCGTCGAGGATGACCCGGCTGCGACTGCGCAGGTCGTCGCTCACTGCTGGCTCTGCGATACCTGCTCGCGGTTCCCGCGCCGGCGCTCCCACTCGGCAAGCCGCCAGAGGTCGCGGCGCACGCGCGCGGGGTCGAGCTGCCGGCCGACGAGGTGCATGTTGGCCCGCCGGATCACGCGGTCCTCGTCGGAGGTGAGCGCCATCCACTTGGCGAGCACGTCGTCCGAGGCCGGCAGCCGGTGGCGGCCGCCGGTGCCGTTCAGGTCCGGGAACTCGACGCAGTACTCGGACAGGAGCTGGCCGCTCTCGGGCACGTAGGCGACGATCGGCTTGTGCGGGTAGACGAGGTACGCGTACGCGGGCCGGGCGCCGCGGTCGCGGTCGATCTCACGCCGGGCGTGGCGGCCCGCGACACGGATGAAGCCGAGGTCGCGATACATCCCCCACTCCTCCTCGTTCACGCAGGAACGGAGCAGCTCGCGGGCGCGCTGCTCGGCGCGGCGCTCGCGGCCCGGGTCGTACAGCTCGAGGTCGAGCTCGCCCGGGCGTGCGGTCCGGCGCGGGCGCCCGGCACGCCACCGGCTCAGTCGTCTCAGCGCGATCGGCGCGCCGAGCACCACGGCGATCAGGGCGAGTGCGAGGAGCGCGAGCAGCATGGGCGTGATGGGTCTAGCCGCCTGATGCGCGCGGGAAGAAGATCACGCGCTCGGAGTCGGGCGGGATGTCGGTGTACTGCTTGACCATCTGAGCCTCGCGCCGGCCGCTGCCCGGCTTCTGAACGGGCACCGCGGCCCACATGCCCTCGTCGAGCTGGCGGCGAAACTCCTCGATGAGGCGCTCCTCGTCCTCCTGGACGCGCGGGTCACCCTCCGCGAGCAGGACCTCGCCATGACCGGGCTTCATCCGGAGAAACCTCACGGATCCGATTATGTCACGCGCTTCCTGGCCGGCCGGGCCGGTTAGGCCCGGGTCGGCGTGGGTAGCGCTGAGGCATGCGCCCAGCCAACGCCGAAGGCCCTGCGCCCAGTCTGTTCGATGTGGTGCACCGTGCCATCGAGGTCACCGATCCCACGGGCCGCTACGGCCTCGACGACCTGCTGAAGCACGTCGAGGACCACGACGAGCCCGTCACCGCGCACGCGAACATCGAGGAGGAGCTGGCGGAGCTGAAGGGCCATATCGATCCGCAGGACGAGGACCCAGTCGCGATGATGGCCATCGCCGTGGCGACCTACCTGGCCTTCCGCCGCGACGAGCTAAACGACGATCCCGACGACATTCTCCGCCTCGCCGCCCGCGCCGAGTACGACGCCCACCCGCCGGACATCGTGCGGGAGTGGCTGGAGGAGCAGGGCGTAACGGTCTAGCCCAACTTAAAGGGACTGTCCCCGCAAGTTCGCTCCAGGCCGAACACGTCCACGGGGCCGGGTCCCTGGCCGACGCTCGCGAGCCCGTCGCGGACGGCCTCCGAGGCGATCAGCTTCGCCTGCTTCGCCGCCTCCAGCGGATCGAGGCCGAGCGCGAGGTGGGCGGCGAGCGCGGACGAGTGCGTGCAGCCGGAGCCGTGCGCCGACCCTCTCTCGTGGCGCGGGCCCGGTATCTCGACGAGCCGGTCGCCGTCGAAGAAGAGATCGGTGGCCTCCACGCGATGTCCGCCGGTCAGGACGACCGCGCGCGGGCCGAGGGCGTGAACAGCGCGGACCAGCTCCTCGCCGTCGACGTCTTCGCCCCCGGCCAGCACCCGGGCCTCCGGCACGTTCGGCGTCACCACCGCGGCACGCGGCACCAGCTGGGTGCGAAGCGCTTCCTCGGCGTCCTTCTCGAGCAGGCGGGCGCCGGACTCGGAGATCATCACCGGATCGACGACCACCGGCACGTCGCCCACCAGATCGAGCGCCTCCCCGACCGCCTCGATCGCCGCGACGCTGCCGAGCATGCCGATCTTGACGGCATCCACGCCGATGTCGTCGACCACCGCACGGACCTGCTCGACGATCACCTCGCCCGGGACGGGATGGACGGCGGTCACTGCCACCGTGTTCTGCGCGGTGATGGCCGTGATCGCGGTCATCCCATGCACCCCGCACCGCGCAAACGCCTTGAGGTCGGCCTGAATGCCGGCCCCCCCGCCCGAGTCCGAGCCGGCGATGGATAGCACGCGAGGTAAGCGGTCGGAGGCCACGGGCAAGCCAGGATAGGCGGCGACGCGTAACTCGCTCTGAGCGTGGCTGTAACGGCCGCGTGCCCACGGGTTGAGTGCAGGTCCGAATGATTCCTCGCGTGCTTGCCGCCGTGGCCACGTTCGCTCTCGAGGGAGTTAAGCCTCAGGAGGTGACGGTCGAGGTCGACGTACGGCGCGGCCTGCCTACGTTCACTCTGGTGGGGCTCCCCGACCGCGCCATCCGCGAGTCGCGCGAGCGGGTCCGCGCCGCCCTTCTGAACTCCGACCTCGACTTCCCGCAGAAGCGGCTCACGGTCAACCTCGCTCCGGCGCATGTGCGCAAGGCGGGCCCGAGCTTCGACCTGGCGATCGCCGTGGGCCTGCTCGCCGCGAGCGGACAGGTGCCCCCCGATCAGCTCCGGCACTGGGCGCTCGCCGGCGAGCTCTCTCTCAGCGGTGAGCTCCGGCCGGTCCGCGGCGCCTTGAATGCGGCGCTGGGAGCCCGCCACGCCGGATACAGGCGTCTGCTCGTGCCCGGCCCGAATGCTCCCGAGGCGGCATTGGTGGAGGGAATCGAGGTGAGCGCGATTCCGTCGCTTGCGCGCCTCGCCGACCTGCTCCACGGCCGCTGGGCTCCTGACCCCGCGAGCCCGGCGCTGCCCGATCCCGCGGAACCGCCGCCGGAGGCGCCCGACCTCGGAGACGTACGCGGTCAGAAGGACGCCAAGCGGGCGCTGGAGATCGCCGCGGCCGGCGGCCACAACATCCTCATGGTCGGGCCGCCCGGAGCCGGCAAGACGATGCTCGCTCGGCGCCTCCCTGGAATCCTGCCGCCGCCGAGCTTCGAGGAGGCCCTCGAGATCACCCAGGTGCACAGCGCAGCAGGCATCGGCAACGGCCGGCTCGCCACCCAGCGCCCGTTCCGCGCCCCGCACCACACCATCTCCGCCCAGGGCCTCGTGGGCGGCGGCACCCGGCCGATGCCCGGTGAGATCACACTCGCCCATCGCGGCGTGCTGTTCCTCGACGAGCTGCCCGAGTTCGCGCGAAGCGCCGTCGACGCGCTACGTGAGCCGCTCGAGGAAGGGCGCGTTGAGATCACCCGTGGCCAGCGCACCCTCGACTTTCCGGCGAACGCCGTCGTGGTCGCGGCCTGCAACCGATGTCCGTGCGCCCGACCCCCGGACCGCTGCAGCTGCACGACACTTGAGCTCGCTCGATATCAGCGCCGCCTCAGCGGTCCGCTGGTGGATCGGATCGACCTGGTCTGCCAGGTGGAGTCCGTGCCGACGGCCGAGCTCGTGACCGAGCCGGGTGATCGCGGGACGTTCTCGAGCCACGTACGCGGACGCATCGTTGCCGCCCGACGCCGCCAGCTCGGGCGCCTCGCCGGCACCGGTGTGCTCTGCAACGGCGACATGGATGGGCGCCTCACCCGCCGCCAGGTGCCGCTCGATGCCGCCCTCGCGTCGCGCCTCCTTGCGCTGCGCGACCGCGTCGCGCTCAGCGGGCGCGGCCATGACCGCGTGCTGCGCGTCGCACGCACCATCGCCGACCTCGAAGCGCGCGAGACGGTCGCTCAGAGCGACCTCGACGAGGCACTGTCCTACCGCCTCGACAGCTGGCAGCGAGTCGCGGCATGACATGCGACAGCTGCGACGCATGCCTGCGCCGGGCGTTCCTGATCGCGCATCTCGCGCCTCGGATCGCCGGGCTGCTCGGACGCGGCAATCGGCATGCGCAAGGCCTCCTCGGGCTGCCCGAGGACGACCTGATCGCGGTGGCCGCGGGCCGGCAGGTTGCGCGGGCGCTGTCGTTCCTGGACGGCCTGGACGTCGCCTCAGGGCGCGATCGCCTCGCCGAGACCGCGTGTGTCGCGGCATGCGTGCATTCGCCCCGCTACCCGCCCCTGCTGCATGATCTCCCGGACCCTCCCGCCGTCCTGTTCGGCGTGGGTTCGGCCGAGGTGCTCGCCCTCATCGCCGAGGAGCCGGCGGTGACCGTGGTCGGCACACGGCGAGCGAGCCCGTACGGCACCGAGGTCGCCTATGCGCTCGGGCGCGGGCTGGGTGCCTCGGGGGTGCCGGTGGTGAGCGGACTTGCTCTCGGCATCGACGCGACGGCGCATCGAGGCTGCCTCGACGGCGGCGGGGTGCCGGTGGCCGTCGTCGCGGGTGGCCCGGATGTCGTCTACCCGCGACGTCACCGCTCGCTGCATGAGCGCGTCCACGACGCCGGGCTCGTCCTGTCAGAGCTGCCGCCGGGGACCGACCCCTACCGCTGGAGCTTTCCGGCTCGGAACCGGATCATGGCGGGCCTCGCGCGGATGACCCTCGTGGTCGAGGCCGCGGACCCGAGCGGCAGCCTGATCACCGCCGAGTTCGCCAAGGACCTCGGCCGCGCCGTCGCCGCTGTGCCGGGACGGGTCACCTCGAGCCTCGCTCGTGGCACCAACAACCTGCTGAAGGACGGCGCCACGCCCATCAGCGGCGCAGAGGACGTGCTCGATGAGCTGTTCGGCGTGGGTGCTCGCCGGGTCGAGGAGGCGGCGAGTCCCCGCCAGGCGCCGGCCGAGCCTCTCCTCCAAGTCGTGGTCGAGGCGGCCGAGGCGCACGACTCGGTGGAGGAGGTGGCGCGCGTCAGCGGGCGAACCGTCGCCGAGACGCGCGCCGCGCTCGGCCGCCTCGAAGCCGACGGCTTTCTGGTCCGGCGTGACCTGGGCGGGTGGGAGCGGTCGGCCCGTTGACGACCCAGGGCGGCGACCCCCGGCGCAGGCTTGGCGCTCGTGGCGAGGAGCTCGCCGCGCGGCATCTCGAGGCGCGTGGGTTTGAGGTCGTCGCGAGGAACTTTCGGACCCGCTATGGGGAGCTCGACATCGTCGCCCTCGACCCGCGGTGTCTCGTGTTCTGCGAGGTGAAGACGCGCATCGCGCGGGAGGCGACCGAGCGCAGTGACGTGCTCGGGCCCTTCGCCGCCATCGGGACGCGCAAGCAGCGCCGGATCCGCGCCATGGCGCGCGAGTGGCTCGCCCAGGGCCGCTCGGAGGGGCCGCGGCCGTCTGAGCTCCGCTTCGATGCGATCGGGGTCAGCTTCGACGCCCGCGGCCACCTGCTCGCGCTGGAACATCTCGAGGCGGCGTTCTGATAGACCGGCGCGCGCGTGCCCGATTCAGAGGCCATCGCCCGAGCGCTCATCGACTCGTGCCAGTACCTGACCCTCGCGAGGGCGGGCGAGGACGGGCGTCCGTGGGCCTCGCCCGTCTGGTACGCGCACGAGGACTACGCGCGCTTCGTGTGGGTCTCCAGGCCGGAGGCGCGCCACTCGCGCAACCTCGCGGCCCGCCCGCGCGCGGGCATTGTGATCTTCGACTCGTCCGTCCCCATGGGCGAGGGCCAGGCCGTCTATGTCGAGGCGACGGTCGAGGAGCGCGCGAGCGGCGACGACCAGGACGAACGCTGGATCGAGGTCTTCTCGACGCGATCAGAGGCCCTCGGCGGACCCGGCTGGACGACGAGCGACGTCCGTCCGCCCGCACCGCTCCGGCTCTACGTGGCCACCGCCTCGGCGCACTACGTCCTGGGCGGGCGTGACGAGCGGGTTGCCGTGAGCCTCGGCTAACCCTCCAGGGCCAGCTGCGTGTAGGCAATCGACTGGAAGGACATCCGGTGCAGCGGGGAGACGCCGTTGGCGGCTATCGCCGTCCGGTGCTCGGGGGTCGAGTAACCGACGTTCGTCTCGAAGTCCCAGCCGGGGTGGCGCTCGGCGGCGCGGCGCATGTAGCGGTCGCGGGTCACCTTCGCGAGGACCGAGGCCGCCGCGATCGCCGCGCTGCGGCAGTCGCCGTCTACCACGGCCCGCTGATCGAAGCCGAACTCGGGCACGCGGAAGCCGTCCACCAGGCAGACGCACCCGGGCGGCGCGACGCTCAGCAGCGCCGTCCGGAGCGCCTCGAGGTTCGTCTTGTGGAGGCCCCGCAGGTCGATCCCGCGTACGCAGCGCGATACGATCACGGATCGCGCCGCCGCCCTCAACACGAGGGGATAGAGCTCCTCGCGCATCTCGGCGGTGTGCTGCTTCGAGTCGTTCAGGCGAGTGAGGGCGCGCCGGTCTCCGAGCGTCAGCCGCTCGAGGTCGAACAGCACCGCGGCCGCCACGAGCGGCCCGGCCAGCGAGCCGCGACCCGCCTCGTCGGCGCCCGCCACGTAGCGGCAGCCGATCTCACGGTCGAAAGCGAAGAGACGCCGCCCGGTCCGCGGCCGGCCCTTCGGCCGGCGTGCGCTGCGTCGCAAAGGCGTGGTCTGAGCGTCCCGCGGCATCCCCACTGGTGGCGCCGATCATAGGTGGGGCCACGGCGGAAGGCCCTCGCCCGGCCCCTCTCGACCTACAGTAAGCCGATTCGGCCCGGAGGCCAATAGGTCATGAAGGCCTTGCCGATGATCCATTTCTTCGGGACCGGCCCCCACTCGCGGCTGTCCGCCGACTCGCCGCGGTTGTCGCCCATCATGTAGTACTCGCCCTTGGGGATCGTGATCTCCCGCGGCAGGTTGCAGGTGGCGCACTCGGGGTCGAGCCGGGCGAACGGCTCGCTCTGGCGCTTGCCGTTGATGTAGACCGAGCCCTCGATCACCTTCAGCCGGTCGCCGGGGAGGCCGACCACGCGCTTGATGAAGTTAGTGTCCGAGCGCTCGGGTGTGCCCTTCGGGCAGGGCTCGTCGCTCGCGCGCTCGACGCCGCAGATGCTCGGCTCTCCCGCCGGCGGTTTGAACACGATGATGTCGCCGCGATCCGGGTCGCTGAAGCGATAGGTCACTCGGTCGACGAGCACGCGCTGGCCGACCTCGAGCGTCGGCACCATCGACTCGCTCGGGATGCGGAAGGGCTTGACGAGGAAGGCCTGGATCCCGAGCGCGAGCCCCAGGGCTACAGCGACGATCATGACGAGCTCGACCAGCGAGTTGTGCTGGCGCTTCGTCTCCTTGCTCCTCGCCACCGGCACGTCCCGGGGCCCGTCCTAGGACGCCTGGCCGTCGTCGCCGGGCGACTCGGCGGGCTGCTCCGCCGACTCGTCGCCCTGGGCCTCTGAATCCGCCGCGGACTCCTCCTCCACGGCGACCTGCTCGCCGAGCTCCTCCTCGCCGGGCCGCGGCGCGTCGTCGGGCGGCATGGCGCCCTCTTGGACGGCGCCCTCCTCGACGAGGCCGGGCTGGATGACCTCCTCGGCGCCCGACCAGCGGCGCTCGCGTACGCGCGAGGCCCGACCGACGCGCTCGCGCAGGTAGTACAGCTTGGCGCGGCGCACGTCGCCGCGGGCGGCCACCTCGATGCGCTCGATCTTGGGCGAGTGCACCGGGAACGTCCGCTCCACGCCCACCCCGAACGACTGCTTGCGGACCGTGAAGGTCTCGCGCGCGCCGCTGCCCTGGCGCTTGATCACGATGCCCTCGAAGACCTGCGTACGGCGGCGTTGGCCCTCGACCACCTGGAAGTGGACGCGCACGCGATCGCCCGCCTGAAACGAGGGGACGCGGCGCAGTTGCGCGCGCTCGATGCTGTCGATCACTCCGGACATTGGGCACAAAAAACGCGACCCTGGGAGCCGTCGCGCGTGGACGGGCAATGGTAGCGAAGGAATCAGTGCGAACTTGAGCGCCGCTCGCGACTCTGTTCCAGCCGCCACTCGCGGATCCGCGCGTGGTCGCCGGAGAGGAGAACCTCGGGCACCTCGTGCCCGCGCCACTCGTACGGCCGCGTGTAGTGCGGGTACTCGGGCCCGCCTTCGAGCGCCTCGCTGAACGACTCCTCCACAGCGCTGTCCTCGTGACCGAGCGCACCCGGCAGCTTTCTCATGACCGCGTCGATCACCACCATCGCGGCCAGCTCGCCACCCGACAGGACGTAGGGCCCGATCGACACCACGTCCGTGGCCAGATGCTGGTTCACCCGCTCGTCGAAGCCCTCGTAGCGGCCCGAGAGGAGCGTCAGGGCGGGCTCGGCCGCTAGCTCGGCGGCGAGGGCGTCGTCGAACTGGCGCCCAGCCGGGGCCAGCGCGACGGTTCGGTGCGGCGGCGGCGCCTCGCCGTAGCGGGCTCTGAGGGCGGCCTCGACGACGTCGACCCTGATCACCATGCCCGCGCCCCCTCCGTAGGGCGTGTCGTCCACCTGGCCGGCCTTCAGCGGAGTCGTCTCGCGGAGATCGACGAAGTCGAGCTCGTGGCCCAGCGCGAGCGCATTCGTCAGGTGGCGCTGGGTCTTGAACCACTCGAACCAGTGCGGGAAGAGCGTGACGACGTCGATCTTCACGAGGTGAACCCGGGCCGCACGCGGATCTCGCGCGCCTCGACGTCGACGCGCTCGATCGCGTCCGACACGAAGGGGATGAGCGTGCCGTCCTCGAGCTCGAGCACCGAGCATGAGGTGCCGTCGATCACGCGAGCGACCGTCCCGTGCTCCGGGACGCTGCAGCCGACCAGCTCGGACGCCAGCCACTCGTCCTCGGCCAGCTCGTCCTCGACCAGGAGCAGCTCGCCTCGCAGCGGCCGCGGGTCGTCCACGCCCGTCAGCCGGATCAGCGGCCGCTCGTCCGTGCCGGCCCTGCGGGTGATCTGATGGGCGCGGCCCGCCACGGTGAGCGCGGCTCCCTCCGGCAGCTCATGCCGGGGCCCGTCGACGTAGAAGCTCCCGTCCAGGCCGTGCGGCTTCCCCACCCGGCCGGCCGTCACGAGCGTCAATCGACGACGTCGACGAGCACCCGCTGTCCGTCGCGGACGGCGGCGGCCTTGACCACGGCCCTGAGCGCGGCGACCGTGCGCCCGCCGCGCCCGATCACCTTGCCGGCGTCGTCGTCCGCTACGTGCAGCTCGAGGACGAGCGTGCCGTCGTCCTCCTCGAACGACTCCACGGAGACCTCGTCCGGGCGGTCGACGAGCGACCGGGCGAGGTACTCGAGGAGCTCCTCCACCTACTCGGCCGGGGCCTCGTCGTCGGCGGGCGCCTCCGCCCGCTCCTCGACGACGTCATCCGGCGCCTCGGCGGCCTCGGGCTCCGGGGCCTCGGGCTCGGCGGTTTCGGCCTCGGCGGCTTCCGGCTCGGCGACGGCCGCGGGCGCCTGCGACACGCCGGCGCTGCCGGTCGAGGTGCCGCCCGCAACGCCCTTCGAGTGCGCCTTCACGAGCTGCTTCACCTGATTGCTCGGCTGCGCGCCGCGGGCGACCCAGTGCTGGAAGCGCTCCTCGTCGATCACGATCGTCGAGGGGTTCGTCTGCGGGTTGTAGTGGCCGATCGTCTCGATGAAGCGGCCGTCGCGCGGCGAGCGCTGGTCGGCGACGACGACGCGCCAGATCGGATTCTTCTTGCTCCCCACGCGGGTGAGGCGGACTCGTACGGACATAGGCCGCGAGAGGCTAGCGGAAGCAGCGGGCTGTGCCCGCTGCGCCCCGATGCTTTTATCGACCGCCCGCCAGCTGCTGCAGCGAAGGCATCTTGCCGCGCGAGATCTGCTTCATCACCTTGCGCATCTGGCCGAACTGCTTCACGAGCTGCGAGACGGCCTGAACGGAGGTCCCCGAGCCGCGCGCGATCCGCCGCCGTCGCGAGCCGTCGATGATCTTCGGGTTCGCGCGCTCCTCGGGCGTCATCGAGCGGATGATCGCCTCGAGCCGGTCGAGCTCCTTCTCGTCGACGTTCAGCGCCCCGAGCTGCGAGCCGATGCCGGGCATCATCTTCAGGAGCGAGCCGAGCGGCCCCATCTTCCGCACCTGCTGCATCTGCTCGAGGAAGTCGTCGAGCGTGAACTGCTCCTTGCGGATCTTCTTCTCGAGTTCGGCCGCCTGGCGCTCGTCCATCTGCTTCTCGGCCTTCTCGACGAGCGTCATCACGTCGCCCATGCCGAGGATTCGCTGCGCCATGCGGTCCGGGTGGAAGCGCTCGAAGTCGCCGAGCTTCTCGCCGGTCGAGGCGTACAGGATCGGCTTGCCGGTGACGGCCTTCACCGACAGCGCCGCGCCGCCGCGCGCGTCGCCGTCGAGCTTCGTGAGGATCACGCCGTCGAAGTTGGCCGTCTCCGCGAACTGCTCGGCGACGTTCACGGCGTCCTGGCCGGTCATGGCGTCCACGACCAGCAGCACGTTGTGCGGCGTCGTGCGCTTCTTGACCTCCGCCAGCTCCTTCATCAGCTCCTCGTCGATGTGGAGCCGGCCACTCGTGTCGACGATCAGCGCGTCGCGGCGGTCCTGCCTCGCCTGGTCGAGCGCCCACTCGGCGATGTCCACCGGGTCGCGCCCGGTGCCCTGCTCGTACACGTGGGCGCCCGCCTGCTGGCCGACCTTGATGAGCTGGTCGACCGCCGCCGGGCGGTATACGTCGCACGCGGCCAGCGCGACGTTCATGCCGTGCTCCTCGCGCAGGTGGCGGGCGAGCTTCGCGCAGGCCGTCGTCTTGCCCGAGCCCTGGAGCCCGGCCATCAGGATCACGGTCGGCCCCGGCTTCGCCGTGACGAGGTCGCGGCCGCTCCCGCCCATCAGCGTGGTGAGCTCGTCGCCGACGATCTTCACGACCTGCTGGCCGGGGTTGAGCGACTGGAGGACGTCCTGCCCGAGCGCGCGCTCCTTGACCGCAGCGGTGAACTGCTTGACGACCTTGAAGTTCACGTCCGCCTCGAGCAGCGCCAGCCGCACCTGGCGCATCGCCTGGTTGATGTCGTCCTCGGTCAGCTTGCCGCGCGAGCGGACGTCGCCGAGAGCGGCCTGAAGCCGATCGGAAAGCGCGTCGAACACTGATGAGAGGCTAGCTGTGTGACGAAGCGTCGCGCATCGACTTTCTTCACCGCTCGCGTTCTGAACCCGATCGTGCGCGCGGCGGTGCGCCTGGGCCTGCCCCTGCCGATCGTCGTCATCCTCGAGACGCGCGGGCGCAAGAGCGGCCTGCCACGGCGCATCCCGGTCGGGAAGGCCCTCGAGGGCGACACGCTCTGGATCGTCGCCGAGCACGGGCGGAAGGCGTCCTACGTGAAGAACATCGAGGCCGATCCCCACGTCCGGGTGCGGATCGGGCGACGGTGGAGGCCCGGCCTCGCCCGGGTGCTACACGACGACGACTGGCGCGAGCGTCAGCGCCGCATCCCGAACAGGCTCAACTCGGCGACGGTCCGCCTGATGGGGACTGAGCATCTGACGGTCCGGATTGACCTCGATCCGGCTTCGGCAGCGCCGCGCTGAGCTGGCCGAGCGCCTGTGTGACCTCGCTCGGGATGATCCAGACCTTGTTCGACTCGCCTTGCGCGATCTGCGGAAGCACCTGCAGGTACTGGTAGGCGAGCAGCTTCGGGTCGGCGTCGCCGCGATGGATCGCCTCGAACACGGTCTCGATCGCCTTCGACTGGCCCTCGGCCTGGAGGATCTGTGCCTCGCGCTGGCCCTCGGCGCGCAGGATCGCGGACTGCTTCTCGCCCTCGGCGGTGAGGATCTGCGACTGCTTCACTCCCTCCGCCGTCAGGATCGCGGCGCGCCGGTCGCGCTCGGCGCGCATCTGCTTCTCCATCGCCTCCTGAATCGAGGCGGGCGGGTCGACGGCCTTCAGCTCCACGCGGTTCACGCGGATTCCCCACTTGCCGGTCGCCTCGTCCAGCACATGGCGCAGCGCGGCACTCACCTTGTCGCGCGACGTGAGCGTGTCCTCGAGCGTCATCCCGCCGATCACGTTTCGCAGCGTCGTAACCGTGAGCTGCTCAATGGCGGCGATGAAGTTGGCGATCTCGTAGGTCGCCGCCTTCGGGTCGGTCACCTGGAAGTAGATGACGGTGTCGATGTTGATCACCAGGTTGTCCTCGGTGATGACCGGCTGCGGCGGGAAGGAGACAACGGTCTCGCGCAGATCGATCAGCGGCTTGACACGGTCGACGTACGGCACGACCAGCGCGAGGCCCGCATCGAGCGTACGGTGGTAGCGACCGAGCCGCTCGACGATCCCGGCACGCGCCTGCGGCACGATCCGGATTCCGCGCGACAGCGTGAACAAGACGACCACCGCGACGACGATGAGCACTATGAGTGCGGCCATTGGGGCTCCAGCCTCCTAATCCGCGACGAGCGCCGTGGCGCCGTCGATCTTCAGGACCTCCACGCGCGCGCCGGGCTCGAACGAGTCGTCCTCGTCATAAGCGCGAGCGCTCCAGACCTCGCCGCCGATCCTCACCTGTCCGCCGTTCGCGTCGACGCGCTCGAGCACAACCGCTCTGCCGCCGACGAGCGCGGCCGTGCCGGTGCGGATCCTGGGCGGGGTCTTGAGGTGACGGCGGGCGATGGGGCGCAGCACGAGCACTGACCCGAGCGAGGCCGCGATGAACACGATCCACTGGGCCGCGAGCCCGGCCCCGGCGACGGCGACGATCGCCGCGAGTGTCGCGGCGACGGCGATCGGCCCGAGGAAGAACCCCAGCGTGGCGATCTCGCCGACGGCCAGCAGTCCCGCCGCGATGATCCACCAGACCCAGTCTTCCACTGGTTCGATCCTATCCAGCGGTCACGACGGGCTTGCTCAGACGGTGGAGTCGAGGGCTGCCTCGACGTCCGCCAGCAGGTCCGCGGTGTCCTCGCAGCCGGCGGAGAGCCGGATGAAGCCCTCGGGCACCGCGTCGCCGCCCCAGCGCGCGCGCCGCTCGGCGACCGTGTGGACGCTGCCGAAGCTGGTCGCGTCCGTAACGAGGTCGGCGGCCGCCAGGAAGCGCTCGGCGCGCTCGCTGCTACCCACGTCGAAGGCGACGACCATCCCGTATCCGTCCATCTGGCGCCGCGCTGTCTCGTGTCCGGGATCGCTCGGCAGGCCCGGGTAGCGGACGCCCGCCACGTCGTCGCGCGCGGCGAGGAGGCGTGCGATGGCGAGCGCGTTGTCGCACGCGCGCTCGAGCCTGATCGCGAGCGTCGGCAGCGAGCGGTGCGCGAGCCACACCTCGAAGGGCCCCGGGACCGCACCAGCCTGGCGCCGCCACAGCCGGAGCGCCTCCGCTCGCTCTGGCTCGCGGGTCGTGACGTAGCCGAGCATCAGGTCCGCGTGCCCCGACATCTGCTTCGTCGCGCTCGTGAGCGCGTACGTGGCACCGAGGTCGAGCGGGCGCTGCAGCAGCGCGCCTGCGGTCGTGTTGTCCACCACGGTCGTCACGCCGAGGCCGGCGAGGGCGGCCAGGTCGTAGACCTCGAGCTCCGGATTGGACGGCGACTCGAGCCACAGCAGGTCCGACCCGCTTGCCGCCTCGGCGAGCTCGGCCGGCGCCGCGAGCCGCACCTCGACGCCGCGCGGCTCCAGATGCGCCTCGGTGAGCGCGCGGACGCCGTGGTAGCAGCCCGAGTCCATGGCGAGTACCGAGCCCGACTTCAGGCTCGTGAGGAGCAGCGCCGCGGCCGCCGCCATGCCGGACGCGAACAGGACCGCCTCGGCGCCCTCGAGGACTCCGACCGCCTCCTCGTAGCGCGCCCAGGTGGGGTTGCCGTAGCGCGTGTAGGCGGCGGGTGCGGCGTACGGGTCCCCGCTCAGGTGAAAGGGTGCGGCGAACACCGGCCCCGGCAGGAACGGCTCCCCCTGCTCGGGCTCGGGCAGCCCCGCGCGGACCACTCGCGTGCTCGGCCCCGGCTCGGTCACGGTTCCAGGATCGCTTTCGCGAAGTCGTCGGGGTCAAACGGCCGCAGGTCCTCGAGCGCCTCGCCGATGCCGATCAGCTTCACAGGCACGCCGAGTTCCTCCGCGATCGCCAGCGCGATCCCGCCCTTGGCGGTGCCGTCCAGCTTCGTGAGCGCGATGCCCGTCACGTCCACCGCGTCTCGGAACAGCAACGCCTGGCGAAGCCCGTTCTGGCCCGTGGTGGCGTCGATCGTGAGCAGCGTCTCGTGCGGCGCGCCGGGCGCCTGACGCTCGATCACCTTGCGGACCTTGCGCAGCTCGTCCATGAGGTGCTGCTGGGTGTGCAGGCGGCCGGCGGTGTCGACTATCACGACGTCGTGCCCGCGCGCGCGAGCCGCCTCGATCGCGTCGAACACGACCGCGCCGGGGTCGGAGCCCGCCTGGCCTCGCACGACCTCGGTGCCGGCCCGCTCGGCCCACAGCCCGAGCTGCTCGGCCGCGGCCGCCCGGAAGGTGTCGCCGGCGGCGAGCAGGACGGAGCGGCCCAGCTCCTTCTGGAGGTGCCAGGCCATCTTGCCGATCGTGGTGGTCTTCCCGCTGCCGTTCACGCCCGTCACGAGAATCACCGTCGGGCGCTCGGTGAGCGGGATCGTGTCGCCATCCACGCGCGCCGTGTCGGCCAGCAGCTCGCGCAGCCGGCGCGAGAGGTCCTCGCCGCCCTGGAGATCGCCGCTCTGCGCCTCGGTCTCAAGGCGCTCGACGATCTTCGCCGTGGTCGGTGCGCCCACGTCGGCGTAGATCAGCGTCTCCTCGAGGCGCTCGAACGCCTCGTCGTCGAGCGACTGGAAGATCGTGGTCTGGAGCTCCGCGCCGATTGCCTGGCGCGTCTTCGCCATGTTGTCGCGCAGGCGCCTGAAGAAGCCGCGGCGCTCGGAGTCGCCCTCGACGGCCGTCGCGGGCGGCGGCGAGTCGTCCCCGGTCTCGAAGAGCTCCTGCCAGGTGCGGGCCATGGACCCGCGGAGGATACGGACGCCCGCGCCCTCGCGAGCGTCCCCGCGGTGGAGAGAACCTAGGCCGCGGCCTCCTCCGCGGACGACAACGCGTGCTCCTCGGCGGGCCGTCCGGCGAGCCTTCGAGAGACCACCCGGGAGATTCCGTCGCCGCTCATGCTCACTCCGTAGAGGGTGTCCGCGGCGTCCATTGTGCGCTTCTGGTGCGTCACCACGATGAACTGGGCGCGGTCCGAGTAGCGCTTCACGAGCTGTAGGAAGCGGTCGATGTTGATGTCGTCGAGCGCGGCCTCGACCTCGTCGAGGATGTAGAAGGGGCACGGCCGCGCGAGGAAGACGGCGAACATGAACGCCAGCGCGACCAGCGACTTCTCACCGCCGGAGAGAAGCGACAGGCGCCTGGTGGACTTGCCCGGCGGCGTCACCTCGATCTCCACGCCGGCCTCCGGCTGCTCGTACTCGTCGTCGGCCTGCTCGGGCGCCTCGCCCTCGGGTAGCTGCTCGCCGCCCACGACGGGGCGGGGCCCGATCTCGTCCTGGACGAGCCGGAGCGCGCCGCGGCCGCCCGGGAACAGATGCTGGACCACGTCTTCGAAGTTCCTGGCCGCTGCCTCGAAGGTCTGCTCGAACGCCTCGCGGATGCGGCGGTCCGTCTCCTTGATCAGGCCCTCGAGCTCGGCGAGCGCGCTCTCGAGGTCGGCACGCTGCGTCTCGAGCTCCTCGACGTGAGCGACCGCCTCCTCGTACTCCTGCTTCGCGAGGGGATTCACCGGCCCGAGCTGCTCGCGACGGCGCAGCAGCCGCTCGACCCGGTGGTTGAGCGCCGCGCGCTCCTCTTCGGGCAGCGGCTCGGCGGCGAGCTCCGGCGGGAGGCCGAGGCGCCCGGCCAGATTGTTCAGGTCCCGCTCGGCGTCCGCGGCCGAGTCACGCACCTGCTGCGCGGCGACCTCGGCGCCCGTAACCGCCTCGCTCGCCCGCTTCAGCCGGCCCTGAAGCTCCGCCTCCTCGTGGGCGCACGCCTTGAGCGCGGCGGCGGTCTCCTCGCCGGCCGCCGCGCCGGCGTCGAGCTCGGCGCCGAGAGCGGCGCGCCGCGCGGAAACGGCTTCGCGAGCGCCGTCAAGGGCGGTCGCGGCCCGCTCGGCATCGGCCGCGAGCTCGAGGTCGCGCTCTGCACCGGTCCGGAGCGCGGTCAGCGCACGGG
>JBKPSR010000102.1:0-16727 GCA_046735115.1 Actinomycetota bacterium
GCTCGAGGTGCCGGTAGGCGACGCGCTGCTCGGCCGCATCGTCGACCCGCTCGGCCGCCCGCTCGACGGCAAGGGCGACATCGACACCTCGGAGACGCGTCCCGCCGAGTTCAAGGCTCCGGGGGTGGTTCACCGCCAGCCCGTGAAGGAGCCGATGATGACCGGCATCAAGCCGATCGACGCGATGACGAACGTCGGCCGCGGCCAGCGCGAGCTGATCATCGGTGACCGCCAGACAGGCAAGACGTCGATCTGCATCGACACGATCATCAACAACAAGGACAAGGACCTGAAGTGCGTCTACGTCGCGATCGGGCAGCGCATGTCCACGGTCGTCGAGGTGGCGCAGCAGCTCGACGACAACGGCGCGCTCCACAACACGGTGATCATCGCGGCGCCGGCCGACGAGGCGGCGCCGATCAAGTTCCTCGCGCCGTACGCCGGCGCGGCGATCGCGGAGCACTGGCTCTACAACGGCCAACACGCGCTGGCGGTCTACGACGACCTGACGAAGCACGCCTACGCGTACCGGCAGATGTCGCTGCTGCTGCGGCGCCCGCCAGGCCGCGAGGCGTACCCGGGTGACGTCTTCTACCTGCACTCGCGCCTGCTCGAGCGGTCGGTGAAGCTGTCCGACGAGCTCGACGGCGGGTCGTTCACCGCGCTGCCGATCATCGAGACGCAGGCGGGCGACGTGTCGGCCTACATCCCGACCAACGTCATCTCGATCACCGACGGCCAGATCTTCCTCGAGGCGGACCTGTTCCGCGCGGGCGTGCGGCCGGCGATCAACGTCGGCATCTCGGTCTCGCGCGTGGGCGGCTCAGCCCAGACCACGCCGATGCGGAAGGTCGCCGGCCGGCTTCGCCTGGAGCTCTCGCAGTACCGCGAGCTCGAGGCGTTCGCGCAGTTCGGCTCGGACCTGGATGCGGACACGCAGGCGACGCTGAACCGCGGCGCCCGGCTGGTCGAGGTGCTGAAGCAGGACGAGCGTGATCCGTGGCAGATCGAAAACCAGGTGGCGGCGATCTACTCGGGCACCGGCGGCTACCTCGACCGCATCAAGGTCGAGCGCGTCCAGGAGTTCCTCGAGGCCCTGCTCCAGCGCCTCCATTCGGAGAAGGGCGACCTGATGGAGCGCATCGCCGGCGGCAACTGGGACGACTCGATCGAGGCCGAGCTCGGCGACGCGATCGCGGAGGCGATCGACGACTTCGGCGCCGACTTTGACGAGGAGGGCAACCCCATCGAGGAGGGTGAGTCCGAGCGGATCAAGTCCGAGGACGAGCGCGACAAGCCCGGCCGGACGGCCTCCGAGAACGGGTCGGGCGACGACGAGGAGGAGTCCGGCGAGGACCAGGACGAGGAACAAACCGACGCGGAGGAGCAGGAGCCCGCAAAGGCGTAGATGGCCAACCTGAAGGACATCCGCGGCCGCATCTCGTCGGTCAAGAACATCCGCAAGATCACGCGCGCCATGGAGATGATCTCCGCCGCACGGCTGCGCCGGGCCGAGCAGCGCATCGAGCACCTGCGGCCGTACGCGGACGCCATCCGCCGGATGACCGCCCAGGCCGCTCAGGCGGCCGAGAACATCCCGAACCTGCCGATCCTGCAGGAGAAGGACGAGGTCTCGACCGTCGGCGTCCTGTTGATCACCGGTGACCGCGGCCTGGCGGGCCCCTTCAACTCGCAGATCCTGCGCGCCGGCAACCAGCGCACACGCGAGCTCAGCGGCGACGGGGAGGACGTGCTCTGGTACGCGGTCGGCCGGCGGGGCGTGTCCTCGCTCGAGTTCCGCGGCTTCGAGATAGGCGGCTCGTGGACCGGCTTCACCGACAGGCCGGCGTTCGACGACGCCCGCCGCGTGGCCGACGGGCTCGCCGCCGCGTACACCGACGGCAAGGTCGACCGCGTCGAGGTCTTCTACAACGGCTACATCTCGCCCGTCAACCAGGAGGTCCGTCACGAGACGCTCCTGCCGCTCCAGCAGGCGGACGTGATCGCGGCCGAGCACGACGACGAGTCGTCCGAGAGCGGCGACGAGGAGAACATCCACTCGCGCGCGCTCTGGATCTACGAGCCCGACCCGGAGGAGATCCTCGCCCGGCTCGTGCCGGACTACGTCGAGATCTCGATCTACCGGGCGATGCTCGAGTCCACAGCTTCAGAGCACGGCGCGCGCATGAGCGCCATGCGCAACGCATCCGACAACGCCGCCGAGCTGATCGACGATCTGACGCTCGCTGCGAACCGCCAGCGCCAGGCGGAGATCACGCAAGAGATCATGGAGGTCGTCGCCGGCGCAGAGGGACTTCGTTAATCAAGGAGATTCATGGAAGCCGCAACGCAGAGAGAAGAAGAGAGGCGGGAGACCGGCGGCGAGAGCAACGTCGGGACCGTCGAGGAGATCCAGGGCGTCGTCGTAGAGGCGGTCTTCCCCGACGAGCTGCCTGAGATCTACAACGCCCTCGCCGTGGAGCTGGACGTCGAGGGCCAGGAGGGTGAGGAGGACGGCGACCGCAGCGGCACGCTGATCCTCGAGGTGCAGCAGCATCTCGGCGACGACCGTGTCCGGGCCGTGGCCATGGACGCGACGGACGGCCTCTCGCGCGGCACCAAGGTGCGCGACACCGGCGGTCCGATCACGGTGCCGGTGGGGCGCGCCACGCTCGGGCGAATCTTCAACCTGCTCGGCGAGACGATCGACGAGGGCGACGAGGTGGAGGGGGACGACCGCTGGCCCATCCACCGTCCCGCGCCAAGAGTCGAGAACCTGACCCCGACGCGCGAGATCCTCGAGACCGGCATCAAGGTCATCGACCTGCTGGCGCCCTACGCCAAGGGCGGCAAGGTCGGGCTGTTCGGCGGCGCCGGCGTCGGCAAGACGGTGCTGATCCAGGAGCTGATCCGGAACATCGCCGAGGAGCACGAGGGCCTGTCGGCGTTCTGCGGCGTCGGCGAGCGCTCGCGCGAGGGCAACGACCTCTGGCTCGAGATGAAGGAGTCCGGCGTGATCGACCGGACCGTGCTCGTCTTCGGCCAGATGAACGAGCCGCCCGGCGCCCGCATGCGCGTCGCCCTGTCGGGGCTCACCATGGCCGAGTACTTCCGCGAGGAGGGCGGCCAGGACGTGCTGCTCTTCATCGACAACATCTTCCGGTTCGTCCAGGCGGGCTCGGAGGTCTCGGCTCTCCTCGGCCGCATGCCGTCGCAGGTCGGCTACCAGCCGACGCTCGAGACGGAGATGGGGCAGCTCCAGGAGCGGATCACCTCGACGCGCCAGGGGTCCGTCACCTCGGTGCAGGCGATCTACGTGCCCGCCGACGACCTGACGGACCCGGCGCCCGCGTCGGTGTTCGCGCACCTGAACGCGACGACGGTCCTCTCGCGGTCGATCTCCGAGAAGGGCATCTACCCGGCTGTCGACCCGCTCGACTCGACCTCCACGATCCTCAAGCCGGACATCGTGGGCGACGAGCACTTCGAGGTCGCAAACCAGGTCCGCGAGATCCTCCAGCGCTACCGCGAACTCCAGGACATCATCGCCATCCTCGGCATCGAGGAGCTGTCGGACGAGGACCGCCTGACGGTGCAGCGTGCGCGCAAGATCGAGCGCTTCCTGTCGCAACCGTTCTTCGTGGCGGAGCAGTTCACCGGGCTCGAGGGCAAGTACGTCCCGGTCGACCAGACAGTCGCGTCCTTCAAGGAGATCCTCGAGGGAAAGCACGACGAGATCCCCGAGCGCGCGTTCCTACTGAAGGGCACCATCGACGAGGTCGTCGAGGCGGCGCGCGGCGCGCGCCAGGAGGAAAAGCCCGAGGAGGGCGAAGGCGAGGAGGGCTCCGAGAACGGCGACGGCGACTCGGAGGCCACCGGCCAGTCGAGCGGCGGGGGCGAGGAGTCCGGCCGCGAGGAGCAGGGCAAGGCTGGCGGCGAGGACGACGGGGTGTAGATGGCCGCGTCGTTCAAAGTCGAGGTCCTGACCCCGGAGGGCCAGGTCTTCGAGGACGAGGTGGAGATGGTCTCCACCCGAACGACGACCGGCTCGATCGGCATCAGGGCGCGACACGCGCCGCTGATGGCGATCCTCGAGCCAACGGAGCTCCGGCTATACAAGTCCGACAGCGACGTGGTCCGCTTCGCCCAGGGCGAGGGCTACCTCCAGGTCTACAACAACGAGGCACTCGTGCTCGTCGAGGAGGCGATCCCGCCCGACGAGATCGACCGGAGCGCCTTCGAGTCTCGCCTGAAGGAGGCCCAGCAGGCCGTCGAGCGCTGCGAGGAGGGCTCAGAGGAGCGAGCCCGGGCCGAGCGCGAGGTGAAGCGCTACGAGGCCTTCCTGGAGGTCGGGCAGAGCTAGGCGGGCGCGAGGTCAGCGGTCGCCGTGTCGATTTCGTGGCCGCTCATTCGACGTTCGAGTTAGACCGACCGCGCCGAAAGGAGACGCCGTGTCCGCAACCGTTCTCTACATGTCGATGTCCCTGGACGGGTTCATCGCGGGGCCCAATGAGGGACCGGGCAACGGGCTCGGCGACGGCGGGCACCGGCTACACGAGTGGGCGACGACGGGCGGCGACGTCGACCTCGAGGCCACCAGCCGTTCGGGCGGCGTCAACGGCCAGATCGTCGACGAGTTCATGTCCACCGGTGCGACCGTCGCCGGCCGGGGCACGTTCGAACTGGCGGGCGGCTGGGGCGGCGACCACCACGACGGCGTCCCGATCTGGGTCTTCAGCCGCCACGAGCCAGGCATCGACATCAGCCGGTGGCCGCTCGTCACCTACGTGGACGACGTCGCGACCGCGATGACCGAGGCCAAGCGGGCCGCGGGCGGCAAGAACGTGCTGGTCCACGGCGCCGCAACAGCGCAGCTGGCGCTGGTCGCCGGCGTCCTCGACGAGCTCGAGCTCCACGTCGTCCCGGTGCTATTCGGCCAGGGGCGCCGTCTCTTCGAGGGCCTCGCCGCCGAGCAGATCGCGCTGGAGCGCACCCGGATCCTCGAGGGAGAGGGCGGCGTGACCCACATGCACTACCGCGTGAAGCGCTGAACGCCCTCTTACAGCCTGCGCTTTCGCAATCGCCTGTCACGAGCAGCCCACCGATCACGCACTCAGTGCTGGTCAGCGCGAGGAACGGCAGCGCCGCTTCTCCTCCAGCGAGGCATCTTCAACCCGGGGATAGGGTGATTCGAGCCGCCACGAGTACAAGGGAGAGCAAATGCCCGAACGCGACGGATACATCCCCGGCGTCCCGTGCTGGGTGGATGCGAGCGAACCTGACCCGCAGGCGGCCCTGGAGTTCTACGCTGGCCTCTTCGGCTGGGAGTTCAGGGATGTGATGCCCGCGGGCGCGAAGTGCAGCTACTTCATCGCTTGGCGTGAGACGAGCGGCTGGTCGCTGTTCGACATGTCGGGCGAGCGGCGCAGCGGCAATGTTGCCGGCATCACATCGATGCCCGAGGGCGCGCTGCCGCGGGCGATTTGGAACACCTACATCTCGGTCGCCAGTGCCGACGAGGCCGCGGCCAAGGTCCACGACGCAGGCGGTGGTGTCGTTGTGGAGCCCTTCGACTTCGCCGACGCCGGCCGGACGGCGGTCTTCACCGACCCGGAGGGGGCGGCATTCTACGTTTGGGAGGCGAAGAAGCACAGGGGCGCGCAGGTGGTCAACGACCCCGGGTCTCTGAACTTCAACGGCCTCAACACCCGCGACATCGAAAACACGGAGGCCTTTTACGGATCGGTCTTCGGCTGGCGGACGTTCGCGATGGACGGCGGACTCGAGATGTGGGCGCTGGACGGTTACGGCGACTTCATCGAGCGCCACCACCCCGACCTTCGCAAGCGGTGGGCGGAGGCGGGTGCGCCGCCGGGCTTCGAGGACGTGGTCGCGACGATCAACCAAATCGGGGATGACCAGCGCGACACGCCGGCGCATTGGAGCGTGACGTTCGCCGTGGACGACGCGGACACCGCAGCCGCGACGGCCACCCAACTCGGCGGAACGGTGCTCGTCCCACCGTTCGACGCGCCCTGGGTCCGGATGACGATCCTGGTCGACCCGCAGGGCGCGACCTTCACCGCGAGCAGGTTCACGCCGCAGAACAAGGATCTCGGCGGCTGAACCGATGGGGCCGGTGACCAGCGTCCGCGTGAACATCGAGGTATGGCCGTCGTCGGAGAGCAGCGCCTTTGGTACTGCGCGGCGGCGGCGGCGCCCTACATCGGCGGCCTCGAGGCCCCGGCCGCGGTCAAGACTCCGGGAGATAGGTGAGGAGGACCACGCCGGAGTCGAACCGCTTTACGTCGTTGAGCTCCATCCGGACGGTTCCCCTGTCGCCGAGCACGTGGACATTTCCCTCGCCCCAGACGAGCGGGTTCAGGTAGACCTCGTACTCGTCGATCAGGCCTTTCTCGGCGAGGGCGTACGCGAACTCGCCGCTCCCGTGCATGAATAGGTCACCGTCGACCTCGTCCTTCAGCTTCGGGATCGCGTCCTCGAGGTCGCCTTGGAGCAGGGTGGCGTTCCACTGCAAATCTCCGGACAGGGTGTTGGACCCGACGTACTTCGGCATCGGGTTGACCATGTCCGCCCACTTGCCAGACTGGCTCGGCCAATATCCCGCCAGCCCCTCGTAGGTCTTGCGGCCCAGCACCAGGCCACTGGATCTCGCCTGACGCTCGAACGAGTAGTCGCCGTGGTCTCCGTCCGCCTGCACCCACTCGCCGACCGGGTCGACGACGCCGTCGACGGTCGCCTGCGTAGTCGCGATCAGCCTTCCCATCGAATCTCCTTCGGTCACAGGGGCTCGCTCTCTGAGCCCCCTCTACCACTTGGGACGAACGAGGGAGCCCGAATTCGACGTTTCGGATCCCGTCCGGCCAGCAGACGCCGCGTTCGGCCGTCCGCTCACGACTGGATGGCAGGGAGCGAGAAGCACTGCGCGAACCGCTTTCGGGCGATCACCGGGGCGCCGGGCATCCATCCAGGCGACAGCGTGATCGACCTACAAGCGGTCTCTGATCAGCCTTTCCTGCGCAGCTTCTTCAACTGATGGGCCAGCATCCGCGGCAGCAAGCGCGGGCCGGGCAACAGGCCGGAGAACGAGACCTTCTTGCTGGTGGGCGGGAGTCCTTGGAACTCTCCCGTGTGCGTGCCCTCGCAGTGGACGCGTTGTGTGACGAGGTCGCCTTCGGCCACTGCGTCCTCGACCGTGATCTGAAGGTCTGGAAAAGCCTTCACGAAGTCGGCAAGAAATCGGGTCCAGCCCTCCGCGTCCAGCGGGGCGGGCTCCAGACTCGCAGGGGCATAGGCGACGTAATCCTGCGCACGCACGTCCGCCTCCGCGGCGTCGTCGCGCTCATTGAAGACCTCGATCCACCGACGGAGACGGCCTTGGTGTGTTCCACTGAGGTTGCTTGGTTCGTCTCGTTGGCCACGCTGTGTGCCTTTCCTGGATGGCCTGACGTGTCACATCGTCGTACCGCGGCGTGTCTACGGAGTGAGGCGCAATTCACTCTAAGGAGACAGAGATGCAGCGGAGCACCAGGATCGCAGTGGCCGGAGCGACCGGGCGGGTAGGCCGACACGTCGTCGACATCCTCGAGTCACGCGACTACGACGTCGTACCCGTCTCGCGGTCGCGGGGCGTCGACGTGATCACCGGCGAGGGGCTGGACGAGACCCTCACGGGCGTCGAGACGATCATCGACGTCGCCACCGGGCCCTCACCCGATCAGGAGGCCGCGACGGAGTTTTTCACGACCTCGAGCCGCAACCTGCAGGAGGCCGGTGCGCGTGCCGGCGTGCGGCGGCTTGTCCTCGTGTCGATCATCGGGATCGACGAGTTCGAGGGCGGCTACAACGCCGCCAAGGTCGCGCAGGAGCAGACCCACCTGGCGGGGCCGATCCCGACGCGCATCGTGCGCGCGGCCCAGTTCCACGAGTTCGTCGAAGAGCTCGTGCGCTGGGGTACCCAGGGCGACGTGAGCTACGTGTGGAAGATGCGCACGCAGCTGGTGGCGGCGCGGACGGTCGCGGAGGCGCTGGTCGAGCTCGCCACCGCCCCAGACGCCGAGTTCGAAGCGGCCCAGACCACGCAGATCGCCGGCCCGCGCGAGGAGCGCCTCGTCGAGGCGGCGCGCCTCCTGGTCGCGCGCAGCGCCGACGGCCTGCGGGTCGAGGAGACGAGCGACCCCTCCGACCCCGACAGCGAGCGTTACGCGAACGGCGCCGCCCTGCCCGGACCGGACGCCGAGCTCGCCGGCCCGACCTTCGAGGAGTGGCTGGACGCGACGGTGCCTGCCGGCCGGGGTTGAGCGTCGGCTTAGCCGCCGACGGCCCGCTCGAGGTCCCTGATCCCAGGCTGGCCGGCGGCAGGGGCCGACCGACAGCTGAGCTTCCGGCCTCCGCCGGCTGCCCTACGCAAGCTGATGTCAAGCGCTGCCCTCATAGGGGCGCCTGATCGTGTCCAGCCGACTCAGGAGGACGAGCTCGGAGAGCAATGCGCCGGCGCTCGCCACGAGGATCCCGCGCGTGGCTCCCCAGGCCTCGACGGCGAGCCCGGCGAGTGCCGCGCCGATCGCACCACCGACGGCGTAGCCGAGGATCATCCAGGTCGTCGCCTCGGTGGCTGTCCCCCGTGGCGCTACGCGATCCAGCAGCGTGTAGATGATCGTCGTGGCGGGAGCGACCACGAGCCCCGCCAGCGCCAGCAGCAGAACGAACACCGGAAGCCCGCCAGAGAGAGCCGCGAGGGCGACCATTCCAGCCAAGACAGCGAGGAGCACGAGATAGCGGGCCGGCAGATCCCAGGGCCACGACCTTGCGCCGTAGATCAGTCCGCCGACCATGCTCCCGAGGGCGAGCCCCGCGAGTGCGATTCCTGCGGATTCCGCGGCGCCGTGGAGGTCGGCAAACGCGGGCGCGGCCACGTCGAGCGCGCCGAAGACCATCCCGAAGGGAAGGCTGGCGAGCGCCAGTGTTCGCATCCCGCGGCTCTCCAGGGCGCCGAGCCGACCCGCCTCTCGCGGCTCGCTGCGCCAGGAACGTGACGCGGGCGTCGCCGTGAAGGGCGACCACGCCGGCGAATTCGATGAGGATCAATACGAGCACGGCGACCTGGGCGGAGAACGCGGCGACGAGAAATGCGGCCAGCAGTGGAGAGGTGACGAAGAGGATCTCCGTCAGCACGGACTGAAGCGCGTACGCGGTTTGCAGCCTCGGCTCGGGGACGAGATCACGCCATAGCGTGCGCAGGCTCGACATCAGCGGGGCAGGCGCGGCTCCGGCGATCACTGCGGTCGCGACCAGCGTCCAGGTCGGCGCACCGCCTACCGCAAGCGCGACCAGGAGCGCGAGGCAGCAGACATGAACAAAGGCCAGGGGCGTCAGCGTCTTCCGCTGGCCCTTGGTGTCCACAAGCCGGCCGCGGATCGGGTTCAACACGCCGATCGCGAGGCCGAGTGCCCCCACGACGGCGCCCGCAGCGGCAAAGGAACCGGTCTGCTCTCGTACCAGCAGCACGAGCGCCAGCGGAACCGCACCCCCGCCGAGGCCGCTGAGGAGCACCGCGAGGGAGACCGCTCGGACCTGCGCGTTGCGCAGGAGCTCGCGGTAGGCCTCCATAGAGCAGGAACCTTGGCGGAAAACCAACGCCCGGTTTGCGGCCTGCCCACTGGAGGCAAGGTCAGGTCACAGACCCTCTCGAGGTTCGACGCTACGACTTCCGTGCGGCGCTCATCGTTCGGGTTCTATTGCGTCCATCCGGCCGCTGGAATCGACCCCAGCACCATGCCGACGATGGGGTCAACCCGGAGTTCGGCCTCTCGTCCGGCGGCGACTTCAAGGCGTACTGGGAGCAGGGCCACTGCAACGCCGACGAGTACCAGCTCGTGACTGAGCAAGGCGGTCGCGAAGTCGGACGACGTCGCGTTCACCATCCTGGTGCCGTAGTCAGATCAGCCCGGCGCCTCGTCCGTCCAGCGCCAGTCGCCGTTCGAGGTCCGCTCGGCGCGGATGCTGTCCTCGAGCGGCGGCTGGCTCTCGTGCTCGCGGCCAGCTGTCCCGGCTCGCACGTCCAGCCGGCGCCGGCGAGCGACGTCCGCGAGGACTCGACCTGGTCGGCTCCTTGCGACCGCTCCTCGATATCCGAGCGTGGACCAGGAATCGAGCGGACTCTAACCGCGCGGTTCGCCGGGATTGGAGCATTTGCACAGGTCCCCGCCGCCCCACCGCTGCATCCGCGGCGACCGGATGTGACATGACCCACAGTTGTCTTGATCGCCCGTCGGAGCGGGCGTACGGTCCAGGCCAGGAACCCACGTACAGGAGATCGTCATGTCACCTACAGGCACCGTTCGGGGGAACGTCTGGGGGGGTGCAGGACGGAACGGCGCGAACCACAACGGCGCGAGCCACAACGGCGCGAGCCGCAACGGCGTGCACACTCACGTGGACGCCGAGCGAGTCTCCGTCGGCTATCTGCGCTCCGTTCCCGATCTCGCTTCGGCGATCAGGCGCAAGAGCGCGTCGTTCTCGCACGTGGCTCTCGCGTACCTGTTCGGGCGCGAGGGGCGCGGCCCCGACGGCGCGGCCATCCCTCAGGGGGAGAAGCAGCTCTGCCGCGAGCACTTCCCCGAGCTGCTCGAGGTATACGAGCGGCACCACGGCCACATCTGCAAGTCCTTCTTCGGCCAGTATGCGTTCGTTGCCGCGGCCATCACGGAGAAGGACGAGCTCGAGATCGTCTGGAGCCGCCAGGAGAGCGTCGAGAGCCCTGCCGAGGTGCGGCTGCTGTCGCGCTGTGACGAGCTGAGCTACGCGGCCTACCACCGGCTGCACCTCTACGACCGGCGCCACTGCCAGCAGATGATCTTCTCGGTGGTGATGGAGCTGCTCCGCCGGATCGACCGCCAGCGTCAGGAGCCCGCGGCCGAGGCACGGCACGGCCAGCTCGGCGAGCTGTCCCAGCGGCTCGACGAAGCCGAGGACTTCATGCTGCGCTCGGCGATGCGGCGAACGCAGAGCCACTACCTGAAGGGAATGCTGGCCGGGACCGCGGCGGTGCTCGTGGGCGTCGGCCTGCTCGCCGGGCTGTTGTCGGCCGTCGGCCTGGCAGGGAGCGAGAACGCCGACGCGGTCCTCGCCCTCAGCGCGGGCGCCCTGGGCGCTCTCATCAGCGTGCTGATGCGGATGACCGGCGGTCAGTTCAGCATGAGCCTGCCCACGCTCGATTCCGACATGAAGAAGACGGACGTGCACCTGGTCGCGGCGGCCCGTCCCCTGATCGGCGCCGTCTCGGGCGTGATCGTCTACGCGCTCGTGCGCAGCTCGCTCATTCCGCTCGACCCGCCGAGCGCCGATGATCCCACCTTCCTCTGGATGGGAGTCGCCTTCATGGCGGGCTTCTCGGAGCGCCTCGCGCAGGACATGTTCGCGCGCAGCGGACGCGGGCTCGAAGGGCCGGTCGCAGAGGCGCCGACGAGCGGCCCGTCAGCCGGCCTGGCGCTCCACCCGGGCCGGTGAGGCGGCGGATCACCCGCGTTCGCGCGACTCGGCCAGCGCCGCCTCGATAAGGCGGCCCGCGGTCCAGGCAAGGACGTCCGGGATCCGCTGCTTGTCGATGTCGCTGTTGTCCGCCAGCGCGACGATCGGGTCGATGCCGAACAGCAGCGTGAGGGCGCCGGTTAGGCGCTCGCAGGTGGCTGGCGACAGGTCGCCGGCGATCGGCTCGAGCAGCGACTCGATGTATGCGCGACGCCGGGCCGGGCGCGTCGCCGGGCTCGCCGGATCGAGCGACACGCGCAGCACCATTCGCAGGCGCGCCTCGCGCTCGAGCGTCCATTCCGCGCCTCTCCTCACCGCTTCCGCCACTCCTTCGGCCGGGTCGTCGGCCGTCGTCGTCAGCTGGGGCAGCGAGCGGAGCGTTTCGCTGTCGCCCAGGAAGGTGGTCTCGAGCAGGAGTGCCTCCTGGGTGGGGAAGTAGCGGTACGCCGTCGCCCGCCCGACGTCGGCTCGCTCCGCCACCGCCGCCACGGTCGGGACCTGGCCCTCCTCGAAGAGCTCGTCCGCGGCCGCGATGAGCGCGCGCCGTGTGCGCTCGGTCTGGCGTGGACGCGCCTTGCTGCTTGCCGTCATCGAATGTTAATGATACTGTAGTCCCGTAATGGGATTCAAGTCTCATTAGGTTCGACACTATTTTCAGAGGAGCCCACGATGACGAACTCCAGCCACCTTCCGCCCGAGCCCGCCGTGTGGTCCCTCGGCTGCCTGTTCGTCCTGAAGAACCGGACCGACGAGCTGGAGGTGATCGACGCGATCGTGCCTCCGGGCTACAGCCCGCCGCTCCACCGCCACGACTTCGGCGCCGAGAGCTTCTACGTGATCGAGGGCCGCGCCCGCTTCATCTGCGGGGACGAGGAGGTCCTGCTCGGACCCGGCGGATTCCTCCGCGTTCCGCCCTCGGTCCCGCACAGCTTCGAGACGCTCGGCGACGAGCCGTCGCGGATGCTCGACATCGTCACTCCCGCCGGCCTGTGGGACTTCTTCGCGGAGGCCGGTGAGCCGGCGCGCGAGCTGCGCCTCCCCGATGACATCTACATCCCGGCGAACCTGCCGGAGCTGGTCGCGGGCGCGGGCGGAGCCGTCCTCGGGCCGCCGCTGAACCGGCCGACGCTGGCTCTCCGGTCCTAGGAATCGGGACGGCCGGCTTTCGGGTGGCTAGGCGCCGAGCACGCGCGGGGCGTGCGACGAGGAGTACACGTCCTTGCGCGCGATCAGACCGTCGCGGAATGGGAAGACGTCGATCCCGTCCCATTCGATGCGACGGCCGTCGCCGTTCGTGGCGGTCGCGGTCCACTCGCTGACGACGAAGCCGTCCCCGACGTAGCGGCGGCGGCCGCTGAAGCGCATGTCGGGCTGGTCGGCGAAGGTCGACTCGAGCAGCTCGCGCACGGCCGGCCCCACGACCCGCACACCGCGGGTGTGGTTCTCGAAGACCATGTCGGGCGTGTGCATCGACATGATCGCGTCGACGTCCTGGTCGTTCCAGGCCTGGTCGTAACGCTCGATGAAGGCGACGAGGTCCATCGCGCAATCCTAAGCTCTCTCGATGAGCGAACACGCGGGCGGCGAGGGAGGCCTGGTGGCGGAGCGGCTGAAGGCGGCCATGAACGCTCATGACATCGAGGCGTTCGTGGGCTGCTTCGCCAACGACTACGACAGCCAGCAGCCAGCCCATCCGGACCGGGCGTTCCGAGGGCGCGACCAAGTGCGCGCGAACTGGTCCTCCGTCTTCGAGGGAGTTCCCGACTTCGAGGCGGAGCTCCTCGCGGCCGCCCGATCCGGTGAGGTCGAGTGGAGCGAGTGGCACTGGCGCGGGACGCAGACGGATGGGAACCCGCTCGACATGGCCGGCGTCATCGTCGCGGGCGTCCGGGACGGGCTGCTCCAGTGGGCGCGCCTCTACGTTGAGCCCGTCGAACAGGGAGGGGCCGGGATCGACGCAGCCGTTCGCCGCATGGCGGGGGAGGGATGACACAGCCAAGGTCATTGCCGGGATCACAGCGCCTGTTCGAGGGCTTGACCGAATCACTGGACCTGGAGCACGTAGGAGTGCGACAGTCTCAGTTCGCGACGTTCATCGACTACCGGCCAGAGACCTGACGAGGGGAGAGCGATGCTTGCGCGAGTTGCGACGTTCGAGGGCGGCACGGAGGAGGGCATCCGGCGGGCCACGGAGCAGCTGCGGTCCGACGTGTCGGGTGGCCCCCCGGAGGGCGTCAAGAGCAGCGGCCTGACGATGCTCGTCGACCCCGAGGGCGGCCGGGTGATGTTCATCGGCCTGTTCGCCAACGAGGAGGACCTGCGGGCGAGCGAAGCCGTGCTCGAGCAGATGAGCCCGCCCGAGGGCGCGGGCAGTCGCTCCTCGGTCGACATCTACCAGGTCGGAGCCGACGTAAGGATGTAGGCCGGAGGGGCCCGGCGTGGAGCTCGGCGTCCACCTGCCCCTCATGGAGTTCGGCGACGAGGGCCAGTCGCTCGGTCGCTTGACCCGTGCCGTCGATGCCGCCCGCGATTGCGGCCTCGCGGCGGTGTCCGCGAACGACCACTTCCTGTTCCAGACGCCCTGGCTCGACGGACCGACGGCACTGGCGGTCGTGCTCGACCGCACGGGAGAGATGGAGCTCGCGACCACGGTGTCGCTCGTCTCGCTGCGCGGCCCCGTGCAACTGGCGAAGACGCTTGCGGCGCTCGACCTCCTGTCCGGCGGCCGGCTGATCGCCGGGGTCGGCCCCGGCTCGTCCAAGCGCGACTACGACGCGGTCGGCGTGCCCTACGACCAGCGCTGGCGGCGATTCGAGGAAGCCACGGCGAGGCTCCGCTCGCTGCTCCGCGCGGACTCCGAGCTGGCACCGGCGCCGCGCCGCGCTGGCGGCGTTCCGCTGTGGCTGGCGAGCTGGGGCTCGGACGCCGGCCTTCGGCGGGTCGCCCGGCTGGGCGACGGCTGGTTCGCATCCGCCTACAACACGACGCCGGATGGCTTCGGTGCCGCGCGCGAGACGCTGTCGGATGAGCTCCGCGCCCGCGGGAGGGACCCGGACACCTTCCCGAACGCCCTCGTGACGATGTGGACCTGGATCACGCCGGACGCCGGCGAGGCCGACCGCGTCTTGCGCAACGTCGTATCGCCCATGCTGCGGCGCGATCCGGAGACGCTCCGCGGGCAGCTCTGCGTCGGATCGCCCGAGCGCTGCGCCGAGCTGCTCTCACGCTACGCCGAGGCGGGCTGCCGGCGCGTGCACCTCTGGCCGCTCGCCGACGAGCCGCGCCAGATCGAGCTGGCGGCGACGGAGGTGCTGCCCGCTCTCGAGGCCTGAGCGCAAATGAGGGACACTCACTGCGTGATGCCCCGTGAGCTCATGACGGACTACCTCGCCGCGGCGCGCCGCGGCGACTGGGACACGGCGTTCGGCTACTTCGCCGACGACATCGTCTTCCACATCCCGGGACGCTCGTCATTCGCGGGCGAGCGCCGGGGGAAGGGCGCGGCGCGCGACTACATCGAGACGGTCCGCGAGCACTACCGCGGCGGCGAAATCGAGGTCGAGCTGATCGACATGCTGACGAGCAGCGAGCGCGTAGTGCTCCTGGTGCGCGAGCGATTCCTAGGCGACGGCGACCCCGTGGAGATCCGGCGGGCGAACGTCTACCGCGTCCAGGGCGACGAGATCGTGGAGATCTCGATCTTCGAGGCCGACCAGTACACGGTCGACGCGCTCATGGACGAGATCGAGTCGTAGCGCATACCGGTCGCGATCAGTCGGGGTACTCGTCCTTGCGCCAGGCGCGCGGCTCCTCGGGCTGCGGCTTCGGCGTTCGGTCGAGCAGGAACGAGTTGTAAGGGGCGACGAACGGATCGGGTGCCGACACCGTGTAGGTGTGGTAGACCGTTCCGTTGTCGCGCGCGAAGGCGATGAAGCTCGGATTCTCGCGCAGCCCGTCCTCGAGCTTGGCTCCGACCTGCCGGCCCCACTCCTCGAGCCACTCCGGCGGGTTGTCGAGGATCTCGTTGATCTCGGGGATCTGCTGCGCCTGCTCGGGCGTGAGGGCTAGCCCGAAGTCGAACGGGAAGTCCGTCCCGTTGGTCGAGACGTAGGGGAACTGCCATCCCATCCGCTCCTTGTAGGCGATGAGCCGATCGATCGGCGCGCGCGAGAAGCAGATCAAGGTAACGTCGCGGTGGTTGAGATGCACGCGCGTGCCATCGAGCTCGTCGCCCAGGTTCGAGCACCCGGGGCAGGCGCCGACCTCGTAGTCCGGCCCGAACATGATGTTGTAGGCGAGCAGCTGCGAGCGCCCGTCGAACAGCTCGCTGAGCGTCTTATTCCCATCCTCGGTGTCGAACTCGTAGTCCTTCTCCACCGGAACCCAGGGAAGCTGACGCCGCTGCTCGGTCACCCTCCGGCCGAGCTCGGCGTGCTCGGCCTCGAGCTTCGCGAGCTCGTCGCGAGCCGCCTGCCACTCCTCGCGCGTTCCGGTCATGTGCTCGGTCATGTGCGCCTCCTTCGGCCGTGTGCTCCATTAGCGTAGGCAGCTTCGACCGTCGGTCGCCGCCTGGTGTTCTGTGGGTATGACCGGCGGGCCGGGCCGAACTCATCGCCGCGCGGTGTGGCCGTGTACTACCGCCGGGCGCGCAGAGCGGAAACGGCTACGCCGTCGCCAGCGCCACGGAGTGGTTTGCGAGGATGAGGTCGCCCGGATCCCAGTCGCGCTTCACCTGAGCGAGGCGCTTGCAGGTGTCCGCGGGCAGGATGGCGTCGACCTCGCAGGGCCGCTCGGCGTAGTTGTAGTAGCCGCCCTCTGCAGCCCAGGGATTCATCGCGTCCGCAAGCCTGTCGAGCGCGCCCGTGATGGGCTCCCTCAGGGCGGGGTCCATCAGCATGCCGATCCCCAGCATCACGAAGTCCACGTCCAGCTTGTCGAGCGCGCCGCCGTTCTCGGCCGGGCGGCGAAGTGCTCCGCCGAGGTGTCGAAGCTCGGCGAGCAGAAGCGGTGAACCCGAGTCGGGTCCGGCGACGTTCACGAAGGCGTCGATGGCGTCGTCGGGCAGCTCCGCGAGCAACCGGTGGTGACCAAGCGCGGGCACCGGCGGCTCGGGGTCCATGGCTATCCGGCTCAGCGCGGGGGCCGGGACCTGGTCGAAGCTGTCGACCACCGGCTCG
>JBKPSR010000103.1:0-17932 GCA_046735115.1 Actinomycetota bacterium
GGCACCGCCAGCGGCCTCGAGTAGCGGCCCATGAACCGGTCATAGGCATCGGCATCGCTCAAGCTCAACTCTGCTCCTTCGGCGGCAACGCGCGCGCGAAAGCGACCCTCTGCTCGCGTCCGCGCATCTCAAACGGTCGCGCACCGGGCTTGGCGAGGAGAGCCTCGGTCTCCTCCTTGGAGCAGTGGATCATCAGGCCACCCTCGCCGCTGACCCCGACCGCCATGTGGCCGTCGATCATGAAGCCGATGCCGCCGAACATCTTCTGCTCGGTGTAGCCGTCCTCGGAGCCGATCAGCGCGCGGATCCGGTTGGCGAGATCCTCGTCGTAAGCCATCTGACAATCATGGCGCAGGGGGGCCTTGACGCCGATAATCGGGCTTCGCCTGCTCGCCCTCGCCGCCGGCCTACGGCATAACGCCGAGATCGGTCAACCTGGCCTGTGCTTCAGCGCCTACGGCCACAAATTCGGAATCAACCGTCTAGTGGTGCGCGAGGCGGTCCGCGCCGGGCCAGACGCCGTCGCTGGGCATGTCAAGGCGGTCGGTGACGGGCAGGCGCCAGTCGGGTGTGGACGTGGGTTCACCCCAGTAGTCGGTGACGTGGACCGCTCGACCATCTTCGAGTTCGCCAATCGTGACGTTCCGGTACAGGCGTCCGTCGCCGTAGTCGCACGTCCACTCCACGACGACCACATCGTCGAGCTGCAGACGTCTGCCGACCTCGAGCCTCAGCTCGGGGAAGTTGCCCTCGACATCGGCGATGAGTCGGCTGGAGCGCACGATCTCCCCCATCTGCGGCCACTGGCGTACGACGTTCTCAGCCAGCGGTGTCCCGAGGATGTACTCGAGGCGCGTCGCGCCGTTCTTGCTCGTCATATCGTCTCGGTCTTCGCGACGATGGTTTCGTTACATGACGCTCGCATCGCTTTCAAAGCGCCCGCCGGGCCAGGGGGCGCCCGCGTAGCGCTCGATCGGCGGGCCGCCGGGGGGCGGCACGGCACAGAACAGGTCGGTCGCCACGACGGTGCCGGGGAACAGGCGCGCGAACGGGTCGTCGGCGAACCAGCCTGGATCGCGCGCAACCGTGATCGCTCCGGCGCAGCGGCTCGCGTCGAGCGCAAACGTGCTCAGGCAGACGAGGTCGTCGCCGAGCATCGGGATCCACCAGGCGAGCGCGTCGCGCCTCGCCTGCTGGACCTCGGGCTCGTCGTAGCGGAGCGCGGCACTCCTGTCGGGCAGCGCGCAGACATGGGCGAAGGCACCGTGCACGGGTTCGCCCTCGACGCAGCGTGGGTCGATTCGGAGCCGCCGACCGGGCGCGCGGGGGTCGAGGCTCAGACGCGCCCCGTCGAAGACCACAAAGGCGAATGGCCTCACGCCGCCGGCGCCTACCAGTCCTCGCGGACCGCCATCGTGATCTCGCGCATATCGCGCCAGAGCTCGTCGTGGGTCGGACGGCCGAAATACCAGTAGCCGTTGTAGGTGCGGTGGACGCGGAGGTCGGGCTGGAGCGTGAAGGCCGCGGGCAGGTACGGGTGGTGATCCGTGTCCGTGGTCTCCAGCAGCCCGAGTCGCGGCAGCCAGCGCCTCTCAGCGTCGGACAGGAACGTGAAGCGCGCACCGAGGCCAGCGCGGAAGGCGCTCTGCACCTGGGGCGGGTCGACGCTCAGCACGACGATGCGCGCGTAGGCCACCTCGAACTCGTCCTGGAGCCGGCAGAGCCCGCGCATGTAGCGCTGCTCCTTGGGGCACCACCAGCCGCGCGACGTGAACAGGGCGACCGGATCCCCGCCGGCGAGCTCGCTCAGGCGTCGCGGCCGGCCGGTGTGGTCGAGCAGGTCGAGATCGGGGAATCGCTCGCCGGGGTTCATGCGAGTGGTGCCCGCGCGAAGTTGACGGAGAAGGCTCTGCACCAGATCACGACCGTGGAGTAGCGCTCGAGGTCGAGTTGCGGCGGGAGGTCGTACTGCTGGTTGCCCTTGTTGCCCTTCAGCGCGCCTAGATCTTCGAAGTCGTCGACCTCGGACTCGTCGCGCGCGGGCCCCGCGACCAGATACACGCGTAGGTCCGGGCCGTTGTCGACCTCGAAGTTCGTGAGCGTGAGCACCTGTGTGCCTGCCGCGGTGCGGATTGTGGTTGCGGTGCCCCTTGCAGGGTGTGCGACCGACTCGAAGCTGGCGCGCCTCAGGAGGACGTTCCGCGGGCGCTCGGCAGCGCCGCTGGTCCCGCGATCGGGTGCGGGCGGCGTCACTCTGACGACCTGCTCGTTCACCTCATCGTCGATCAGCATGGAGCGGCCGAGGTAGCCGCCGACCACGATCGCTGTGAGGAGATAGGCGCCGATCACCGCGACACGAAGGCCTGGACGCCGCCAGGCGATCGCCAGGCAGGCCGCCGCGGCAATGCCCATCCATGCGGCGGTGAGCGCCATCGCCAGCCCGAAGTCGTTCGTGATCACGCCGCCGCTGACCCAGATGCCCGCCACGAGGATCGCGACGACCGCGACTGCGACAACGAGTTGGAGCGGCCACGCCACGTCCCGGCGGCTCATCGCCCGGCGCTCCGCCAGCCGCGAAACGCCTCGAGCAGCACCTGTTCTCGCGCCGGATCGATGGCTTCCGGGGGCAGCTGACCCAGAGCCGCGACCGTCCGTTGCATCTGCGCGATGTACTCCTCGCAATACGGGCACTCGGCGAGATGCGCCTCGAGTCGCGTCCGATCGTCGCCCAGAAGTGCGCCCTCCAGGTACTCGGTGACCAGCTCGACCAGCTCGCGGCATGTCATCTCCTCTTGATCGCCGCCCGCCATGTGGGAGAGTCGACGGCGTGCCCTGAGCGTTACAAGCGGTCTGTAACGCCTCCCGGCCCGGACCGACTCCAATGGCATGGACACAAGCGTGATCACACACACGGCATCCGAAGAAACCTCGGCTCCCGGAGGCTCACAGCCGGTCGCGAACTACGGCCTGCTGGCGGACTGCAACTCGGCGGCTCTGGTCGACTCGGACGGCTCGATCGATTGGCTGTGCCTTCCCCGCTACGACAGCGACGCCGTCTTCGCGCGTCTGCTCGACCCCGATGCGGGCCATTGGTCGATTCGCCCGGTCGGGGCCTACAGGGCGGAGCGGCGCTACCTCCCGGGGACGCTCGTCATCGAGACGACGTTCACGACCGATGCCGGCCAGGTCAAGCTCACCGACGCGATGGCGTTCGCGGAGGGGCAGCGCGGCCATGACCTCGGCTTCGACTCGCCGCACGAGCTGCTTCGCAGCGTCGAGGGCCTGTCGGGCCGTGTGGAGCTGACGCTCGAGCTCGCTCCTCGCCCGCAGTACGGCCTGGTCATGCCGCTGATCCGGCTGGAGGACGGTGGCGCTCGGACGTTCGGCGCCGGCCGCATCACGGTGCGCTCCGGTGCGCCGCTCGAGCTCGAGGATTCGACGATGCGCGCCTCCTTCACGGTCGCCGAGGGCGAGCGCCTCGGCTTCTCGGTCCGCTGGGCGTCCGCCGAGGACAGGGACGCCCCGGAGCCGACTGCACCGGATGCCGTCGCCGCGCGCGTCGCCGACACCGTCGAGGGCTGGCGCTCGTGGGAGGCCGAGCACGACATCTACGACGGTCCGCACCGCGACCTCGTGCGCATGAGCTCGCGGGTGCTGAAGGGACTGAGCTACCGGCCGACCGGCGCGATCGTCGCCGCTCCGACCACCTCGCTCCCCGAGACCGTCGGCGGCGAGCGCAACTGGGACTACCGCTTCTCCTGGATCCGCGACTCGAGCCTGACGATCGAGGCGCTCTACATCGGCACCTGCTCTGACGAGGCCGAGGAGTTCGTCTCCTTCATGACGAGCTCGGCGGGCGGCCGCGCGGGCGAGGGCTCGCTGCAGATCATGTACGGCATCGGCGGCGAGCACGACCTCTCGGAGCGCGAGCTGCCGCACCTGCGCGGCTGGCGCGAGTCGACCCCGGTCCGCGTCGGCAACGGCGCCTGGGACCAGGTGCAGCTCGACGTCTACGGCGAGCTCCTGAACTCGCTGTGGCTCTACCGCGAGAAGCTCGGCGAGCTGCATCCCGAGATCCAGGCCTTCGTGGCCGACCTCGCCGACACCGCCGCGCGGCGCTGGACCGAGACCGACTCGGGCATGTGGGAGATGCGCGGTGACCCGCGTCACCACCTGTCCTCGAAGGTGCTCTGCTGGACCGCGCTCGACCGCGCCGTCAGACTCGCGCCGCAGCTGGGCGAGTACGCCAAGACCGAGGCGTGGGAGGCCGCGCGCGACGAGATCCGCGACGCGGTGCTCGAGCGCGGCTGGAGCGAGAAGAAGCAGGCGTTCGCGCAGTCGTTCGACTCCGACGAGCTCGACGCCGCCCAGCTCCTCATGCCGATCCTCGGCTTCCTGCCGGCCACCGACGAGCGCATGCGCTCGACGATCGAGGCGATCGCGTCGGAGCTGACCGAGGACGGGCTCGTCCTCCGCTACCGCAACGACGAGGGGCTGAACGCCGACGGCCTGACCGGCGAGGAAGGCACGTTCGTGATCTGCTCGTTCTGGCTCGTCTCGTGTCTGGCGAAGGCCGGCGAGCTGGAGCGCGCGGAGGCGCTCTTCGAGCAGCTGGCCGGCTACGCGAACGACCTCGGGCTGCTGGCGGAGGAGATCGACACACAGAACGGCGAGCAGCTCGGCAACTTCCCGCAGGCCTTCAGCCACATCGGCCTGATCACCGCCGCGTGGGAGATCGACATGGCGCGGGAGGCAAGCGCGTGAGCGACTACGACGCGATCGTCATAGGGGCGGGGCCCGCGGGACAGCACTGCGCCGGACACCTGGCCGACGGCGGCCTGCGAGTGGCCATCGTGGAACGCGAGCTGGTCGGCGGCGAGTGCGACTACTGGGCCTGTATCCCGTCTAAGACCCTGCTCCGTCCCGGCGAGGCGCTCCAAGCGGCGCGCGAGGCGCCGGGCGCGCGCGAGGCCGTGAGCGGCGACGTCAGACCCGAGGGCGCGTTCGAGTGGCGCGACTTCATGGTGTCGGGCTACGAGGACGGCGCCAAGGCCGCGTATCTCGACTCGAAGGGGATCGGGGTACTTCGCGGGGTCGCCCGGCTCGACGGCGCCGGTCGCGTGGAGATCGACGGCGAGCCGCACTCCGCCGACCACGTCGTGATCGCGACCGGCTCGGACGCGGTGATACCGCCCCTCCCGGGCCTGCGCGAGCTCGACGGCATCTGGACCAACCGCGAGGCAACCGGCCTCACCGAGGTGCCGCGCCGTCTGCTCGTGCTGGGCGGCGGACCTGTGGGCGTGGAGATGGCCCAGGCCGTGCGTCGCATGGGCGCCTCAGTTGCCCTCGTCGAGGGCATGGAGCACGTGCTGCCGCGCGAGCCGAAGCCGCTGGGCGACGCGCTCGGAAGCGCACTCGAGGCCGACGGGATCGAGCTTCACTTTGGCGAGCATGCGAGCGGCGTCCGCCGCGATGGCGGGGAGTACGTGCTCGATTTCGAGTCCCGCGACGAGCTCCGTGGTGACCGGCTGCTGGTGGCGACCGGCCGTCGACCGCGCAGCGACGGGGTCGGGCTGGAGACCGTTGGCGTGGAGCCGACGCGCCGGGGCATTCCGGTCGACGAGCACATGCGCGTGACGGACGGCGTGTGGGCGATCGGCGACGTGACCGGCGTCTGGCCGCTGACCTACATGGGCAAGTACCAGGGCCGCGTGGCGGCGTCGAACATCCTCGGCCGTCAGCGCGCCGCCAATTACAACGCCGTACCGCGGGTGGTTTTCACGGATCCCCAGGCGGCCGCCGTCGGCGACCCCGACGGGCCGGTCACCGCGACCGTCCCGCTTTCCGAGGTGCCCCGCACCGCGACATACACGCGCGCGTACTCCGACAGCCCCGGGTTCATGACGCTCGTGTCGGATGGCGAACGGCTCACCGGCGCGTACGCGCTCGGCCCGGAGGCAGGCGAGTGGCTCCAGCAGGCGACGGTCGCGATCCGCGCCGGCGTGCCGCTCGATGTCATGGAGGACGTGATCCAGCCCTTCCCGACCTTCTCCGAGATCTTCCTGCACGGGCTGACCGCGCTACGAGCGCGGGTCCTCGCCGCGGCGTAGCGCGTAACGGACGCGCGTCCGGAAGGACTGTGTCGATGTGAGCCAGGCGAGCCGCTTCCCCACCCCCACCGCGCCTCCTTCCGGGTTCCCCGCCCGGCTGGAGCATCTCGTCGACGTGGACGCGCACGAGGGGCCGGTTTACGTTCCCGGCGAGGACGCCCTGTACTTCACGAGCGTCCCCCGCCCCGGGCCGCGCGTCGACATCAAGCGGCTCGACCTTGGCTCCCTCACCGTGTCGGTCGTCCGCCCGGACGCCGCCGCGGCGAACGGCATGACACTCGGCCACGACGGCCGTCTGATCGTGTGCGAGCAGATCGGCGGCGCGATCGCGGCCGTGGACCGGACCAGCGGCGAGCGCGAGCTTCTTGTCGAGGGCTTCAACTCGCCCAACGACGTCGTCGTCAAGCGCGACGGCACGATCTGGTTCACCGACCCGAGCTACGGGTGGCTCCAGGGCTTCCGGCCGCGGCCGCTCCTGCGGGACGCCGTGTGGCGATACGACCCGCGAATTGGCGGCGCGATCGCGGTCGCGGACTCGTTCGACAAGCCCAACGGGCTCTGCTTCTCGCCGGACGAGCGCACCCTCTACGTGGCCGACAACGGCGAGCCGCATCACCTCAAGACCTTCGACGTGCTGGACGGCGGGCGCCTCGACCGAGAGCGCGTGATTCACGTGAGCTCGCCGGAGCATCCGGACGGCCTGAAGGCGGACTCGGCGGGGCGGCTGTACGCGACGTTCGCGGGCGGTGTCGAGATCCTCGGCCCGGACGGCTCCCCGATCGGTGCGATTGATGTACCCGGCGCCGTCAACTTCTGCTTCGGCGGCCCCGAGCGGGACGTCCTCTTCATCACGGCCGACACGGCCATCTACGCAGCCCATCTCGAAGCGAAAGGACCCTGGACATGGCCCTCGTAAGGACTCGCAGGATCATCGACGACGCCGGCGCCTCCGCCGTGATCGCCGCCGCCGAGCATGAGGCGAACGCCCACCGGCACCGGGTGGTGATCGCGGTGGTCGACCCGCACGGCGAGCTGATCGAGCTTCGGCGCACACCGGGCGCTCAGATCGCCTCGTCCCGCGTGGCGGTCGACAAGGCCCGCACCGCGGCGATCTTCGTGCGGCCGAGTCGTGAGATCGAGGAGCAGGTGACGAATGGCCGGCTCGGCGCGCTCGCGCTGCACGGCGCGTCCGCGCTCACCGGCGGCATCCCGCTTCGGGTCGACGGCGAGGTCGTCGGCGCGATCGGCACCAGCGGCGAGACGCCGGACGAGGACGAGGCCATCTCGATCGCGGGCGCGGGTGCCGATTTCTCGGTGGCCGAGGTCGCGGCGCTCACCTACGAGGGCGCGCGGCTCGCTGCCGAGGCGGCGGGCGCTGCGGCCGCGGAGCGCGGGGTGTCTCCGGTGATCTCGGCTGTCGATGCGGGCGGCGCGCTCATGTACCTGGTGCGTCCCGACTCTGCCCAGGTGGCATCCGTTGAGGTGACGACCGACAAGGCGCGCACCGCTGCCATCTACAGGCGGCCGAGCAAGGACTTCGAGGACCAGGCGTCCGGCGGGCGGCCGTCCGCGCTTCACCTCGCGCGCGCGGTGCCGCTGCAGGGCGGCGTGCCGATCGAATCGTACGGCGTGGTGATCGGGGCGATCGGGGTGAGCGGCGCTACCGATGCCGACGAGGACCGCGAGCTCGCCGAGCTGGGCGCGCGGTCCCTGCAGGCGGCGATCGCGGCGCGCGCGAACGGCGGCGGCTCGGACGGCGCGGCGTACTTCCCGGCCGCCGCGGTGGACGAGAAGTTCCGCGCGGGCGGCCTGCTGCTCGACACCGAGACGTACAAGATCGACGCGGGTCGCCGAGACGGCCCCGGCGAGGTCGAGTACCACGAGCGCGTCGTGGACGTCATGCACGTGGTGAGCGGCCGCGCGACGGTGGTGACCGGCGGCTCGATGGTCGACCCGCGTGAGGTCGCGCCCGGCGAGCTCCGCGCCGCGGCCGTCAACGGCGGCCGGCGGCGTGAGCTGAGCGAGGGCGACGTGCTCGCGATCCCGAACGGCGTTCCGCACCAGTTCACCGAGGTCTCGGACCCGTTCCTGTACTTCGTGGTCAAGGTGGCGGCGTGATGGCGACCACGGCGGCGGTCTCCACGGCCACACGCCCCCCTGGCCCCCCGGAGCTGCTGCCCGGCCGGCCGGAGGCGATCGTCGATCTCCAGACGGAGGAGGGCGTCGCGCTGGTCGGCGGGCAGTGGCGTTACTCGGATGCACGGGTCGAGGAGACCGAGTTCGTCGAGCTCGGGTCGCCCGAGGACCCGCTCGGACCGGGCACGGTCCCAAACCGGACCTTCGACGTCGTACCGCACGCCGAGGCGGCGGACTTCGACGACTCGGCCTGGGCAGCGCTCGCACCCGCCGACACGATGAGCCGCCTGTCGACCGGCCGGGTGTGTTTCAACTGGTACCGAATCGCCGTGACGCTGCCCGAGCGGATCGGCGACACCGAGGTTGCCGGCTCGACGGTCGTGTTCGAGGTCGTCGTCGACGACTACGCCGAGGTCTGGGTGAACGGCGAGCTTCCGCACGCGCTCGGCGATTCGGGCGGGCCGGTCGTGGCCGGCTTCAACGCGCCGAATCGGGTGGTGCTTACGCGCGACGCGCGCCCGGGCGAGCGCTTCACGATCGCGGTGTTCGGCATCAACGGGCCGATCTCCGCCGCCCCCGCGAACTACATCTGGATGCGCACGGCGACACTCGACGTGCACGCGGGCGCACACGGCCGTCCCGACGGGATCGAACGCGTGGCCGGCGGCTTCGAGTTTACCGAGGGGCCGGTCTGGAGCCCCGACGGCGCGCTCCTGTTCTCCTCCCCCAACACCAACTCGATCTACCGCCTGGACCCTGAGCTCGAGCGGGTCACGCTCTTCCGCCCGAAGAGCGGCTACACCGGCGTCGACATCGGGCGCTACCTGCAGCCCGGCTCCAACGGCCTCACCTTCGACCCCGCAGGCCGGCTCGTCATGTGCCAGCACGGCAACCGCCGCATCCTGCGGGTGAACCCGCACGGCGACACGACCGTGATCGCGGACTCGTACAAGGGCCGGCGCCTCAACAGCCCGAACGACCTGGTCTGCCGCTCGGATGGCAGCGTCTGGTTCACCGACCCGCCCTTCGGGCGCCCCGGCATGGCCGACGACCCGGACCGCGAGCTCGACTTCAGCGGCGTCTTCCGCGTGTCGCCCAACGGCACGATCACCCTGATCGATGACTCGCTGGAGGGACCCAACGGACTAGCGTTCTCACCCGACGAGCGCACGCTGTACGTGGGGAACTGGGATCCGGACGCCAAGGTCGTCGTGCGATACGAGCTGTCTGCCGACGGCGACGTTCTCGACCGCTCGATCCTGTTCGACATGACCCGCGCGCCGGGCGAGGACGCCATCGACGGCCTGAAGGTGGACGTGGCCGGCAACCTCCATGTCTGCGGGCCGGGTGGGATCTGGGTGATCTCGCCGGAGGGCGAGCGCATCGACCTGATCGAGCTGCCCGAGGCGCCGCACAACCTGGCCTTCGGAGGCGACGACGCGCGCGACCTGTACGTGACCGCGCTGACGAGCGTCTACCGGCTGCGCACCGACGTCCCCGGCATCAACCCGCATACCGAGAGGAACGCCCGATGAGTAAGAACCTCGAGCCGGGGGTGACCTTCCCCGACTTCACGCTGCCGGACGAGAACGGCCTGAAGCACCGGCTGTCGACGCTCCAGGGCGACGACGTGATGGTGGTCCATCTGAGCCGCGGCGAGCACTGCCCGCGCGAGCGGATGCACCACCGCGAGCTGCTGCGCTTCCACGAGTGGTGCTCCGTTGCGTTCACCGAGCTGGTGACGATCATGCCGAACGTCCAGCACGACGTCTTCAAGATGAAGATCGCGACCGGCGCCCGGTGGACCTTCCTGTCAGACGAGGACCTCGAAGTGCGCGACCACTTCGACATCGACGAGTACACGGACGTCCACCACGATTACGCCGTGGTACCGCACACCGTGATCCTCTCCCCCGGCCTCGTGATCGAGAAGGTCTACGTGGGCTACTGGTTCTGGGGCCGCCCCTCACCGGAGCAGCTCTGGACCGACCTGGGCGCGATCCACGCACGCATCAAGCCAGACTTCGACCCGACGCTGGCGGAGCCGCGGGCTGAGTGGGAAACCGAGCGGGTGGGCGCGGGCGTGTAGCCGCCCTGCTTGCCAGGCGGGAGTCGGTCGTCAATGATGAACCGTCCGTCCTCGCGACATCAGGAGGGGAAAGATCATGGCCGGTATTCAATCCGGAGACTTCGATTCACCGGACGAGACCCGCACACCGGAGAAGACCCGAGTCGATGTGGTTCGCCTGGGTGACACGACTGCGGGCCGCTTCACGTTCGAGCCCGGATGGAAGTGGTCAGAGTGCATCAAGCCGGTGGCGGGCACCGAGAGCTGTCAAGCCCGGCACGTCGGTGTCGTGCAGTCCGGCAGGATGCGGGTGACCCACGAGGACGGCACCGAAATGGAGCTCACACCAGGCAAGGCCTACGTGATCGAGCCCGGTCACGACGCAGAGGTGCTCGGCGACGAGCGCTTCGTCGGGTTCGAGTTCGAGTCACGGTCAGCCGAGGAGTACGCACGCGAGTAGGTCTCACGCCTGCGGTCGGTCCAACCGGCTACTGAAAGGAGGAGCCATGTACGCACGCGTGGTCAGGTTCACGGAGGTCGATCCCGATCACCTCGCCGAGCGCCTAGCGGACGTCGAGGGGAGCGAGGGGCCGCCCGTTGACATCCCGGCCAAGGGCATCCAGATTCTCCACGACTCGGAGCAGCGCACCGCGGTCGTAATCCAGCTCTTCGAGACGGCCGACGACATGGCGGCAGCGGAGGGACCCCTCGACGAGATGGACCCAGGGGACACGCCGGGGACGCGCGCCTCGATCGACCGCTGCGAAATCAAGGCCGAACTCGGGGAGGGGTGACGGCACCCCAGCGCTCGGGCACCAGCACGACGCGGAAGCCGTCGGGGTCCTCGAACGTCAGGCCGTGGGCGGCCCAGTAGGGATTGGCCGGAGTAGCCGGCTCGGTCCCGATGCGAGCCGCGATCGCCTGCACGCCGGCGTCGTCGCCCACGTAGAGCACCAGCAGCGACTCCGGATGCGGCGTCGGTGGGCCGTGGCGGCCGCCGGCGGTCAGCTCGAGGTGCGCCCCCGTCCCCGGTATGTCGAGGAAGACGCCGTCGTAGCCGCCGTGGTCGCGGAAGCGGCCGATCTCGGGTAGCGCCAAGCCGTCCCGGTAGAACGCGACGACCTCCTCCAGCCGGTCGGTGTGCCGCGCCACACGCAGATGCATCAGCGATCCAGCGCTACTGAGCAGACCCAGTGCTACGCGCGCCCGTTTCGGCGGCCGTCGATCAGCTCGTACGCCAGGCCCGTGGCCGTCGCGTAGACGAGGTGGTGGAAGGCGTCGATCGCAATCTCCTGCTTCGGCCAGAACACGGACGGCGGGGCGATCTCGAGGGCGGGCAGCGTCACCTGGGCGGCACCGTAGATCGCGGCGCCATGGGCCGCCGTGGCGCGCCGGGGCGGCAGTCCGGCCGCGGCCAGCAGGCCGCGCAGGGCGCCCCAGGAGGTGCCGTAGCCCCAGTGCGACAGGTCGTTGAAGCGCGCCTTTGCGCGCGCGTCCTCGAACTCCTTGATGCCGAGCATCTTGGCGGTGGCCCGCGCCGGCGCCGAGCTCGGCGCGCGGCCGCGAATGCGGGCCTCGAGCGTTGACGAGATCGTCATCGCGGCCGTACCGGCGAGGCCCGCGGCCAGACCCTTCCCGACCGCGCTTGCAACGTTGCTGACCGGATTCATGTCGGAACCTCCTCGGCCTCACGGGCCGGCTTGCCGTTTTCCGCCAGCGCGCTCGGGACGCCCGAGGCGCCAAGTCGCTCCAGCAGGTGGTCCCCCACGCGCAGCGAGTTCGCCATCGCCGTCAGCGCCGGGTTCACCGCGCTCGACGACGGGAAGAAGCTCGTGTCGACCACGTACAGGTTGTCGAGCTCGTGCGCCTTGCAGTTCACATCCAGGGCCGAGCTCGCAGGGTCGTCGCCGAAGCGGACGGTTCCGCTCTGGTGCGCCACGCCGGCCAGCGGGATGCGCTGATCGAGCACGAAGCGACCGGGGATCGGGCTCTCCTGGCAGCCGAGCTGACCAAGCAGCCCCTTCAGCTTCCCGAGCAGCCGCTTGTGCGCCTCGAGGTTGTAGTACTGCTTGTAGACGTGGATCTGGCCGGAGCGGTCGACCGTCACGCGGTTGGTCGGGTTCGGCAGGTCCTCGCTCGTGAGCCAGAAGTCGATCGCGTGCTTGGCGAGGTAGTCGAGCGCCAGCTTCGGCGCGAACCAGGGCGCGCCCTCGCGCAGGATGTGCCGGTCCGACTTGGCGAGCATCTGGATGTGCCCGAGTGGCAACTCGGAGTCGTCGGCGCCCCAGTAGTAGTCGTTCACGCCGAGCGTCTTCTGGAACTTGGTCGTGTTCGGCGTCTGCGAGATCGCGATCACGCCGGAGTTGATGTGCGCCATGTAGTTGCGGCCCACGACGTCAGACGAATTGGCGAGCCCGTTCGGGTGCTGCTCGGAGGCCGAGCGCAGCAGCAGCGCGGCGGAGTTGATGGCGCCGCATGAAACCACGACGAAGTCGGCGCTGTAGCGCTCCTCCCTCCCGCGGTGGTCGACCACGACCTCGCTCACACTCCCGCCGCGACCGTCGGTCTCGAGCCGCTCCACGCGCGCGTGAGTGAGCAGTGTGACGTTGTCGTTCTTGATCGCCGGCCGGATGCACAGCACGTGCGCGTCCGCCTTGCCGTCCGCGAGGCAGGGGAAGCCGTCGAAGCGGTCGCAGCGCACGCAGTTGCCGGCCTCCGGGTCGCTCTCGTCCAGGTCGATCCCGACCGGCAGGTGAAACGGGTTGTGACCGGTCCGCGCGAAGTCGTCGGCGAGCTGCTGGATGCGCGGCTCGTGCGACACCGGCGGGTGCGGGAAGGGCGCCGAGCGGAACGGCTCGGTCGGGTCCTCCCCGGCCCGGCCGTGCACCAGGTAGAGCCGCTCGGCCTCTGTGTAGTAGGGCTCGATGTCGGCGTATGAGATCGGCCACGCCGGCGAGACGCCGCCGTAGTGGTTCACCTGTTCGAAGTCGCGCTCGCGCAATCGGAACAGGATCGCGCCGTAGAACTTCGTGTTGCCACCGACGAAGTACTGCTGGTGCGGCTTGAACGCCTCGCCGTCGTGGTCGTCGATCCAGTCCTCGTCCGGCAGGTAGCGGCCCTTGCCGAAGACCTCATCGCTCGACCAGTTCTCGGGCTCGCGCGGCAGATAGCCGCCGCGCTCGAGCACGAGGATCCGCTTGCCGGACGGCGCGAGCCTGTGGGCCATCGTGCCGCCGCCGGCACCGGTTCCGATGATGATCACGTCGTAGTGCTCAGAGGCCATTCGCGAGTCCTTCCTAGACAAGGGCGATCGGGGACGTCCAGGCGCCGGTGGCGCCGCGCAGCTTCGGGTGGGTCAGGACGAGGCAGAACTCGCGCACACCGGCCGCAGCGAGCTCGGAGGTGTCGAGGTTCTCGACGATGAAGACGCCGTGCTCCACGTTCAGGATCTGAGGCACCTCGAAGGGCCGCTCCGGATCCTCGGCGGGCACCGGACCGTAGCTCCAGGTGTCGCAGCCCGTGAGCGCGACCCCGCGCTCAGCGAGCCATGAGGCGACCGCGCAGCCGGGGCCTGGCTGCTCGGAGAGGTAGCGCTCGGAGTCATTCCAGTGCGCGCCCCAGCCGGTGTGGAACAGCACCGCGTCCCCCGGCGCCGGATCGATGCCGTCGAGGTCGGCGATCTCGATCACGTGTCCCGCCCGTGAGGCGTCGACGAGCCATCCGCGGGTCACGATCTGCGGGACGGTCTCGATCCCGAGCTTCTTCACGCCGGCCGTGCCGGCGAGCTCCGCCACCGTCCAGCCGTTGTAGCCGCGGTCGTCCATCTGGAGGTGACTGAGCGCGTCGAGGTGTGTGCCGAGCTGCATCGTGCCGACGACCTGCTCGGTAATCCAGTTGACATGCGCCGCCCCCACGCCGCCGTTGCCGTTGGCGTGATGGGCCGTCGTCACGAGTGTCTGCCGGAAAAACCGGCCCGGGAACACGGGAACGTCCTCGTCCAGGACGCGGCCGAGGTCGAACATCCGGCCCTCGCGGACGAGCGAGAGCGCCTCGAGACGCTTCGCCTCATCCACGTGGTTGAGCATGCCGAGCTGATCCTCGGCCCCGAATGGGGAGGTCATTCCGACGACCATGGGGTCAGGAAGCTCGGGTAGAGCGTCAGGCCGCCGTCGACGAAGACCGTCTGGCCGGTGATGTACGCGGCGTCGTCCGACGCCAGGAAGGCCGTGACGCCAGCCATCTCGTCGGCGTCGCCGGCCCGCTGCATCGGGATGTGCTCCTCGACCTGGCGCCGCTTCTCGGGGTCGTCGATCCAGGCGCGGTTGATCGGTGTGACCGTTGCGCCGGGCCCGACGCCGTTCACGCGGATGCCGCGGCCGGCGTACTCGAGCGCGAGCGTCCGCGTGAGGTTCTGCATCGCTCCCTTGCTGGCCGAGTAGCCGATGTAGCCAGGCTTGGGGATCAGCTGGTGGACGCTCGAGATGTTCACTATCGAGCCCGGCTTGTCCTCGGCGAGGAAGTGGCGGATCGCCTCCCGCGCGCATAGGAAAGAGCCGCGCAGATTCACCGCGAGCACGCGGTCAAAGTCGCCGCTCGAGAGCTCGTCGGTCGGGCGCGAGATCTGGATGCCGGCGTTGTTGACCAGGATGTCGATCCCGCCTAGCCCCTCCACGGCGTCCGCGACCATGCGGACGACGTCGTCCTCGTTCGACACGTCGCCCTGGACGAGCACGTCCTTAACGCCCTCACGCTGCACCTTGCCGACGCAGGCCTGTACCTGCTCCTCGGTCTCCGCAGCCTCCTCCGGCTGGCGCAGGTAGTTGATCGCGACGTTCGCGCCGTACTCGGCGAAGCGCACCGCGATCGCCTGCCCGATGCCTGAGCTTCCCCCGGTCACGAGCACGTTCTTGCCCTCGATGCCCTGCAGGCCCTTCGTCCTCGGTGCGGCGGTCACCTGTGCGTTTGCCATGTCTCGCTTCCTCCTGGACTAGGTGTCTCGGAGTAGTGCGCGCAGACGCCTGTGCGTTACACGCCAGGCGAGCCCGACCGCCAAGCCCGCGACGCTCGGGGCGAGGAGATAGAGCCAGAGATCCGAGAAATCCCCGAACGCAAGCGCCGGGCCCTCGCTCCGCGCGGGGTTGATGCTTGCTCCTGTCCAGGGAGACCCCAGCCAGATGATCGCGGTCAGCACTGGGACAATCGCCAGCGGCGTCAGTCGCGCCAGCCGCTCGTTGGAACTGAAGGTCAGGATCACCACGAGTAGCAACGCCGTCATAGCCCCCTCGAGCACGAATGCCGCCGCCGCCGGAACGCCCGGATGGGTGACCGTGCCGCCAATCGATTGCCAGGCGGCACGCGGTAGCAGCGCCCGCCCGGCGGCGGCGCCCGCCAGACCGCCGACGAGCTGTGCGGCGATGTAGCCGGTCAGGTCGCGAGTGCTCAATCGGCCCCCGATCCAGAACGCAAGCGTCACGGCGGGGTTCAGGTGGGCGCCGGAGGCCCGCCCCAGCGGTGAAGTCGCCAGCAGGGCGACAAAAGGCGCGACCAGGACGCCGACCGCCAGAAAGCGAGCTCCTGGTCCGGGGAGGGCATCGGCGAGTGGAGACCCTTCCGCGACCGACAGGCCGACCGCCAGAACGATCGCGAGCACCAGGAGCGCCGTCCCGAGGGCCTCGGCCGCCCAAGCCCGCCGATCGAAGAAGCCGGGCTCGGGCGCCACCGTCTACATCGCCATGAGAGCGGCCGGCTCGGACGCCGGCTCGGACGGAGCGCCTGAAGGCGCGGGTTCCGCGCCGCCGCGCAGCAGCGCGAGCCCGAGCACCGGGAAGACGAGCACTGACAGCAGCCCCGCGCCGATGAGTGCGGCACCCTCGGCCGCGTCGATCAGGCCCAATTCGAGCCCGATCGCGCTTGCGGCGACGATGAAGGGAAGCGACGTGGCCTGGAGGATGCCGGCGACCACCGTGCGCCTGCTATCGAGGAGGCGACGGTAGAGCAGCGCGGGCAGCCCGCGCACGAGCAACAGCGCCGCGAGGAAGATCGGGACCATCGCGACATTGGAAGGGTCGGCCACGAGCGCGTCGAGGTCGAAGCGCACTCCACTGGTCACAAAGAAGATGGGAATGAAGAAGCCGAAGCCGATCGCCTCGAGCTTTCGGCGGAAGGCTGGATGCGTCATCACTTCGTCGCGGTCCAGCAGGGAGATGATCGCGCCGGCGATGAACGTGCCGAGGATCACCTCGAAGCCGAGTTCATCCGCGATGGCTGCGAAGCCAACGAAAAGGACGATTGCGGCTCGCACACGGATCTGAGCGGTGGTGTCCTGAAGCCTGAGCAGGTCGCCTCTGATGCGCACCGAATGCTCTGCGCCTCGCACCGCGCCGAAGACCACGACGGCAAGTACCGCCAGAGCACCGAGGAGCAGAAGCGTCGACCCGACTCCGCCTTCGCCGGAGAAGAACAGGGTGAGGAGGATGATGGCGCCGAAGTCCGCGATCGACGCCGCTGCGACGATGAGCTGGCCGAAGGGCGAGGAGATTTCCCCCGTGTCCTTCAACACGGGCACGATGACTCCGAGCGAGGTGGCGCAGAGGATGATCGCTACCAGCAGGGGGGTCTCGACTAGGCCTGCGGCCGACAGCCCAAAGCCGACTACCACCGCGATCGCAAACGAGACGACGAACGCGAGCGCCGTTAGGCGGAGGACCTGTCCGCGCAGCTTCTCGAACTCAATCTCCAGTCCCGCGAGGAACAGCACGAAGCCAAGTCCGATCAACGCCAGGACCTCGATCGCTTGGTCGATCTCGACGAGGCCGAGCACCGATGGGCCCACCACGATGCCGGCCACGATCTCGAGCACCACCGACGGCAGCCGGACGCGCGGAAACAGGCCGAGGAGGAACGGGGCCGCGAAGGCCACCGCGACGACGATGAGGAGATTGCTGAAGGACGGCATGCCTTCAGGTCCAGCGGGTCGGCGATCCGTTACGGAGCACGCGCCTGGGCATCAGTGCACGACGGCACGGCCGCGAGTGCCGCCCCGGCTAGGACCTCGGGCCCCAACGTGCGCGCGGCCGGAATCCGCGACTACCTTCGCGACATCGCCGGAGATCTAGGAGACGGTCGAGTTCGTGCCGGAGGACGTCCGTCACCTCGGCGATCGCGTCTTCGTGATCCTCAGGCAGAGGTTCCGCGGCCGAGGGAGCGGGGGTCGACGTCGGGACTCGTACCGCGTGTACCTACCGGCTGCGCGACGGCGCGCTCACCGAGCTGCGGTCGTACGGCGACGTCGCCGAGGGGCTTGCCGCTGCCGGCCTCGATCCGTAGGGCTCAGCTCGCGCTCGACCTCGAGCGGCGCAGAGGACCGGCGGCCACCCGCCGTTAGGCGCGTGGCCGCCCTCCCGACACGAGCACTGTGATCTGGACTTCAGACTGGATCGACGGCGCGGCAGGCTCGGGCCGGCACGCACGCTTAACTCGACTTCTTGCCGCCCTTGCGCCCGGCGGCCTTCTTCTGCGCCGTGTTGCCGCCGCTCCCGCTTCCGCTGCTCCGCTTGCTCTGGCTGCTACCGCTGCTCTTGCCACCCCTACTTGAAGAGCCCGGCGAGTTCGAGATCGC